>NZ_CAJF01000023.1 GCF_000304335.1 Microbacterium yannicii PS01 | reverse complement strand
GGCGACGTCGCGTTCGGCCTCCGCGGCGACGAGGTCGTCGTCGGTCACGGGCTCGTCGGACGCCGGGGCCGGGTGCGGATGCTCGAGCGATCCGCACACTGCGCAGGGCTCACCCTTCTCCAGGGTCGCCGCGAGTTCGCCGGCGTAGCCGTCGAGCCGTCGTTGCAGCAGCGCGGCGACCGCGGTCGCCGCGGTGGCGGAAGCACGGGCGGCGTCACGATGCCTGGTCTCGGCGGCGCGCACCGCCTCCGCCAGGGTCTCGGTCTCGCGCGCTGCGGTCAGTCGTTCGGCGATCTCGTCCCGCCGGCCACGCGCCGGGGCGACGAGCGCAGCCGCCTCCCGGGCCGCTTTCAGCTCATCGTCGAGACGCGCCAGCTCACCCGGTACGAGTGCGCGCTGCGCGTCCATCACCTCGAGATCGCGCTCGAGGTCGGCGACGTGCTCGGCGCTCCGGCGCAGTTCTGCCTCGCGGGCGTCGAGCTCCGCCTCCTGCGTGGCCGCGGCCGTCCACACAGCCACCTCGCCGGTGAGGCGCTCGATGATCGGCTCCAGCTCGCCGGCGTGCTCGAATCCCGCGAATTCCGCGTCCGACTCCCATGAGGCCTCGGCGGCCGCCCGTTCCGCCGCCGCAGCGGCAGCCGCGTCGCCGGCGCGGCGAACCGCCTCCAGCGTCGCGCGCAGCGCCTCCGCAGCGCGGGCGCGCTCCATTGTGGCGCGGTCGGCTGCGATCCGCTCCGCGGCATCGTCGAGCGCGGCGAGTCGCTCCCGCGAGGCGACGAGATCGGACTGCGCCCTCGCGAGCGCCACGCGGGCCCCGTGCTCGGCATCCGCCGTCGCACGCGCCTGATCGGCACGCTCGCGGGCGTGACTCAGCGTGTCGAGACGGTACGCGGCGCGCTCGGCGCCCAGCACCACGGCGGCGCGCCGCGCCGCGAGATCGCCCGCCGGCTCGGCCGCGTCGGCATCGCCGACACCGCTGCCCGCGATGACACCTTCCGCCTGGCCGAGGAGAGTGCGCGCACGCTCGCCGACGGCGTCCAGTTCCCGCTGTGCGGCCTTGCCGCGCTCGCCGAGCTCGCGGGCGTAGTCCTCGTAACGGCGGGTGCCGAACAGCGCACGCAGCAGCGACTGCCGCTCGGCGCCGGAAGCGAGCAGGAACCGCGAGAACTTGTTCTGCGCGAGCAGGATCACCTGCTGGAACTGCTGGGCGTTGAGTCCGAGCACATCGTCGAGGAGCAGCCCGACGTCGCGCGGCTTCGCGGCCCGGCCGACCCAGCGTCCGTCGACCAGCTCCTCCAGCTCCGCGCGGGTCGGCTCCGTCGTGAGGCCACCGCCGCGGCGAGCCGGCCGCTGGTACTCCGGGGCGCGGGCGATGCGCCATCGCCGCTCGCCGACGGTGAACTCGAGCCGGACCTCCGTCGGATCCTCCGGCTCGCAATGGTCGCTGCGCAGCCGCTTCTCGCCGGAGTCGTACCTCGGCACCGACCCGTACAGCGCGAAGCAGACGCCGTCGAGGATGCTCGACTTGCCGGCGCCGGTGCGCCCGGCGATCAGGAAGATCCCGTCACGGTCGAAGGCGCCGAAGTCGACGGTCTGCCGCTCGCGGAACGGTCCGAAGCCCGTCAGCTCCAGCCGGTGCAGCCTCACGCGTGCGCCTCGGCGTGCGAGCGCTCTTCGACCACCTCGGCGATGAGCTCGGCCTCGCGGGCCGACGCGCCCTCTCCCTCGCGCACGTGGGCGAGGAAGGCATCGACGAGCTCGGCCTCGCTTCTGGCTGCGCGCACGCGCTGCGTGTACGTGCGCGCATCGTCGACCGAAGACGCCGCCGGCATGTGCGCCACGGCGGCGCAGTACGGGAAGCGCGCGAGGAGCCGTCGCATCGGATCGCGCTGCGGCAGCGCGTCGGTGTACTCCACGTTGATCCAGTCCGCCTCGTGCGAGGCGTAACGCGCCTCGGTGAGGATCTCATCGAGCGAGCCCGTGAGCGTCGTGAGGGTGCGCGGCACGGGCAGGTCGAGCCACTCGACCGCGCCCAGCCCCCCGGCATCCAGCTCGATCAGCCATGACCCGCGTGGCTTGAACCTCTCTCCGAAGCTGTAGTGCAGCGGCGCGCCCGAGTAGCGCACTCGAGGGCTGAGCTGCTGCTGACCGTGGATGTGACCCAGGGCCATATAGTCGACGCCGTCGAAGGTCGACAGGGGCACGATGTCGAGCCCGCCCTGCTGGATGTCGCGCTCGAGCTGCGGCGTCGGCTCGACCCCCGCGGCGAAGCAGTGCGCCATCGCGACGGCGCGGCCGCCGCGGTGGGCCTGATCGGCGCGCACGAGCTCCATCGCGCGGCCGAGGGCGTCGGACTGCGAGCGGACGCCGGGCCAGGTGCTGCGCAGCAGCACGGGCTCGAGGAAGGGGATGCCGTAGAAGTGGACGTCTCCGTGCTCGTCGGCGACCGTGAGCGGCGTGCCGATCGAGGTCGGGTCTGTGATGACGTGGACCCCCGAGCGCAGCAGCGACGACTGGAAGCCCAGGCGTGCCGCCGAGTCGTGATTGCCGCTCGTGACGATGACGGTGGCGCCGGCATCCGCCAATCCGCGAAGCGCGTCCGAAAGCAGCGTGTACGCCCCCGAGGCCGGGGTCGCCGAGTCGAACACGTCGCCCGCGACCAGCACCACGTCGACGTCATGATCCCGCACCTGGGTGACAAGCGCCTCGAGCACGCCACGGAGCGCGTCCAGCGTCGAGTGGCCGTGGAAGGACCTCCCGATGTGCCAGTCCGAGGTGTGCAGGATGCGCATGCTCACACCGTACGTTCGCCCGCCGACATGACCGCCGAGGCAGGCCGACACCGCACGAACCGGGAGCTCGAGAGCGACGGGAACCGCCGCCACGGCGAGGTGCGGCAGCACCGGCCCCCTCGGCGACGTATCGTGGAATATGGCGCTCAGCTCAGATACCGCCCCGCGATCCACCGTCGTGGCGCTCGTCGGCGCCGACAGTGACGAGCTGCTGACGGGGCTGGCCGATGTTCCCGCACTCGTCGCCCTGTCGTTGCGCGAGGCCCAGCCGGCGGTCGCCGCACATCTCGTCGCCTCGGTGTCGACGCCCTACGTCGTCCACGACGCCGACCCGCTCGAACACGTCGCAGCTGCCTGGGTGGAGCTGTACGAGCAGCGCTCCACCCTCGGCTCCCTCGAGCTCGAGGTCGACGCGCTCCTGACCCTGTTCTCGTCCGGCGAGGCCGTCATGCCCGACTACTACGTCGTCGCCGGTCCCGAGGCGATCGAAGGCACGTGGCGCCACTGGTGGCTCGGGGCTCTCGCACACCATGCGCCTTCGCGCGTGCTGCCGGTCGAGGCATCCGGTGCCGCTCTTCGCGCGCGGCTGCGCAGCCTGCCCGCCTCCAGGCCGTGGCCCGAACCGGCGACCTGGCTTCCCCGAGTGCAGTTCGACATCCCCGACCGCGTGGGCCTGCACGACCAGCCCGGCGCGGCCTGATCGGTGGCGGTGGTCGAGGAGTACACGCACGCCGGCGCGACGATCATCGCCGAGCGTCGCGGAGCGGGGCACCCGGTGTATGTGCTCGTGCACGGCATCGGGATGGGCCGGACCGTCTTCGGCGAACTGGCGAGCCACCTCGATGCCGGCGAGGTGATCGCGCTCGACCTCCCCGGGTACGGCGAAGCACCCGAGCCTGCGCGGGTGCTCACGATCGAACGCAGCGCCGACCTCGTCGCGGCGTACGTGCGCGAGCGCGTGGGCCGGCCGGCCGTCCTGGTCGGCCACTCGATGGGAGCGCAAGTGGTCACCGAGGTGGCCGCCCGGGAGCCGGACGTGGTCGATCGTCTCGTGCTCGTCGGGCCGACGGTCGACCCCTCGGCACGCACCGCGGCACGGCAGCTGTGGCGCCTTCTGCGCGACATCGCCGTGGAGAGTCCCCGCGTCATCCTCCTCGGGGCGCGCGAATACCTGCGCGCCGGGCCGCGCATTCGCGGCAAGTTCCGCGCGATGCTCGCGCACGAGCCGGAGAAGACGTTTCCTCGCGTCGCTGCGCCGGTGCTCGTGCTGCGGGGCGAGGATGACCTCGTCGCACCGCGCGACTGGTGTGCGAGCATCATCGCCGCACTGCCGGACGGTCGACTGGTCGAAGTGCCCGGCCACGGGCACGAGACGATGATCCGGGATGCCGCCGTCTCGGCGCGCGAGATCCGGCGGTTCCTGCGGGAGAAGTGACGGCCATCCTGCCGTCGTGCACCCGAATCCTGCCATCTGCTGCGCACCCGGCAATGTCGGAGCCCCGGCGTAGGTTTCCACTGTCGGAAACCACGGAGGAATCATGCTCTCGCTCGTCACCGCCGCCGAACACCAGTACCGTCACGACACGTGGAACCGTGACCGTGACAACGCCGTGCTCGCCTCGATCCGCGAGCATCGTCTCGCTGAAGCCGAGGTGGTGGCACCTCTCGCCGGTCCGGTCGTGGCGACGCCGCAGCGCGCCCGGCGGGCCGCCTGGGCTCGGCCGATCGGAGTGCATCCGATCGGCGAATGCTCGACGACCGCCTGCGCGATCGCCTGACGACGTCGCCCAGCCGCTCACGAGGCGGCGTGAGGCGGTCGGCGCGTCGGCGCGTCCGGCGGTGATGCAGACTGTTCTCTGCTGAGCGAAGGATCTGTCGCTCGCTGCAGACGAGAACGGGGATGCGGTGTCGGACGCTGAGCCTCTTCCGGCGGAAGACTCCGAGAACTCGACCACCGCTGTCGCAGCGGACGCGCGCCGATCGGTGGCTCTCATCGTCGGGGTCGCCGCGACTGTCGCGTTCGTCATCCTTCGCTTCGTCGTGGCTCTCGGCGGACATCATCCGCTCGCGCTCGACATCTGGTGGAACGACCTGATGTTCGACACCCTCAGCGATGCCGGGCTCGCGACCGCGTGGGTGCCCGCGGTGGTGGGAGGAACGATCGGGATGATCGTGATCGGCACCCTGCTGGTCCTGCTCTTCCTGTGGCGACGACGACGATGGGATGCCGCGAACGTGGCGATCGCGATCGTCGTGGTGGTCGCCATCGGCGCGCCGATGGCCGCGATCATCGCTCGGTCTCGACCGCCCGGTTCGCTGGCCGAGAGCGTCGCGACGTCTTTCCCGTCGGGCCACACTGCGGTGGCGACGACCGTCGCCCTCACGCTGGGACTGCTCCTGAGGCGGTGGTACGTGTGGGTCGCGGGCGCCGCGTGGGTGATCCTCATGATGTGGAGCCGGACGTATCTCCACGCCCACTGGCTCAGCGACGTCGTCGCGGGCATGCTCGAGGGAGTCGCCGTCGCGACGATCGTCTGGTGCGCAGTCGAGGCGTACCGCGATCGGCGGGCGGCGAGACGGTGACCGCCGATCGCCGGTAAGCACGTCGCAGCGCCGGGCGCAACCTCGTCCTCCGCGCGCTGGACCGTGGTTACGCTCCTGCTGTGACCACCCCGAAGAGCGCGGCCCGACGCGCCCAGAATTCGACCGCATTCCGCGTGCTCGCGCGCATCGGCTACGTCGTCCTCGGCATCCTGCACATCCTCATCGGCGCGATCGCGATCTCGATCGCCGCAGGCGGAGGAGGAGGAGAGGCCGACCAGAGCGGCGCGGTGGAGAAGATCCGCGATGCTCCCGCCGGGATCGTGCTGCTGTGGGCCATCGTCGTGGGCCTCGTCGCGCTGGCCGTCTGGCAGATCGCCGAGGCGCTGATCGAACGCGACCCCGACGCCAAGAAGAAGTGGGCCCATCGCGCGAAGTACATCGGCACCGCCGTCGCGTACCTCGCCATCGCGGCAACGGCTCTGGTCGCCGCGCTCGGCGGTCGCTCGCAGTCGTCGGAGTCGTCCCAGTCGTTCAGTTCGCAGCTGATGGCGACGCCCGGCGGCGTGGTGCTGCTGGTGCTCGTGGGGCTCATCGTGGTCGCCGTCGGCATCGCGTTCATCGTGCGCGGCGCGAAGCGCGCCTTCGAGAAGCACCTCGACCTTCCGGCCGGCGTCGCGCGGAAGGGCATCGTGACGTTCGGCGTCGTCGGCTATGTCGCGAAGGGCATCGCCGTCGCGGTGACCGGACTGCTGTTCGTCGTCGCGGCCTTCACCCACGACCCTGAGACGGCCGGCGGCCTGGATGCCGGTCTGCGCGCTCTCGCCGAGCTTCCGTTCGGAGCGGTGATCCTCTGGATCGTCGCGGCCGGGCTCATCGTCTACGGCCTCTTCTGCTTCGCCCGCGCCCGCTACGCGCGTATGTGACCTCACCTCTGGCGCGCAGATCGCAGGTCAACGCCTCCGAAGCTCGTAGTCGAAGTCGCCGGTGTAGCGGAAGATCTCGCCGAGGACCGGAGCATCCACGCGAACGTCGACGCTCTGCCGGGAGCCATCGTCGTCGAGAGAAGTCGTCACCGAGAACCCGCTGATAGACGGATCCGCCCGTGGCGCCGACGGGAGTGCTTTCGAGCACCCCTCAGCCAGATGAGGAGACGATGCGGAACACGGGGAAGTCCGGCGCGATCTCGAGCAGCCGGGCGTCCGACGCCGAGGCATCGACATCCTCGAAGAACCGGCCGACCTCCCACGCCCACGCTTTGAGGTATGCGCGCAGGATCGGCGGCTTCTCGTCATCGGCGACCTCCTGGGCGCGGAAGTCCTCCGTCCGGCGGCCGCTCGAGAGACGTCCGACGCCGGACACGCGCATGTTGCGGACCCATTGCGTGTGTCCGCGCGGAGAGACCAGGTACCGGTTGCCTCCCACCCGCAGCGGGTTGACCGGGGTAGAGCGCCACTCCCCGCTCGTCCGGCCCCGCACCGACAGCACCCGACTCCCGGCAAGCGGCAAGCCGATCTTCGTGAGCCATCCGACGATGCCGTTGAAGACCGCGTCTACGGCGGAGGGTCTGACGTATCGCGAGCTCACCCGCCCATCCTCTCGCACGGGCGAGCTCTCAAGAGTCTGCGCGGTTCTTCGGCGGACCGAGCCGGCCACGGACGAACGGCAGCGCAGGCGCGCGGTAGACGAGCGCCGGTGGATCACTGGGGTGAAGCGCGTGCTCAGCCTGGCCGAAGCGCCACATCCTGTTGAAGAGGAAGACCCCGATGGCCACGGTCTCGTCGGAGCGCACCTGCCAGGTGCCGAGACCCCACTGCACCGGCTGGCCACGTCCTTCGATGATGAGCGTCGGCTTCACGCCGGCGTAGAGCGCGAACCAGGGCCTGAGCAGAGTGAGTTCGATACGGCGCGTGAGAGGCGCCTCTGCGCCGCTCACCGTCTCATCTGCTTCCGGCCGAGACGAGCGTGATCGGGCATGTGTCGGGCTCCTGTGGTTCAACATCTCACGCGGGGGTCCGCACTCGGGCACCGCTTGACGACCGTATCGCTTCGGGGCGATGGCCCGCGTCGGGTCGACAGTACGGCCGACAGGGGTCGCCATTGCAAGAGGATGATGGGTTCATGCCCGCAGCTCACCGTCCCGGTCTCCGGGTCGACACGAGGATCACCATCCCGGAGTCGGAGCTGTCGTGGCGGTTCTCGCGCTCGTCGGGACCGGGCGGGCAAGGCGTGAACACGGCGGACTCCCGAGCGGAACTCGTCTGGGATGCCGCGAACTCGGCGGTTCTCTCGCCGGTTCAGCGCGAGCGACTGCTCCAACGGCTGAACGGTCGCCTGGTCGACGGAGTGCTCACGATCGCGGCATCCGAGCACCGCGCTCAATTGCGCAACAGGGATGCCGCACGTGCACGGCTCGCCGCCGTCGTCGCCGAAGCGCTGCTACCTCCTTCGCCGACTCGGCGGGCGACGAAGCCGAGCCGGGGCGCGAAGGAACGGCGCCTGACGGCGAAGAAGCACCGCACCGACGTCAAGCGGCTGCGCAGGCCGCCGAGCGACTGATCGCGGGTGAGTCCGCCGCGCCTTCGTCCGCTTGCCGGCCCCGCCCAGACGAGCATCGCCCGTGGGTCGAACCGTCAGCTGTCCTCGCCTTGCGAGGCAGCGGGCGCGTCGGCGTCTTCGCCTTCCGCCTGCGAGGGGTGGCCATCCTGCGGCTCGACGGATGCATCTGCGGTGTCGTCCGGGTCTTCGCCTTCAGCCTGGCTGGGGTGATTCGGGTCTCGCTGCATGATTGCTCCTCATCTCGCTGCACAGCGTGCATCAGGTCTGGGACCGGTCCCGGCGGGCGCACGCGCCGCGCCCGTACCTGTCACTCAAGCAGGACAGCCCGGCTCTGACATCCCGGTTGCGCTTCCCGGTTCCGAGTCGTATATGGAAGCGGACCTATGCGCGCGAGAGCGCGACCGCCCACACATCGCGATGGCGTCCGACATACGCCGACGCGTCCTGCCAATGCCGCCCGTGGTCGTCGGTGAACATGGACGCCCATGGCTCACGGCCGGAACGAGCGGACGACTCCAGCAGCCGGTACATCGCGAGCGCGCGATCGTTCATCGCGGTCGGCAGATCGGCCCTCAGTTCGGCATCCGCGTCGTAGCCGTCCACGAATGCGACGAGATCGAGAGCGGCGTCGGAGGGCGCTCGGCCGGGGTCATTCACGCAGAAGGCCTGAGCCGCGTAGGCGAGATCCCACAGGCGGGTGCTCGGAGCCGCGGCATCCCAATCGATGAACACCCATCGTTCGCCCACGATCAGGTTCCACGGCGCAAGGTCGTTGTGACAGACCATCTCGCCATCAGGCGCCGGGATGGCGGTCGTCCACACCGCATCGGCCGGCGGACGGAAGGAGGTGCTGGCGTCATGGATGGCGCGGACCATCGCGCCCACCCGGCGGAGCTCATCGCGCCTCAGCGGGAACCTGTCGATCGCGAGCTGCCCGGGCACGTACTCGGTCGCCAGACGCCCCCGCTCGTCTCGGCCGACTACGGCGGGAAGGTCCACTCCCGCGTCGCGCAACGCCGCCATATAGGACACGACGCTGGGGGTCGACGCGGCCCACGGCTTGCGCACGGTGTGGCCGACCTTGACCACGCGCCCGCTCGCATTGCCTCCGCCGAGAACGGTCTCGTCCACGCGTCGAGCGTACGTCACACGGAATCGGCCGCAGATGCGACACCGCCCCACCCGAAGCCGGGTGAGGCGGTGTCGTTGCAGCCTTGCCGGCAGCTCAGCGGCCGGCAGGAGACGTCAGGAGCGCGTGACTCCCCGACGACGGGCGAAGAAGACGTACAGGCCGAGCACGATGATCGCACCGATGATCGATCCGATGATGCCGGCCGGCTGCAGGAAGCCACCGTTCGGGTCGCTGCCGAAGATGAGGAATCCGAGGAAGCCTCCGACGAACGAGCCGACGATACCGAGCACGATCGTCATCAGGATGCCCATGCTCTGCTTGCCGGGGATGATGGCACGAGCGATGAGACCTGCGATCAGGCCGATGATGATGAGGCCGAGAATTGTCCACAGCATGATCTCTCCTTCGGGTTTCGGCGCCGGCGAGGTTCGGCGCTCGAGTTGAGATGCGGATCAGGCTATCCAGGCTGTGAATGTCCACACACGGTCTTGACGGAGCCGCCTTTCCCGAGGTAGGAGAATCGACGCCTAGGACTGCGTGGGACTCTGCGCGTCGCCGGTCGACACCTGCCGGGCGAGCTCTTCGACCTCGGAATCCGGCAGATCGACGCCCGACTGGTCGAGTCGCTGATGCAGCACCTCGACGATCCGCTCGAGCGGCTCGGTCCCCACGTCCGCGCGCGTCTGCGCGACGATCCCGGCGACCTTGTCGACGTCCGGAGCGTTGTTCTGATCCATGGCAGGCAGCCGCTGTTCCTGCTCCGATCCCAGTGCGCCGGGGGTCTGCTGGGCAGAGCTCACGGTGAGCGTATCGCGGCCCTCGTCGTCGCCGTGGTGATCGGTGCCGTCGATGACGCCGATGCCGACCGCCGTGTGGCTCGCGTCGTCGGGCATCCCGGCGTCTCCGCCGGCCTGGCCCGCCGCGTCATCGGTCTGCGCCACGCCGGGAGCGCCGCCGGTTCCCGCTGCTCCACTCGTGGTCTCGTCGCGGGTCGCATCCTGCGATTCCGGCGTATCGGTCGCGCCGCCGGCGTCCCCGCGGTCGGGGTAGTTGACGCCCGGACGCTCGGACTCGTTTCCTGTCGTGCTCATGGTGTTCCTCTCAGGGCTCTTCGCCGCGGTCGGCGTCGGCGGCAAGGTCGGGATCGGCGCCACGGCGGGCTGCCTCCCCCTCGACCGGATCGTCGGGCTGCAGTGCGGCATCCGTCAGCAGCGTGTCGGCATCGGATGCCTCGGCACTGCGCTCCTGGGTCTCCACATCGTCGACCTCATCCCAGCCGCCGGCCGGCTCGGCGTTGATGACGCCGTCAGGCAAGTCGCGTTCCATGGCGCGCTCCTCTCGTCTGTACCAGCGTCCCCCGGCCGGGCCTCCGGCGGCATGGGCTTGACAACGCTGATCAGTCCTGCGAAGTCCCGATCACTCCGTCGCGGCGGCGCGAGTCGCGGACTTGTCCCGGGCGATCGCGTCGCCCACCATCTGGCCACCGCTGCGCAGCAGGGCCCGTCGCCAGGGCAGGGTGCCCTCGATCTCGATCTGGATGGAGATCGACAGAACGGTCCGGATCAGGACGATGAGCCCGAGGATCAGGGCGTCCTCGAGGGACGGCTTCGACGTGATGGTGCGGATCAGATCGGCGGCGACGAGGATCTCGAGTCCCAGCAGAATCGCCGAGCCCAACGCGGTGCGCAGCACCTGGAAGGCCGTCCGGCCGCCCTCGCCGCGGGCGAGCGAGCGCACCCCGAGAACGACGGCGGTGAGGAACCCGGCCAGCATGGCGGTGGCGCCCAGCGCCTCGAAGCCGACTGCGACCGCGGTGAAGACATCCTCCATATGCACGGCGCCAGCCTAGGCCTCGGCTGCACCGAGTGCCGCGACGCGCCGAACGTCTACGCCGAGCGACGCCCCGCGAGGATGCCGCGGCGGTCGGGATTCTCGTCGAACCAGTCGGCAACGTACCAGCAGACCGGGATGACCTGGCGATCGCCGCTGGTCTCGAGCTCGGCGACGGCGCGCTCCACGACCTGTCCGGCATAGCCCTGACCGCGGAAGGTGGGGATCGTGTAGGCGCGGGTCATGGCCACGGTGCGACCGTCGTCGCGATAGTCGAGGACGCTGACCAGCTCGTCGCCACGTCGCAGCGTATAGCGCGAGGCATCCGCTTCCTTCGTGAAGTTCAGCCCGGTCGTGAAATCCTTCTCAGTCACGTTCGTCAGGCTACGCCTCCCCCACCCCACTGCGGCCAGGCCGGCGGGATGTCGCGGCGATCGTCCGGGGAGATCCCGGCGGACTCCCAGGCGTCGCCGCGACAGCCGCCTATTCGGGCAGGACGCCGGTCTTCGCCAGCTGCGCGTACCAGTGGCCGCTGTCTTTCACGGTGCGCTCGAGCGTGTCGAAGTCGACGCGCACGATCCCGAACCGCTTGGCGTAGCCGTAGCCCCACTCGAAGTTGTCCATCAGCGACCACACGAAGTATCCGCGCAGATCGACGCCGCGCTCGATGGCGCGGTGCGCCGCCGTGAAGTGGCGCCGCAGGTAGTCGAGGCGCTCGGGATCCGGGACGGTGCCGTCTTCGGCGACGACGTCGTCGAACGCCGCCCCGTTCTCGGTCACCATGAGGGGCTGGTCGGGGAACTGCTCGTGCAGCGAGACCAGCAGCTCTTCGAGCCCTTCGGGCGCGATGTTCCAGCCCATGGTCGTGTACGGCCCGGGCTGCTGCACGAACTCGACGGCCTGGTCGCAGCCCGGCCACGCCGTGCCGCCGGCGGCCCCCTTGTGCCCGTCGTTCATCTGCTTCGGCGAGACGCCATCCCACAGCTGCACCGTCGCGGTCGAGTAGTAGTTGACGCCCAGCACGTCGATCGGCTGATTGATGGTCTCCAGGTCGCCGTCCTGCACGAACGACCAGTCGGTGACCGATGCCGTGTCTTCGAGGAGGTCCGCCGGGTACTCACCCTTCAGCAGCGGGCCTGTGAACGCGCGGTTCGCGAGTGCGTCGATGCGTCGCATCGCCTCGGCTGCGCCGTCGCCCACTCCCCGAAGGACGTGGAAGTTCAGCGTGATCGAGTAGTCCGGGTCGCCGGTCGAGGTGGCGCGCAGCGCCTGCACGGCTCGGCCGTGCGCGAGGTTGAGGTGGTGCACCGCGGCGAGCGCGGCGGCCGGCTCGTGCCGCCCCGGGGCGTGCCCGCCCTGGCCATAGCCGAGGTAGGCCGAGCACCAGGGCTCGTTGAGGGTCGTCCACGTGTGCACGCGGTCGCCGAGCGCGGCGCCCATGATCTCGGCGTACCGCTCGAAGGCATCGGTGGTCGCGCGCGAGGTCCAGCCTCCGGCATCCTCCAGCGTCTGGGGCAGATCCCAGTGGTACAGCGTCGCGACGGGCCGGATGCCGCGCTCCAGCAGGCCGTCGACCAGGCGGGAGTAGAAGTCGATGCCCGCCTGGTTGACCTCACCAGTGCCGGTCGGGACGATGCGGGGCCACGCGATGGAGAAGCGGTAGGCGCCGAGCCCGAGCTCCTTCATGAGGTCGAGGTCGCTCTCCCACCGGTGATAGTGGTCGCAAGCCACGTCGCCGGTGTCGCCGTTCCACACCTTGCCGGGCGTCTTGCTGAAGGTGTCCCAGATGGAGGGGAGCCTGCCGTCTTCGGCGGCGGCGCCTTCGACCTGGTACGACGCAGTCGCCGAGCCGAACGTGAACCCGGGCGGGAAGACGAGCCCCGAATCGCGGTAGTCAGGGCTGCCCTGGACGGTGCGGGCGGGCGTGGACGGAGTGGAGGTCACGGGGTTCACTCTGTCACCTCCGTGCGGTCGACCGCGAACGTCTCGGAACGGCCGTCGGGCGTCGTGACCGTGACCTCGGCCGTGCCGCTGCCGCCCGCGAACACGCGCAGCGACAGCCCGTCGAGATAGTCGTAGTCCGGTCGATCGGCGCGTGCGCCCCACGGGATCACCGCTCCGGGACGCGCGTAGAGGGGCAGGCTCGCAAAGCCATGGGTCTCGCGCACCCAGCGACCGCCCTCGACCCGCTCGCCGGTGATGAGGCTCGTCCACGTGCCCCCGGGCAGGTAGAACTCCACCTCGCCCGATGCGGAGAACACCGGGGCCACCAGGATGTCGCTTCCGAGCATGTACTGACGGTCGAGGTAGGCCACCGCGGGGTCGTCGGGGAACTCGAGCAGCATCGGCCGCATCACCGGAACACCCGTGCCCGCCGCGTCGACGCCCGCCTGATACAGGTACGGCATCAGGCGCATCTTCAGGTGAGTGAACACGCGCGTCACCTCGACGGCCTCGTCGTCGAACGCCCACGGCACCCGGTACGAGCTCGAGCCGTGGAAGCGGGAGTGGCTGCCGAGCAGCCCGAACGCGGTCCAGCGCTTGAAGACCGCGGCATCCGGCGTGCCCTCGAATCCGCCGATGTCGTGGCTCCAGAACGCGAACCCGCTCATCGCGAGCGAGAGGCCACCGCGCAGCGTCTCGGCCATCGAGGGGAAGGTGGAGGTCGAGTCGCCGCCCCAGTGGACCGGCATCGACTGCCCGCCGGCGGTAGCCGAACGAGCGAACAGCACAGCCTCGCCTTCGCCGCGTGCTTCGACGAGGACGTCGTGCACGGCCCGGTTGTACAGGTGCGTGTAGAGGTTGTGCATGCGCGAGGGATCGGAGCCGTCGAAGTAGTCGACCTCGAGCGGGATCCGCTCACCGAAGTCGGTCTTGAAGCAGTCGACGCCCTGGTCGATCAGGCGGCGGAGGTATCCCTGGTACCAGGCGGTCGCGTCGGGGTTGGTGAAGTCGACCAGACCCATCCCTGCCTGCCAGAGGTCCCACTGCCACACCGATCCGTCGGGGCGGGTCACCAGATAGCCCTGCGCGGCAGCCTCGGCGAACAGCGGCGAGCGCTGGCCGATGTACGGGTTGATCCAGACGGAGACCCGGAGGTCCTTCTCGTGCAGTCGCGCGAGCATGCCCTCGGGATCGGGGAAGGTGCGCGGGTCCCACTCGAAGTCGCACCAGTTGAACTCGCGCATCCAGAAGCAGTCGAAGTGGAAGACCGAGACAGGCAGCTCGCGTGCCGCCATCTCGTCGATGAACGACGTCACCGTGGCCTCGTCGTAATCGGTCGTGAAACTCGTCGACAGCCAGAGCCCGTACGACCACGCCGGCACCACCGGGGGCCGCCCGGTGAGCGCGGTGTACCGCGAGAGCACGTCCTTGGGCGTCGGCCCCGCGATGACGAAGTACTCCAGCACCTCGCCGGGCACCGAGAACTGCACGCGCTCCACGGCCTCGGAGCCGATCTCGTACGAGACGTGGCCCGGGTCGTTGACGAGGACGCCGTACCCGCGGCTCGAGACGTAGAACGGCACGTTCTTGTACGCCTGCTCGCTCGAGGTGCCGCCATCGGCGTTCCACACCTCGACCGTCTGCCCGTTCTTGACCACCGGCCCGAACCGCTCGCCGAGCCCGTAGATCAGCTCACCGACGCCGAGGTCGAGCTGCTCGTGCACGAACGTGTCGGCCTGCGGCACCCGGGCGCCCGCGCGCGCATTGCGCACGACTCCCGGGTCGACCTGCGCGTCGGCGGCGAGCCGTACGTATCCGGCCGACTTGTGGCCGCTGCCGGTCACCCGCCGCCCGTCGATCTCGAACGAGAGGTTCCACGGTGCCCCAGGGGTCACTCGCGCGGTGAGGGCGCCGGTCGTGAGCACACCGCCGTCGTCGGTGACGGTCCCCACGCCCACGCCTCCCTCGACGGCACCGGTCAGCTCGAAGCCGCCGTGCCAGTCTCCGCCTTCATGATGCGCGACGCGCACCCGCACCACGCCTTCCAGCGGCGAGGAGAGCGTGACCGTGAGAACGGGGCGATTGAGGGTGTCGCCGCGCTTGGCGATGACGCCGGTCGGGGCCGTCACTACCAGCGCCTCACCGTCGGCGGGCGACTCGGTCTGCCAGATGTCGTACGCCTCTTGCGCGTACAGGGCGGTGACCCCGGGTCGAAGCTGCCAGAACCCGTCGGTGAACTTCATTACTTGACTGCTCCTGCCGTGATGCCACGCGTGAGCGTGCGCTGGAAGATGAGGAAGAAGATAAGGGTGGGGATGAGGCCCAGCAGGGCCGACGCGCTCGTTGTGGTGACGTCCATGAGGCGGTCGCCCTGCAGCACGCTGATCGCGACCGGGACGGTCTGGTTGGCGTTCGAGACCAGGAACGTCAGCGGGATGAGGAACTCGTTCCACGTCCAGATGAAGAAGAAGATCAGCAGCACCGAGAGCGTGGGCCGGGAGATCGGGAAGATCACACGCCACAGGATCTGCCAGCGGCCGGCGCCGTCGATCGACGCGGCCTCGAGCACCTCCTTGGGGAACGTGCCGTACACGGACGCGAGCAGGTAGGTGCCGAACGCCGCCTGGATCACCGTGAAGATGATGATGACAGACCACACGTTGTTGTAGAGACCGACTGCTTTGAACATGTAGTACAGCGGATACAGCAGCGCCTCCTGCGGCAGCAGGTTCGCCAGCAGGAACAGCAGCACGACCCAGGAACGGCCGCGCACCCGCCCGATGCCGATCGCGAAGGCGTTCAGCACCGAGATGAGGACCGCGAGCACCGCGACGGCGCCGGAGATGAAGAACGAGTTCCACACCTTCTCGGGAAAGTTCACGCGCTCCCAGAACGCTGCGATGCCGTCGAGGTAGATGCCGGTGGGCAGCGACAGCGGTCCGCTGTTGGAGTAGTCCGCCGGCGACTTGAACGAGTTGACGAGGATCAGGTAGAAGGGCGCGATGATCAGGATCGCGGCGGCGACCGCGAACGCCAGCATCAGCCAGTCGACCCCCTTCTTCTTGTACATGCCGCCGCGCCCGCGCCGTGCGCGACCGGGCCCGGTCGCCGACTTCTTGTCGGCGGTCGTGAGGGTCATGGTGGCGGCCATCACAGTCCCGCCCTTTCCTTGCGCTCCGCGGCGTTCTGCGCGCGGATGAAGAGCACCGACACGATCGCGATCACGATCGTCAGGGCCGTGGCGATGGTTGCGCCGTAGCCCACCTGCTGCGACTGGAAGAACTCGGTGTAGGCGTAGTACGCCGGCACGTTCGTGGAGTCACCGGGGCCGCCCCGCGTGAGGACGTAGACGGGACCGAACACCTTGAGCGCCGCGATGGTGCAGGTGAGGGTCACGACATAGATCTCAGGCCGGATGATGCTCACGGTGATCGCACGGAACCGCTGGAACCAGTTCGCGCCGTCGAGTTCGGCGGCCTCATAGAGCTCGGGGTCGACCCGCTGCAGCGCGGCCATGAAGACGACGATCGGGTAGCCGATCTGGATCCAGACCAGCACCACCATGAGGCTCGCCAGGGCGGTGTCGGGGCTGCCGAGCCAATTGCGGGTCAGGGCGCCGAGACCGATGTTCTCGAGGATGGTGTTGAGCGCGCCGTCCTGCGGACGCAGGATCCAGCCGATCACGATGCCCGCGATCGCGGCGGGCAGGATCTGCGGCAGGTAGTAGGTGGCGCGGAGGAAGCTCGCCAGCTTGCCGCCGAACTTGCGGCCGACGAGGTCGAAGAGCAGCGCGGCGAGGATGAGGCCGATGATCGTCGGGAAGACCACCATCGCGACGATCATCCAGATGCTGTTGCCGAACGACGTCCAGAACTTGGCGTCGCCCATCAGCTCGATCCAGTTGTCGAGGCCGATGAACTCCGGCGGCTTGATGCCGCGCCACTCGGTGAAGCTCAGGTAGATGTTCCACACCAGCGGGATGATCACGATCACGGTGAGCAGCACGAAACCGGGCAGCAGGTAGAGCCAGTACGCCCCCGAGCCGCCGCGCCCGCGCTGCGGGATCAACGGCTCCTCGGGAGGAAGCTTGGTGCGCTTGGCCTTCTCGGCCCGCACGAAGGGGACGGCGGTCATGTCCTTCTCCAGGTTCGTCGGGTGTGGGATGCCGCGGCACCGCGTGCTGCGGCATCCCACCGCCGGCTCGGCGAGGCGAGCCGGCGGGGTGCTCGGGCGGCGCGCCGCCCGGGCATGGGATCAGCGGAAGTCCGCCGCGTAGGACTCGTACTCGTCGCCGAGGGACTGCTGCACATCGGCCGGCGTCTTGGTGCCGTTCACGAGTTCCTGCAGCTCGGCCACGAGCGTGTCGTAGAAGGTGGGCGTGGGCCAGTCGGGGTAGAACGACAGCCCGTCCTCCTCGTTGATGGCGTTGAACGCCTGGATGAGCTCGAGGCTCTTCGGGTCGGTGATGTCCGCCTCGTCGGCAGCGACGGGTAGTCCGCCGTTGTTGCCGATGAGTGCCTGGATCTCAGGGCGCATCGTGATGTCGATGAACTCGTATGCGAGGTCCTTGCTGCCCGAGCGCTCCGGCACGACCCAGAGGTTGCCCGACGAGCCCAGGCTGAGCTCGCTGTCAGGGAAGGGGAACACGCCCCAGTCGAAGCCGTCGATCTCGTCGACGAAGCGGCCGTACCACCAGCTGCCCGACACGAAGATGGGCGCGCTGCCGTTGATGAACGAGACCCCGGCGTCCTCGGCCTTCAGGCCCGTGACGTCGGACGAGATGTAGCCCTTGTCGACGTACTCGAGGAGCGTCTCGGTGGCGTACGTGATCTCCTCACCCTCCCAGTCCACGGGGTTCTCGTAGAGCTGGTAGTCGTTGACGAACTGGCGGTCTGCCTGGCTCAGCGCGAGCTGATACCAGAGCTGGCCCAGCGGGTACTCGAGGCCGGCCTCGGCGAGCGGCGTGACGCCCTGGGCCGCGAACGCGTCGAGGACGGCGGTGAACTCGTCGTACGTCGTGGGGATCTCGAGCCCCGCCGCGGCGAAGGTGTCCTTGTTGTAGTAGACCGTGACGAACTCGCCGTAGTTCGGGATGCCGTACCAGGGACCCGATCCCATCACGCCTTCGTCGTCGTACTGCGCGGTGGTCTGCAGCGCCGGGGCGAGCTTGTCGGCCCAGCCGTACTCGTCCACGGCATCGCTGATGTCGGCCAGCAGGCCCTGGCTGGCCAGGAGGCCCGCCGTCGCGTTGCCCTTGTTGTACTCCATGATGTCGGGGGCCTCATCGGAGTTGAGCACCTGGCTCGCGGTGGAGCGGATCTGCTCGAAGCTCTTCGCCTCGAACTCGACCGTCGCGCCGGTCTCCTCTTCGAAGACCTTGATCGCCTCTTCCCAGGCGATGCCCATCGCGCTGTTCTCGCCCTCGAAGTGCCAGAGCGTCAGAGTGTTGTCGTCGGACTCCTCGCCTCCGCCGCCGGCGCACGCCGACAGCGTCAGAGCGCCGATCGTCAGGGCACCGACGGCGGTCAGTGCGCGCCGGCTGCTCTTGCGGGTGAATCGTGCCATCGGTGGCACTCCTTTCTTGGTGACCTGCAGTGGTCGGGACGTGAGGTATGAACTTGTCGAAGCGCTTCGACTCGCGGCAGACGACGCCGAGAGTGGAGCCGTACGGCGTCAGCCGCGCGACGAGGCGGCCGGACGATCGCCGGGAGGAGCGATCGACCCGTGCGAGATGTAGGTCGGAGCGACGAAGCGGATCCCCGGCTCGGGCGGGGTGTCGTCGAGCGCCTGGACGGCGAGTTCGACAGCGAGGTCACACGACGCCTGGGGTACGAGGGGGATGGAGTCGACCGGGATCGACAGGGCCGCCGTGTCGAAGGACGCGCCGACCGTGATCACCGAGACGTCCTGGGGAACGCGAAGCCCGCGCTCGGCGATCTCGGCGAGGATCGACGCCTGGGCCTCTTCGGCGCAGTGCAGCACCAGGCCCGTCGCTCCGGCTTCGAGCATGCGGGCCGCGGACGCCCTGGCGGTCGTCCGGCTGACCTTCTTCCCACCGGAGGTCCCGTAGGTCGCTTCGATGCCCCGCTCGGCGGTGCGTGCGAAGAACGACGCGCGCACGCGCGGCGGGAAGTTCGACTTCTCGTAGGCCGTCTCGACCTGGCCGACAAGGCCGACAGCGGTGTGGCCCGCATCGGCGAGGAGGTCGACCGCGCGGGCGGTCGCCGCCTCGAAGTCCAGATCGACGCAGACGAGCCCGTCCGTGTCATTGGGGATGCCGATGAAGACGGTCGGCGTGGAGATCTGGCGCGCGAGCTCGACGCGGGGGTCGTCGGGAGCGACGTCCAGCACGAGGATGGCGTCGACCAGCCCGTTGGCGGTGACCCTGCGCATGCCGGCCTGCGCTTCTTCGTCCGTCAGCAGCAGCACGTCGTAGTCGTGGCGTCGAGCCGCCACGGCGGTCGCGAGGACGAACGCCATGTGCGTCGGCGCGTGCGTGTCTTTGCGGAGCGGCTCGGTGAGGGCGAAGATGTGCGTCCGCCGGCCGGCGAGCATGCGCGCGCTGGCGTTCGGGCTGTAGCCGAGTTCCTGCACGGCGAACTCGATGCGCGCCCGCGTCGCGTCCGAGACAGGACGCTTCCCGCTCAGGGCGTACGACACCGTGCTGATCGATACGCCGGCGGCCTTCGCGACTTCGTGAATCTTCGCCATCGGACTTCCATTGTCATGAATCATGGCGATGACGAAGCGCTTCGATTTCTCGCGACGTCAGGGCCGTCAGGACAGGATCCCTTCGGAACCCCGCCCTCGAAGAAGGGTTGCACATTTTGGAGCCGAGTGCCTAATGTGATTATCGAAACGCTTCGCGGAAGCGCTTCGATTCGGAGTCGAAGACGGCTCCTACACAGCAATCACATGTCGAGGGAGATGTGCAGATGAAGCGACGGGCCCTTCTGGGAACGACGATCGTGATCGCCGCCGTGGCGATCTCCGGCTGCTCGGGCGGCGGGAGCCAGCCGGAGGGAGACGGCCCCATCACGCTCGAATACTGGGCGTGGGGCACGTCGCAGAAGCCGCTCGTGGACGCGTGGAACGCGTCTCACCCCGACATCCAGGTGAAGCACACCGACGCAGGTGGCGGCACCGACTCGTCGGCCAAGCTCGTCACGGCCACGCGGGCAGGCAACGCCCCCGATGTCGCCCTGGTCGAGTACAACACTCTTCCGGCCATGATCGTCGCCGGAGTCGCGGCCGACATCAGCGACGCGGTGGGCGACCTCGAAGAGGAGTACGCGCCGGGCGTGTGGAGCCAGGCGACCTTCGACGGCGCCAGCTACGGCGTGCCTCAGGACGCGGGCCCGCAGGCCCTCACATACAACAAGGCTCGGTTCGACGAGCTCGGCATCGCGGTTCCCACCACGTGGGCCGAGTTCGCCGATGCCGCGGCAGCGGTGCGCGCGGCCGACCCGGACACCTACATCACGACCTTCGCCCCGGCCGAGTTCGGCGGCTTCGCCGGGCTCGCCCAGCAGGCCGGAGCCGAGTGGTGGACGGTCGACGGCGACGCCTGGACGGTCGGATTCGACGACGAGGCGTCCGTCGCCGTGGCCGACTACTGGCAGGACCTCATCGATCGCGACCTCGTGAAGGCCGAGCCGCTGCTCACGCCGGAGTGGAACGCCCAGCTCAACGAGGGCAACATCCTGTCGTGGCCGGCCGGGCTCTGGGCCGCCGGTGTCATCAACGGCGTCGCGGCCGACATGGCGGGCCAGTGGGCGATGGCTCCGCTGCCGCAGTGGACCGAGGGCGACTCGGCCGTGGCCTTCCAGGGCGGTTCCGCCGCCATCGTCACCACCTCCACCGAGCACGCCGAGGCAGCCGCCGAGTTCGCGGCGTGGGTCGGCGCGTCCGAGGAGGCGTCGGCCATCCAGATCGAGGAGGGGCAGTACCCCGCCTCACTGGCCGGTCAGCAGCTGACCCTCGACAGCGAGCCGCCGGCACTGATGTCTGCCCAGACCGACTACTGGACGGTCGCGGCGCAGATCGCCGCCGACACCATTCCCGAGATCACGTGGGGTCCGAACGTCAACGTGGCATCCAGCGCCTTCCAGGACGCGATGTCGGCCGCGGTGACGGGCGGCACACCGCTGCGCGATGCCCTCACCGAGACCGAAGAGGTCGTGGTGGAAGACATGGAGACGTCGGGCTTCACCGTCGAGGCTCGCTGAGCCAGGCGGATGCCGGTGGCACGACCACCGGCATCCGCCCCTTCCCCTCACTCAAAGGAGAGCATCGTCGTGACCGCCGCCACCGGCCTCCGTCCCGCGAGCCGCCGCCTTCCCCGCTGGGTCGCCCCGTACGCGTTCCTGCTTCCGGCGGGAGTTCTGTTCATCGCCTTCCTCGCCATCCCCATCGCCTACGCGATCTATCTCAGCTTCCGCGGTCTGCGGGTGGCCGGAGAGGGCCCGTTCGGCGTTCGCGAGGAGACCTGGGTCGGGCTGGAGAACTACGCCCGCACCTTCACCGACCCCCAGTTCCTCGCCGGCTTCGGCCGGCTCGCGATCTACGGTCTCATCGCCGTGCCGCTCACGCTGGGGCTGGCTCTGCTGTTCGCGCTCCTGCTCGACCTGCCGGGCGTCCGTGCGGCGCGGTTCTCACGCACCGCGATCTTCATCCCGTACGCCGTGCCGGGCGTCATCGCCTCGCTCCTGTGGGGATTCCTCTACCTCCCCTCGACGAGCCCGCTCAACTGGATCCTCAATCAGCTCGGCCTTCCCGATCTGATCGTGCTGAGCGGCGCGTCCCTCTACCCCTCCGTCGCGAACATCGCGATCTGGGGCGGCATCGGCTTCAACATGATCATCATCTACACCTCGCTGCGCGGCATCCCGAGCGAGATCTACGAAGCCGCACGCATCGACGGTGCGAGCGAATGGCAGATCGCCTGGCGCATCAAGATCCCGCTCGTCGCCCCCGCACTCGTGCTGACCGGGCTCTTCGCCCTGATCGGAACCCTGCAGGTCTACGGCGAGCCGCAGACGCTGCGCCCGATGACGAACGAGATCTCGCAGACATGGGTGCCGCTCATGACGATCTATCGCGACGCGTTCACCCGCGACGATCTCTCGCTGGCCGCCGCCTCCTCGGTCGTGCTCGCGCTGGGCACGCTGCTGCTGTCGATCATCCTTCTGCGTGCCACGCAGAAGAGCGCGTTCGGAGGAAACGAATGACCACGCTCGTCGAACGCCGTCCCGCGAGTCGCGTCACGCTGGAGTCGAGCATCGCCCCGAAGCCACGCCGGCCGAGGTCGTTCCTCGCGACGGCCGTGCTCCTCCTCGGAGCGATCTACTGCCTCATCCCGGTCGTCTGGGTGCTGATCGCCTCGACCAAGTCGAACACTGAGCTGTTCACCACGTTCACGTTCGTGCCCGGCTCCGGGCTCCTCGACAACCTCAGCGACCTGTTCAGCTACGGCGGGGGTCAGTTCGGCCTGTGGGCCGGGAACAGCCTCATCTTCGCCGGTGTCGGCGCCCTGCTCTCCACCCTCATCTCGACCATGGCGGGCTTCGCCCTCGCAAAGTACGAGTTCCCCGGCCGGCAGGTCTGGTTCTACGCGATCCTCGCGGGGGTGCTGCTCCCAGGGATCACGCTCGCCATCCCGCAGTACCTGCTGATGTCGCAGGTCGGACTCGCCGGCACGTACTGGTCGGTGCTGCTGCCGGTCTTGATCTCGCCGTTCGGCATCTTCCTGGCCCGCGTCTATGCGGCCTCCGCGGTGCCGTCCGAGACCATGGAGGCCGCCCGCATCGACGGCGCCGGCGACTTCCGCATCTTCCGCTCCATCGTGCTGCCGATGATGGTGCCGGGCATGGTGACGATCTTCCTGCTCCAGTTCGTCGGGATCTGGAACAACTTCCTGCTGCCGTTCATCATGCTCTCGGACGAGCGGATGTACCCCCTGACCGTCGGCCTCTACACGCTGCTGTCGAAGGGATCGGGCACGCCGTCGCTCTACAGCCTGGCCATCATCGGCGCGGCGGTGTCGATCATCCCCCTGATCATCATGATGCTCGTCCTTCAGCGCTACTGGCGGCTCGATCTCGTCAGCGGCGGCCTCAAGGGATGACGCCGACCCGACCGCCCGGAACGCACATCGCAGCCCAGACAGGAGACCCACGCGCCATGTCGCACTCGCCCTTCGCCCCCGGCCGCTTCCTCTTCGGGGGCGACTACAACCCCGAGCAGTGGCCGCGCGAGGTGTGGCTCGAAGACATCGAGCTGATGAAGCGGGCGAAGGTCAACACCGTCACCATCGGCGTCTTCTCGTGGGCGATGCTCGAGCCGCGCGAAGGCGAGTTCGATGCCGGCTGGCTCGACGACATCATCGCCTTGCTGACGGATGCCGGGGTCGGGTTCTTCCTGGCGACGCCCACCGCGTCGCCGCCGCCGTGGTTCACGATCGCTCACCCCGACGCGCTTCCGCTCCGCGCGGACGGAACCCCCGTCCTCCACGGATCCCGTGACACGTATGCCATCAGTGCGCCGGCGTATCGCGGTGCGGCCCGGCGCGTCGCACGGTTCCTCGGCGAGCGCTACGGCGCCCATCCGGGGCTGCGCGGCTGGCACATCCACAACGAGTACGGCACGATCGACCACGGCCCTCATGCCGCGCGCGCCTTCCGCGCATGGCTGAGCGAGAAGTACGGGACCCTCGAGAACCTCAACGACGCCTGGTACACCGCCTTCTGGTCGCAGCGCTACGACAACTGGGAGGAAGTGCTGCCGCCGCAGCAGACGCAGTACCTGCACAACCCCGCCCAGGTGGTGGACTTCAAGCGCTTCTGCTCCGATGAGATGCTGGCCGCCTACGGCGAGCAGGTCGAGGAGATCCGCGCGACGGGATCGGCCGCACCGGTCACGACGAACTTCATGCTCCCGACGTGGAACCATCTGGAGCAGTGGGCCTGGAGCGACGCCCAGGACTTCGTCTCGGTGGACCACTACCTCGACACCGCCGGTCCGGACGGCGAGGCGCACGTGGCCTACGGTTCGGACCTCACCCGCTCCTGGGCCGGTGGTCCGTGGGTGCTCATGGAGCAGAACGCGACCGGCATCCGGGTCGGCGACCGCACCATCGTCAAAGAGCCCGACCGCATGATCCGCAACTCGGTCGGGTACATCGCGCGCGGATCGCAGAGCTCGCTCTTCTTCCAGTGGCGCGCCGGAGCCGCCGGCTCCGAGATGTGGCACGGCGCGATGGTGCCGCACGTGGGCGGCGACTCGCGCAGCTACGAAGCGATCGTCCGGCTGGGAGAAATGCTCGAGCGGATCGAAGAGGTCGCAGAGCCCCCGGCGGACGGGCGCGTGCTCGAGGCCGAGATCGGGATCGTCTGGCACGCAGAGGGATGGTGGTCGCTCGAGACCCCCCACCTGCCGAACGAAGCCCTCGACTACGCGGACGAGGTCCGAGCCACCCACCGGTCGTTCTGGCGCGCAGGCCTTCCCGTCGACTTCGTCCGGCCGGGAGGCGACGCGCAGCGATACCGTCTGCTGGTCGTGCCCGCCCTCTACGCGATGAACTCCGACACCGTCGCGTGGATCGAGGAGTACGTCGCCGCCGGAGGACACGTGATCGTCTCCTTCTTCTCGGGCGTCGTCGACTCGTCGCAGAGAGTCGTCCCGGGCGGCTACCCGGGCATGCTCCGCGAGCTTCTCGGCATCCGTGTCGAAGAGATCCGCCCGCTTGTCGAGGGCGAGCGACTCGCCCTCGCGGACGGTCTCGTCGGAGAGCTGTGGAGCGAGCGGGTTCACCTCGAGGGCGCGGAGGCGACGACGACCTACACCTCCGGCTCGCTCGCCGGTGCTCCCGCGATCACCCGCCGGGCGCACGGCGCAGGATCAGCCGTGTACGTGTCCACGCGGCTCACGCCGGAGTCGCGCGACGCACTTCTCGCCGACGTCGCCTCGGACCTCGGCCTCCGACCGACGGTCGAGGGGGCGATCGCGCTGGGAGTCGAGGCGATCCGCCGTCGCGGTGCGGCGTCCGACTATCTCTTCCTGCTGCACCACGGCTCGGCTCCCGTTCGAGTCGAGGGCGGCGGCGTCGACCTCGTCACGGGTGCCGAGGATGCGTTCACGCTCGAACCGGGGGGCGTCGCGGTGATCCGCGAGGCTGCCGCAGCGTGGAGCATCACCGCCGCGACGGGGGTGTGACGGCGCGCATCATCTCGCGGCATCCGCCGGCGGGTTCTCCGGCTCCACCCGGAGGAGGCGGAACTCGCGGCGGCGCAGCACCCTCAGCACCAGTCCCTTCAGGGGACCGAAGGCGCGGAGTCCGTCGGCGACGGCGAGCGGTTCGACAGCGAGGATGCGGTACCACCGACCCCGGTGCAGCACCTCTCCCCCGCCGGCCACGACGTTGCGGTACCAGTTCACGCCCGTGCCGTAGGTCAGTTCGGCGACGATCCCGTCGCGGGAGTCCGCGAGGATCAGAGGCGTCTCGAACGTCCTGCCGCTCTTGCGCCCGACATGGCGCACGAGCGAGAACGGGCCGCGACCGGAGTGCGCCATACGCAGCGTCAGCGGGTTGAGCCGGCGCTGGATGAAACTCAGCCACCAGCGTTTGAACGCGCCCGGCGGGCGCGGGGGCGACGGCGTCACATCCTCAGTAAAGCGGTTCGGCCGATCCGGCGATACGCTCGCGGGGCTGGGCTGAGCACTTTGTCACATTCCGTCACGATCAGGCCGCGGCATCCGTGCGATTTGACGTATTACGACAAATTCCGTCATAATCGGCCTCATGACTGACAACGCATGCTCTCTGTCCGCCTGGGAGGCGAACGGGACTGCCGGCATGATGATGGCCGGCCGCGTCGTCATGTGTTGTCGAATGTGCCACTAGCACGGTGACCCCGCCGGACCCCTCCGCCGCTTCTGAAACACGGTAGGTGGGAGTCCCCCGAAGCACCGGGATTCGAGCGTCGATCACGCGCACCCGGAGTGCTTCGCACATCGCCCACCGTCGGGCACCGGCCCCATCGGGCCAGGCCGATACGGCCGCAGAACACTCGAACCCGCCTCTCGCCAGGGTTCCTCCCCCAAGGACATCATCATGTCGACCACCGCCATCCTCGACCGCCCCGCCCCCGTCCGTCACCTCCGCGCCGTGCACCCCGCGCCCGTCGAGGCGCCCGCCGCACCCGAGCCCGAACCCGCCCAGCGGGCCCTTCCCGCCGGCACCGCTCCGCGCGGCTTCGCGCTGTACGTCGGTCTCGACGAGGCCAAGGCCGCCGCGTCGGGCGTGAGCCTGGGCGTCATCGTCGAGGCCCTCCGCCGCACCATCGCCGACCTCGCCCCCGCCGCCGAGACCTACGCGACGGTCGCCCTCGCCCCCGTCGGCTCGGGCGGCCGCGACGTGGACGTCGTGCGCCTCGCGCTGCACGAGCCCTCGGCCATCGCCCGCACGAAGCAGGAAGAGCCCGAGGACGAGGACCGCAACGCCGGCGGCGTCGTGGTCGACATCTCGCGCAAGCGCGTGCTCATCGACGGCGAGTCGGCCGCGTTCACCTTCAAGGAGTTCGAGCTGCTGCAGTACCTCGTGCTGCGCGAGGGTCGCACGATCGAGCGCACCGAGCTGGTGACGTCGCTCTGGCAGGGAGCGACCGAGGAAGAGGCACCCGGTGAGCGCACGATCGACGTGCACGTCCGACGGCTGCGCGCCAAGCTCGGTCGCTACGAAGACATCGTGCGCACCGTCCGCGGCGTGGGTTACCGCTTCGACCGTCACGCCGACGTCGTGATCCGCTACGGCCACGGCACGCCGTCGCCCGACCGCTTCTGACCTCGGGCGCTGTGGTGGTTGGACGGCAGCTGCGGCTCCACGAAGGGGGACGGGATGTCGGAGGGCGGCGCGTAGGGTGAGGGCATGACGACGTCGCTCTCGCGCATTCCTCGGACGAGGGATGCCGCGGCGTCCGTCGCCCGCCCGCGCGCGACGTCGCGCGACCCCCGGCCGGATCACGGCCGGCCTCTCGAGACCGAGTACCGGCCGCGGCATCCGCTCGACCTCCGCCGGACGGTGCTGTACCAGCGCCACGGCGCCGGCGACCCCACGATGACCGTCGCGGGCGCCGTCATCTGGCGTGCGAGCCGCACGCCGCTCGGGGTGGCGACGCTCGCCATCCGCGAGACCCATCCCGGTGTGATCCGAGCCGCCGCGTGGGGGCCCGGGCGCGAGTGGGCACTCGACCAGCTGCCCGCGCTGTGCGGAGCGGACGATCAGCTCGGCGACTTCGACGCGTCGCGGCATCCGCTCATCGCCAACGCGCACCATCGCAACCCGGGCATCCGGCTCTCGCGCACCGATCTCGTCTTCGAGGCCCTCGCGAGCGCGATCTTCGAGCAGAAGGTCACCGGCGTGCAGGCCTTCGCCGCGTGGCGACGCATCGTGACGTGGTGCGGCGAGCGCGCGCCCGGCCCGACGCCGAGCCCGATGTTCGCTCCCCCGACGATCGAGGGCTGGCAATACGTGCCGTCGTGGGCCTGGCATCGTGCGGGACTCGAGCCGCCGCAGTCGAAGGCCGTCGTGCGGGCCGCCCGCCGGGGCGCGTCGATCGAGCGCGCCGTGCTCGCCGCCGACGACGGCGAAGGCGTCGACCGCGTGCTGGTGAGCCAACCCGGAATCGGACCGTGGACCTCGGCCGAGACGCGGATCCGTGCGCTGGGCGACCCCGACGCCGTCAGCGTCGGCGACTATCACCTGGCCCACGAGGTCGGCTATGCGCTGACCGGGCAACGAGTCGACGACGATGGGATGCTGCGTCTCCTGGCACCGTGGGCCGGTCAGCGCCAGCGAGTCATCCGCCTCATCGGTGCGAGCGGCGTGCGGGAACCGCGTCGTGCGCACCGCCTCCACCCCGAGGACCACCGCAACCGCTGACGCGCGAGCAGGGTGAATCGCGCCTGCGGATGGCGTTCGAAAGCCCCTCCGGGCGACTCCTTGCGGATGTCGGAGGCTCGGAGAACACTGGGTCACGCCACGCGGCCGGGCGCGGCATCCATCGCCGAGACACAGGAGTTCGATATGCCCAGCCTCAACCCGTACCTGTCCTTCAAGAACGAGGCCCGCGACGCCATGACCTTCTACCAGAGCGTGTTCGGCGGCGACCTCGCCGTCAACACGTTCGGCGAGTACGAGGGCATGGTGCAGGACCCGTCCGAGAACGACCTCATCATGCATGCTCAGCTCAGCACCCCTGACGGCTTCGTGCTGATGGGCGCCGACACCCCGAGCGGCATGGCGTACGAGAAGCCCGCCGGCATCTCGGTGTCGGTCAGCGGCGACGACGAGACGTCGCTGCAGGGCTACTGGGACAAGCTGGCCGACGGCGGCTCGATCGTGATGCCACTGGACACCCCGCCATGGGGCGGCAAGTTCGGCATGCTGACCGACAAGTTCGGGATCGACTGGATGATCTCGATCGACCCGCAGGAGTGATCTTCGCGCGGGGTGCGGGCACGAGCGCGCCCCACCCCGCGCGGATCCGCCGGATCCGCGCTTCGCGGAGCTCAGGCGTACGCGCTGTCGTCCACAGGAGACGGGGCGGGTCCGACCGCCTCGATCTCAGACCAGACCTCTTCGGGGATCGGGGTGGCCGCGAGCTCGTCCAGCTGCGCACGGCGGCCGGGCGACGAGACCCCGACGATCGTCGAGTCGACCAGCGGCGATCGCAGCGAGTAGTGCAGGGCGACGGCGGGAAGACTGACGCCGTTCGAAGCGCACACCCGCTCGACGCGTCCGACCCACTCCTGCAGGTCCGGCGGCGCCGGACGGTAGCCGTACTCGGCCCCTTCGCGCGGTCCGGTGACGAGAATGCCGGCACCGAACGGCGCGGCGTTGAACACCGTCATGCCGCGCTCGCGAGCATCCGCGAAGACCGGAGCCGCCGACTGGTCGACGAGTGTGAAGCGGTTGTGGATCAGGACGGCGTCGAACACCCCGGTCGCGACGTACCGCGCCATCAGCGGCGCCGGGCCTGCCGCCACCCCGATGTTGTCGACCCGGCCCGACTCGCGCAGTTCGATGAGGGCCTCGACGGCTCCACCCGTGCCCATCGCCTCGTCGAACGTCACCGTGTACGGGTCGTGCAGGTGAAGCAGCGGCAGCCGGTCGACTCCGAGGCGTGCGCACGTCTCGTCGAAGGAGCGCAGCACTCGCTCGCGATCGAAGGCGCCCGTCTCGGAATCGCAGTCGACCTTCGAGAGGACGCGGGTGGCGGCATCCTCTCCGATGCGGGCGATCGCCAGGCCTAGGACGGCTTCGGATCGTCCGGCGGAGTAGTTGTTCGAGGTGTCGACGAACGCGTGCGTGCTGGTGAGCAGATCGACCGCGATGCCGACCGCAGCCTCCTCCTCGGAGGAACCGGGCTCGGTGTTCCGGCCGAGGCCGGAGGTGCCGAGGGTGAGCGGGCTGACGTTGAGTGCCATGGCATCCGTTCCGTGTCGCGCGGGCTTTCCCTCCAACCTATCGATCAGGCGCCGCTGCGCGGTGCCACAGTGGCGCGGGCCATAGGCTGTGGCCATGGCATCGACCGGCAGAGGCTGGACCCGCGGGCACTCCGGCTGGGCGTTCGGCACAGCGCTCATGTTCACGCTCGGCATCGTCTTCGGCCTGATCTGGGGGAACGTCCTTCTGGGCGTGATCCTTGCGGCCGCCGTGTCGATCGGGTGGCTCATGGCCTACGAGTCATGGCGCGGCCGCAACGTCGGGCTCGAGAACCGCGACGACGACGGCGCGCAGGTCTGATCGACCGGCGCGCACCGATCTACCGCCGGCGTCGAGCGCGTCGTATCGTGAGCGCCAGGAGGTGATCGGCATGCGAGCACAGGTAGGCGACCGCGTGGTGATCCATGGTCGCGTGGTCGGGGCGGTCGAGCGCGCGGGAGAAGTCGTCGACGTCCGCGGCAGCGAAGAGACTCCGCTCCTCGTCATCCGCTACGACGACGGACACGAGGCGATCCTGTCGCCGGGAAGCGACTGCGAAGTCCGGCACGCCGGCTGAGCATCCGTCGCGTTGCCCCTCGGCGTTCACCCGCGGAGGCGGTGCTTCCCGTGCGCAGTCGGCGTACCCTAGCAGAATTTTCATTCGGACCACTTAGGGTAGCCTTACCTACATGCGAATGAGAACCCGCCTGCTCCTGCCCGCCGCCGCTCTGAGCGTGTCCGCCCTTGCGCTCGCCGGCTGCTCCGGCAGCTCCGCGGCGTCCGACACCGAGCCGTCGGAGGCCGCCGAGTCGTCGACGATCGTGGTGGAGAACGCCAAGCCGACCCTCACGCTGATCGAGGAGGACGGCGAGTCGTCGTATCAAGAGGACCTCGAGGTCGATCGCGAGTCGGTCGAGGTCGCGGCAGGCCCTACGTCGGTCGTGACGTTCGACATCGCGACACTCGACACGCTCGACGCCATCGGCGCCGGCGATGCCGTCGTCGGAATCCCGGACGTGGTGCTCCCCGACTATCTGTCGGACTACGCAGACCTGCCCAAGGTCGGCACGCTCTTCGAGCCCGACTTCGAAGCCGTGGCCGAGCTCGAGCCCGAGCTCATCGTGACGGCGGCGCGCAGCACCGGTCAGTACGACGAGCTGTCGGAGATCGCGACGACGATCGATCTCACCGGGGCCTACGCCGGCACCTTCGACCCGAGCGCGGGCCTGGAGCGCGCGGCTCAGCTGGGCGAGATCTTCGGCAAGGAGGACGAGGTCGCCGAGGCCACAGCCGAGATCGATGACCTGGTCGCGACGCTGCAGGACGAAGCCGACGGCACCGCCCTGGTCCTGTCGGTCTCGGGCGGCGAGTTCGGCGCCTTCGGCGAGGGCTCGCGGTTCGGCTACTTCTTCGACGAGCTCGGGTGGACCCCCGCGGTGGTCGCGGCCGAGCTCCCGGGCGCCGAGGGCTCACCGCACGGCGACACCGTGACGAACGAGTTCATCCTCACCGCGAACCCCGACTGGATCTTCGCGTTCGACCGCGGCGCCGCCACCGGCGAAGGCTCCAGTGCCGAGGAGACGCTCGACAACGAGCTCGTCGCGCAGACGACCGCCGCGCAGGAGGATCACATCGTCTACCTCCCCGCCAGCGAGCTCTACATCGTGATCAACGGACTCACCGCGATCGAGAACGTGCTGACCTCGGTGCACGAGGCCGTCGCCGGCTGACCCGCCCCGTCATGCACGACCTGTCACACGGGAGCGCAGAGAACTGACTCGACTCTCCCCCACGCTGTGGATCGTCGCGGGGGTGGCCACGGTGGCCGCCCTCGCGACGATCTCGCTGTTCATCGGCGTCGCCGAGCTCGATGGCTTCATCCTGTTCGCGAGCCGCATCCCGCGGACGGTGGCCCTGATCCTGGCCGGCGCCGCGTTCGCGATCACCGGCCTCATCATGCAGCTCCTCGTGCGCAACCGGTTCGTCGAACCGGGCACCACCGGCGCGACGGATGCCGCGAGCCTGGCTCTGCTGGCCGTGCTGCTGACGACGCCCGGGCTTCCGATCTGGGGCAAGGCGATCCTCGCGGCGCTGGGCGCTCTGGTCGGTGTGATCGGGTTCCTCATGCTCGCGCGACGGATCCCTTCTCGCTCGAGCGTGCTCGTCCCGATCGTCGGCATCCTCTACGGCGGGGTCATCGGCGCGGTCACGACCTTCATCGCCTACCGCGGCGACATGCTACAAGAGCTGCTGAGCTGGGGAGTCGGCGACTTCTCGAGCATCCTCCGCGGTCGCTACGAGATCCTCTACCTCGCTGCCGCGGCGGCACTGGTCGCGTGGATCGCGGCCGACCGGTTCACGGTCGCCGGACTCGGCGACGACGCCGCACGGGGATTGGGCTTGAACACCCGGGGCGTGATGGGCCTCGGCGTCACGATCATCGCGCTCGTCACCGGCATCCTGATGGCGGTCACCGGCGCTCTGCCGTTCCTCGGCCTCATCGCACCCAACATCGTCAGCCGCCTCATCGGCGACAACATGCGCCGCGCGGTGCCGCTCGTCGCTCTCCTCGGCGCCGCGATCGTGCTGCTGTGCGACATCGTCGGCCGGGTCGTGCGGTTCCCGTTCGAGCTGCCGATCTCGATCGTGATGGGCGTGCTCGGCGGCGCGGTATTCCTCTGGCTGCTGCTGGGAACCGCGCGACCGGTGGATGCCGCCGGCCTCAGCCCGCGGCGCGGCGCCGGCAGGCAGCAGAAGGCTCTTACGAAGGACCCGGCATGACGACGACGTTCCTCGACGGCGCCCGGCGCGCGACCCGTCAGCTGCGGCATCCGGTCGCCGCGCTGCTGCTCCTGAGCGCCGCAGCGCTCGTGATGGTCGCGCTCTTCCTGTTCACCGATCTCCCCGGCAAGTGGGAGTACGCCCTCGGCCTGCGCGCACGCACGATCGCCGGAATGGTCATCGCCGCGGCGGCTATCGGAGCGGCGACGGTGCTCTTCCAGACCATCACCGCCAACCGCATCCTGACCCCCGGGATCATGGGGTTCGACGCGGTCTTCCTGGCGATCCAGACGCTCGTCGCCTTCGCGGTCGGCCCCGCCCTTCTGGTGGGCGCGCCGCCGCTGATGTCGTGGATCGTCGAGCTGGTCCTGATGACCGGATCCGTCGTGCTGCTGTACTGGTGGCTCTTCCAGCGGCGCAGGCTCGACCTGCACGTGATCGTGCTCGCCGGCCTCGTCCTCGGGGTGATGTTCCGGTCGGTCACGGGCTTCCTCCAGCGACTGCTCGACCCCGATACCTTCGCGATCCTGCAGGACCTCACCTTCGCCAGCTTCACCTCCGTCGACCGCGAACTGCTGCTGCCGACCGGACTCCTCGTCGCGATCGCGCTGGCGTCGCTGTGGCCGATACGCCGTGAACTCGACGTGCTCTCGCTCGGCGAGAGCCGGGCGATCTCGCTCGGCGTGGACCATCGGCGCGTGGTGATGCACGTCATCGTGGCGATCGCGGCGATGGTGGCGGCATCCACCGCCCTCGTCGGTCCGGTCACGTTCTTCGGCCTGATCGTGGCCAACCTCGCGTATGGCGCGGTCGGCCATCGCCATCTGCGGAGCGTCCCCGCCTCGATCGCGATCGGCGTGATCGCCCTGGTCGGCGGGCAGCTCATCCTGGCCCGCCTGCTCGGGTTCGGCACCGAGCTGCCGATCGTGATCGAGTTCGTCGGCGGCCTGTTCTTCATCACCCTCGTTCTCACCGGAAGGGCCCGCTGATGATCCGCACCGACTCGGTGGTCAAGCGCCACGGCTCGTTCGTCGCCGTGGACGACGTCTCGATCGACATCCGTCCCGGTGTCACCGCGATCATCGGACCCAACGGCGCCGGCAAGTCCACGCTTCTGGCCGCGATCGGACGCCTCGTCGGCACGGACGGCGGCCAGATCACCGTCGACGGCCTCGATGTGGCCACGACGAAGTCGCGAGCACTCGCCCGGCGGCTCGCGATCCTGCGGCAGGACAACCACCTCGCGATCCGGCTGAGCGTCGACGACCTCGTCTCGTACGGACGATTCCCGCACGGCGGCTCCGGTCGCACGCACGACGACCGCGTGCACGTCGACAGCGCCATCGAGCTTCTCGACCTCGACGCAGTGCGCGGCCGGTTCCTCGACGAGCTGTCGGGCGGGCAGCGCCAGCGCGCCTTCGTCGCCATGGCGCTCGCACAGGACACCGACCACCTGCTCCTGGACGAGCCGCTGAACAACCTCGACCCGCGCCATGGCGTGGGACTGATGAAGCTGCTGCGCCGGCTGGCCGACGAACGGCGGATGACGGTGGTCGTGGTTCTGCACGACATCAACGTCGCGGCGCAGTACGCCGACGACATCGTCGCGATGCGCGACGGCCGGGTCGTGCACCACGGCGCCGTCGCCGACGTCGTCACCGCCGAGCGCCTGGCGGCCCTCTACGACACCCCCGCGCGCGTCGCGCGCATCGACGACCGCCCCATCGTGATCTGGGAATGACCACGCTGCGGCAAGACCTGAGGAATCCGGAGAACGACATGACTACCACCGCCTTCACTCTCGAGCCGACGGGGATCGAGCTGCGGTTCCGCCGCGTCACGCTCATCGCGCGTGAATGGCTGACTCCCTCGTACGTGCGCGTGCGCCTCGAGAGCCCCGAGCTGGCCGGCTTCACCTCCCTCGGCGCCGACGACCACATCCGCATCTTCTTCCCCGAGGGCGATCCGCTCTCGGTCGAGGAGATGCGCGCGGCCCCGAACCGCGAGTACACACCCTTGGCGTGGGGAGATGACTGGCTCGATCTCGAGTTCGCGATCCACGGCGACCCCGCGTCGGGCACCGCCGGCGTCGCGGCGGCGTGGGCGGCGACCGCGCCCCTCGGCTCGAGCGCGGGAGTCGGCGGTCCCCGCGGCTCGAAGGTCCTGGCGGGTCGTCCCGACGCCTGGCTCCTGGCCGGCGACGAGACCGCGGTGCCCGCGATCCGCCGCTTCGCCCAGGCGATGGATGCCGATGCGATCGGTCGCGTCGTCGTCGAGGTGGCGGACGCGGCGCACGAGCTCGCCATCGACGCTCCTGCCGGTGTCGTGGTCGAGTACGCGCATCGCGGTGACGAGCCCGCGGGCAGCGCCCTCACCGCCCGGTTGGAGGCGTTCACGGAGGCCGACCGGCCCGCCGGCGCGGTCTTCGGCTTCGTGGCGGCCGAGCAGTCGATCGTCAAGGCCGGGCGAGCCCTGCTGCTCGAGCGCTGGGGTCTCGACGCCGCCCAGGTGATCGTGAAGGGCTACTGGAAGCGCGGCGAGACCGAGTACCACGCCCCGCACTGAGGCCGGCTCGGCGTCAGCCGAGCAGCTCGGGCCTCTCGAACTCCTCGCCGAGGACGTGCTGGGCGAGGAACGCGAACACGGTCTCGTACCAGACGATCGCATGCTGAGGCTTCAGCACCCAGTGGTTCTCGTCCGGGAAGTACAGGAACCGGTGCGGCATGTGGCCGTCCTCGTCGGCGTGGTGCTCGGCGAGCTCCGACCACAGTCGCAGGCCCTCGCCGACCGGCACGCGGTAGTCCTTGTCGCCGTGGACGACCATCAGCGGCGTGCGGATGTCGGAGACGAAGCGATGCGGCGAGTTCTCGAGCATCGCCTCTGCCGTGAAGATGCGCTGCCAGTACTCCGAGTCGTCGGTGGTGCCGGCGAACTGATCGAGCGCCCACAGGCTCGCGTGGGTGACGATCGCCCGGAAGCGGTCGGTGTGGCCCGCCACCCAGTTGGCCATGTAGCCGCCGAACGATCCGCCCATCGCCGCGGTGCGCGTCTCGTCGATGTCATCGCGAGCGACCGCCGCATCGGTGATCGACATGAGGTCGGTGTAGGGCTTGCCGCCCCAGCTGTTCCAGCCGCGCGCGATGAAGTCCAGGCCGTAGCCGGTCGACAGCGCCGGGTCGGGCAGCAGCACGGCATAGCCGCGGGCGACCGCGAGGAGCGGCGCCCAGCGCCAGCTCCACGCGTTCCAGCTGTTAAGGGGACCACCGTGGATCCACAGCAGCAGCGGTGCCGCGGCATCCGCCGACGCACCGTCGGGCAGAAGCAGCCAGCCGCGCACGCGGGCGCCGTCCGAGGCGGTCGTCTCCACCTCGGTGATCGTGCCCGGGGCGGCCGGCGCGGGCGCCGGAGTCGCCAGTGTAGTCACCGTGCCGTTCGGGTCGATGCGGACGGGGTGCGGAGGCACGACCCACGACGAGCGCAGCGCCACGAGATCGCCGGTCGTGCGATCCACCGCCACGTGCGTGTACGTGAAGTCGTCGTCCGTCAGCTGACTCGGGGCTGAGCCGTCGAGCGGGAGCCGGAACACCGGACCGCGGCCGTTCGCGTCCGCCGTCGCGACAAGAGCCTCGTCGCCGGCATCGAACACGAAGGACGACGCCCAGCGGTCCCATCCCTCGGCGATCCGACGGGCGGCCGCCCCGTCGAGGTCGGCCACCCACACCTCGTAGTCGGTCGGCGCGGCCGGCGTGCTCTTCTCGGTGCGCAGGAAGGCCAGTCGCGTGCCGTCGTGGCTGATCGTCGGCGCCTCGAAGTCGGCGCCGACCTCGTCGAAGAGCGTGGTGCGCGCGCCGGTGGCCGTGTCGATCGAGACGATGATGCGGCGCCCGCCCCGCTGCTCCGGGCGCTGCAGCGAGACGATGAGGGTCGCACCGTCGGGCGTCAGCGCCGCCTCGGCGTGATCGGCCGAACGTCCGGGCCGGGGCGTGAGGTCGCGCGGACGCGGCAGGGTCGCGGGATACGGCTGCTCGTCGGGGCCGGCGCCGGAATCGGCACCGGCCGCCTCGGCCGCGGCATCCGCCGTCGACTCCGCCTGAGCCGACGATTCGGCGACCGCCGCGGCGACGGTGTCCTGCAGGTCGCCGAGATCGACCGAGAGCAGGTGCGGCTCGGCCGGACCGAGGTCATGGTCCCAGTAGCGGATGGGGTACGCCTCGTGCAGGATCGCCGAGACCTTCCTCTTCTTGCGCCTTCCGCGCAGCGACGCCTCCGCTTCCAGCGACTCCGCACCCGGGAGGAGGGATGCCGCGACCACGACGCGGTCCGCCTGCTCCGCGACCGCGGCGATGCCGTCGACGCCGCCCGCCAGGCGGGTCACGGGTCGCGCCTCGCCGCCGCCGGCCGGCAGCAGCCACAGCTGGCCGGATTCGTCGTCGTCCTCGGACTCGGCGTCGGGGCGGGCCGAGACGAACAGCACGTCTCCCGCCGGGGTGAACGCCGCGCCCGACTCGCCCTTCGCGGAGCGGGTGAGGCGTCGCGGTCCGCCGTCGCCGCGGGTCGGGACGCGCCACAGCGAACGCTCGTATCCGGTGCCGTCCTTCTTCAGCGCGGCGACGGTGAGTACGGCGGTCGTGCCGTCCGGTGACAGGGCGAGTCCTTCGACTCGCGGAAGAGCGATGTAGTCGTCGAGAGAATCGAAGGGAGTCGGCATTCCTCCAACGTAACTCCGCACGCTCCCGTGCGGCCCCGCACGCGCGGTCAGCGCCAGAGCGTGAGCTTGTCGGGGTTGCGCACGAGGTAGACATCGGTGACGCGGCCATCCGCGACCGCGATCGAGATGACGGTGTCTGCGACACCGTCCACCGTCGCGAGGAAGCCGAGTCCGTCCGCGGTCTCGATCGGCGACAGCACCGCCCCGGGCGCGAGCCGCGGAAGTCCCAGCAGGAACCGGGCCACCCTGTCTGCGCCGACGACCGGCCGCAGCGCCGCCGACACGCGTCCGCCGCCGTCGCTGCGTGCGACAGCGTCCGGGTCGAGCACGGCGATGAGTCCCTCGAGGTCTCCGGTCATGGTGGCGGCGGCGAACGCGCGGGCGACGGCATCGTGCTCTTCGCGTGTCGCTGCGCCGCCGCGTTGCTCGTGCACGCGGCGCCGAGCCTTCGAGGCGAGCTGGCGCGCAGCATCCGTGCTTCTTCCCACGGTCTCCGCAATCTCGTCGAAGGGCACGCCGAAGACGTCGTGCAGCACGAAAGCCACCCGCTCCGCCGGCGTCAGCGACTCGAGCACGACGAGCAGCGCGGTCGACACGGCATCGTCGAGGGTCACGCGGTCCAGCGGATCGACCGGGACGGATGCCGCGACCAGCGGCTCGCGCCGGCCGGGCCAGCCGCCGGGCACCGGCTCGGGAAGCCACTCCCCGACATACCGCTCGCGGCGAGCGCGGGCCGACCCGAGCATGTCGAGGCACACGCGGCTCGCCACCCTGGTCAGCCAGGCCCCGGGGTTGCGGATGGCGTCGCGCTCGGCATCCGTCAGTCGATACCAGCGGACATACGTCTCCTGCACGGCGTCCTCGGCATCGGCGACGGTCCCCAGCATCCGGTACGACAGCGCCAGCAGGGTGCGGCGCTCCGCCTCGAGCATCTCGATGTCGTTCACGTCAGCCTCCATCCAACAGCGCCTTCAGGAAAGGCGACGACGTAGCCGTCGCGAATGTGAGCGATCCGCTCACATTCTGTCGGTCCGCGTCGTCGCATATGCATGAGCTCCTCGCATACTCCGTCGCATCCTCTCGTCATCGCCGTCGCCGGCGGCACCGGCGTCGTCGGGCGCCACACCGTCGACGCCGTCCGCGCCCAGGGGCACGAATGCCGCGTCCTCACTCGCGGCCGTGGCGTCGACCTCGTGTCGGGCCGCGGGCTGGACGCCGCCCTCGACGGCGTCGATGCGGTCATCGACACCTCGAACGTGACGACCCTCTCGGCCGGCCGATCCACCGACTTCTTCCGTGCCGCGACGGGCAATCTCATCGCCGCAGCGGAGCACGCCGGCGTCGGGCACCTCGTGCTCCTCTCGATCGTCGGCGTCGACCGCATGCCCTACGACTACTACGCCGGCAAGGTGGCACAGGAGGCGGTGGTCGAGGCATCCGCCGGCCCGTGGACGATTCTGCGAGCGACCCAGTTCCATGAGTTCGCCGGGCAGCTGTTCTCCCGCGCGAGACTGGGTCCGCTGCACCTCGCTCCGCGAGCCCCCGTCCAGCCGATCGCCGCGCGCGAGGTCGGCGAGCACCTCGCGACACTCGCTGCCGGGGCTCCGGGCGGCCGCGCCGACGATCTCGCCGGCCCGCGCGAGGAGCGGCTCGACGACATGGTCCGGCGCTACGCGCGACGCACCCGCCACCGCGGCTGGGTGCCCTCGGTGAGCCTGCCGGGCAAGCAGATGAAGGGGATGCGCGCCGGGTACGCGCTCCCGGACGAGCACGCCGTCCTCGGCACCCAGACATTCGCCGACTGGCTGGACGAGCTCGACTGAACGTCTTTCCTCGCGCGGCTGCAGTCGACACGATGGAGACCTGACACGAAGCGCCGACACGAGGGGACGACGTGAAGCTCGCAATCGCCGGCGGAACCGGGCTGACCGGCGCGCATGTCGTCGACGTGGCCTACGCGCGCGGGCACGAGGTCACGGTGCTGTCACGCGCCACGGGAGTCGAGCTGCTCAGCGGCGCCGGGCTCGCGGGCAGGCTCGACGGCGCCGACGCGGTCATCGATGTGAGCAACGTCACGACGGCGAAGCCGGACGTCTCGGTGTCGTTCTTCGCCGGCGCCACCAAGAGCCTCCTGACCGCGGAGCGCCGAGCCCGGGTGTCGCATCATGTCGCGCTCACCATTGTCGGAGCGGAGGCCGCGCCCGACGGCTACTACGCCGGCAAGCTCGTCCAGGAGAGGCTGATCGCCGGCGGCCCGATCCCGTGGACGGTGCTGCGCGCCACGCAGTTCCACGAGTTCGCCGCCATGCTCTTCCACCGCGGACACGTCGGCGTGCACACCGCTCCTCGCGGCCGGGTGCAGCCCATCGCGGTTCGCGAGGTCGCCGAGCATCTTGTGGACCTGGCCGAGGCGGGGCCCTCCGGAAGAGCCGCCGATCTGGCCGGGCCGCGCGAAGAGAGCCTGTCGGACATGATCCGTGACTACGCGCACGCCATCGGATATCGGAGGCGCGTCCCGGCGGTGACGCCGCCGGGCGCGTACGGCCACGCGCTCACGTCGGGCAGGCTGCTGCCCGGTCCTGGCGCCCTGCTCGGCCGACAGACCTATCCGGAGTGGCTCGACGCACTTCCCGACGCGTGATGCCTGGCGCCGGCCCGGCGCCGGGCCCTACATCTCCTCGTGAGTGTCGGGATCGGCACCCCACAGGCGGCCGCGCTCCAGGGCGCTGATCGCGGCGATCTGCTCCTCGGTGAGCGTGAAGTCGAAGACGTCGGCGTTCTCGCGCTGCCGGTCGGGGTCCGACGACTTCGGGATCGGCGTACTGCCCAGCTGGGTGTGCCACCGCAGCACGACCTGTGTCGGGGTCACCTCGTAGATCGTGGCGAGCTCGTGCAGGAGCTGCTCGGTCAGCAGTTCGCTGCGACGGGCGAGCGGGCTCCAGCTCTCGGTGCGGATCCCGTGCTGCGCGTGGAAGGCGCGCAGCCTCTCTTGCGGGAAGTACGGGTGCAGCTCCACCTGATTCACCGCCGGGACCACGCCTGTCTCTTCGATGAGCTCCGTGAGCATCGACTCGGTGAAGTTCGAGACGCCGATCGAGCGCACCAGTCCCTGCTGCCGCGCCTCGATGAGCCCCTGCCAGGTGTCGACGTACCGGCCCACGCTGGGGTTCGGCCAGTGGATGAGGTGCAGGTCGATGCGGTCGAGGTCCAGCATCCCGAGCGAGCCCTTGACGCTGTCGATGGCCTCCTGGCGGCCATGGTGGCGGCCGGGGATCTTCGACGCCACCAGCAGCTCATCGCGCGGCACTCCGCTGCGGCGCACCGCCTCGCCGACCTCGCGCTCGTTCTCGTAGTTCACCGCGGTGTCGAGCAGCCGGTACCCGGTCTCGATCGCCGAGACCATCGCCTCGACGCCTTCCGTTCCGCGCAGGTTGTAGGTGCCCAGCCCCAGCTCGGGGAACCAGGCTCCGTCGTTCAGCGTCACGGACGGGATCGCGCTCACGATGACTCCCTGGTCGCAGTCACCGGCGCGGGCGCGGTCTGGCGCGATGTCACAGGTCGTCGTCGTCGTCGTCGAGGGTGCCCTCCGTGGCGGCGCGTTCGTCGGCAGCTGCGCTGTCGAGCTGGTTGTCGTCGACATCCGGGTCGAGCGGACGGTCGTCGTCCCCGAGAATGCCATCGCCCGCCTGCGCGTCGTCGGCTCCACGGTCGTCGTCTCCGAGGGGCGGAATGAGGGGGTTCTGGTTCGTCATGGCGTCCTCCGTTCGTTGCTCTCGAACTTAGAACGGGAGTCGGATGCCGAGCACGGGGCTTGCGCGGAAGACACCTGCGCGGTAACTACGCCGCGCCGGCGGCCGCCGGTACCGAGCGGATCCGCTCCCGTGCACCGGGGACGGCGCGTTCTGCTCGTACCCACGACCCGTCCGGCGCGCGCACCTCGTAGGCGGCGAACGCGCACGCGATGCCCTGAGCCGTCATGAGGTCGGCCGAGTCCATCAGCTGGAAGTGCAGGTGCGGCGAGGTCGAGTTGCCGGTGTGGCCGACGCGGCCGATGACGTCGCCGGCGGTGACGGTGTCACCCGGGCGAACCTCGACGCTGCCCGGAATCAGATGCGCGAATCCCGCGTACACGTCGCCTGCGCGCAGGATGACATGGTTGCCGAGGATCGCCGGGATCTTCTCGGGACGGAAGGTGAGGCCGTTCCAGAGCATGCGGCCGAATTCGCGGAACGGATTGATCCACCGGCGCTCGGCGATCCCGTCGACCGCGCTGACGACCTCGGCATCGAACGGCGCGTGCACCGAAGCCCCCCACGCGTAGCACTCGCTCGTGCGCCCACCCACCGTGGAGGCGACGAGACCCGATGCCGGGTGCACATGCACCCCGGGCCGGTCGTCGACCTTCACGAAGTCGAAGGCGTAGCGCTGTCCGAGGATGTCGACGCCGTGGCTGGGCACCCGCGCTGCCGGTGTCGTCACGGCCATCCAGCCGTCGCCGCGGAGGGGGAGATCGACGACGACGGGATCCTCGAGTCCACCGGGCATGACGTGAGCGTAGCCGGGCGACGACTCAGTCGGCGAGGGCGCCCGGCACGGCGCCGAGCAGCGTCTCGGCGGCGCGGCGCAGCTGTGTCAGCGCCGTGGCAGGGTCGACATCGCGCACGAGGGACTGCGCGTTGATGCCGTCGATCATGCCCATGAGCTGCCACGCGACGTCGTGCGTGTTCTCGGTCTGGAAGACGCCGTCCGTGCGGCCGGCATCGATCGCGTCGGCCAGCAGCTGCTGCCACGCTGACATCTGCGCGCGGACGGCGCGGGCGAGCGACTCGTTGCGGCGCGCCAGCGCCCAGCCCTCGACCCACACCACGGTGATGTCCTCCCGCGAGCCGTCCAGCAGCGTCCGCAGCAGCAGGCGCATTCCGGCGACGGAGTCGGTCTCAGTCCGCAGCAACGCGCGGATGTCGCCGATCTCCTCCTCGACGAGGTCGGTGTAGACCGTAGCGACGAGGTCGTCCATCGACCGCTGGTAGTGCGCGATGAGCCCCGACGCGACGCCCACGCGCTCGGCGACAGCCCGCAGGGTGAGCGCGCTCAACCCGTTCTCGCGGGCGATCGCGGTCGCGGCAGCGACGATCTCGGCGGCGCGCTCGGCGGGAGCCTTGCGAGTGCGCGTGCGGGGTGCAGTACTTGACATGTCTCCGCCCGGGTCGGTACCTTCACTTATTGATCGGCTGATCAATACTAGCACTGAGGAGCGATGATGGGCTGGAGGATGCCGCACGAGGGCGATCCGCACGAGCGCACGTGGATGGCGTTCCCCGCCGACGGACCCACGCTCGGCGACGATCCCGCCGAACAGGAGCTCTTCTACTCCGCGTGGAGCGCGGTGGCCAACGCGGTGGTCGAGTTCGAGCCGGTCACGATGCTCGTCGACCCGTCGAAGGCCGACCGCGCACGCCGCATGCTGGACTCCGCCATCGAACTCGTCGAGACGCCCGTCGACGAGTTCTGGTTCCGAGACCACGGTCCGACGTTCGTCGTCGACGACGAGCGGCCCGGTGTGCTGGGAGCGGTCGACTGGATCTTCAACGGCTGGGGTGCGCCGGAGTGGTCGCAGTGGGAGAAGGCTGCCGAGCACGCGCGCTTCACGGCCGGCCTCGTCGGCGCCGAGCTCGTCAGCTCGCTGCTGGTGAACGAGGGCGGCGGCATCCACGTCGACGGCGAAGGCACCGTGCTGCTGACCGAGACGGTGCAGCTCGACCCGCGTCGCAACCGCTTCGCTGACAAGGCGCGCGTCGAGGCCGAACTCGCGCGCACCATCGGCGCGACGAAGTCCGTGTGGCTCCCCCGTGGACTCACGCGCGACTACGACGAGTTCGGCACGAACGGACACGTCGACATCGTCGCGACGATCGCGACGCCCGGCCGCCTTCTGCTGCACGCACAGCAGAATCCGGAACACCCCGACTTCGACGTCTCGCGCGCCCTTCGCGAGTTCCTCGCCGGGCAGACGGATGCCGCGGGCCGCACCTTCGAGATCATCGACCTGCCCGCGCCCGACGCGCTTCGCGATCACGAGGGATTCGTCGACTACAGCTACGTCAACCACCTGGTCGTCAACGGCGGCGTCATCGCGTGCGGCTTCGGCGAGGAGCGCGCGGATGCCCGGGCCCGCGAGATCCTCGAGGCGGCCTACCCCGGCCGGCGCGCCGTGACCGTCGATGCGCGACAGATCTTCGCCGGCGGCGGCGGCATCCACTGCATCACTCAGCAGCAGCCCGAGGTCGCCGCGGCGGCGAAGCGTGCCGGACAGCAGGCTGGCGCAGTCCGATGAGCGCGCAAAGGGGCCAGGCTGGCCGATTCCGCCCCATCGATCCGGCTGCCGGGCACGTTTCGCCGACCGAATGCCGAGAGGTGAGCTCATGTTCCCCGTCGTAGAGAAGTCGATTGCCGAGCTGCGCACAGCCCTCGAGTCCGGCGGCGTGAGCGCCGTCGACCTCGTCGACGCCTACCTCGCACGCATCGACACGTACGACGCACCCGGCACGGCGACCGCGCTGAACGCTGTGATCGTGCGCAATCCCGACGCGCGAGCCGAGGCCGCGGCATCCGATCGTCGTCGCGCCGAGGGGCGCACCCTCGGCCCGCTCGACGGCATCCCCTACACCGCCAAGGACTCGTTCATGGTGCGGGGTCTGACCGTGGCGGCGGGCTCACCCGCGTTCGCCGACCTGGTCGCGCAGCGCGACGCGTTCTCGATCGAGCGGCTGCGTGCTGCCGGGTGCATCCTTCTCGGGCTCACGAACATGCCCCCGATGGCCAACGGCGGCATGCAGCGCGGGCTCTACGGCCGCGCCGAGAGCCCGTACAACGCCGACTTTCTGACGTCGGCATTCGGCTCCGGTTCGTCGAACGGCTCGGGCACGGCGACCGCTGCGTCGTTCGCGGCGTTCGGTCTCGGCGAAGAGACGTGGTCGAGCGGCCGGGCCCCCGCCTCGAACAACGCTCTGTGCGCCTACACGCCCTCGCGCGGCGTCATCTCGGTGCGCGGCAACTGGCCGCTGGTGCCGACCATGGACGTCGTCGTGCCGCACACCCGCACGATGGCGGACCTGCTCGAGATCGTGGACGTGCTCGCCACCGACGACCCTGAGACGCGCGGCGACTTCTGGCGCGCTCAGCCTTGGCTGCGGATTCCGGATGCCTCGGCCACCCGCCCCGCGTCGTACCCCGAGCTGACGCCGACCGACACCGACGGCGCGCGCGCCACCCTCGCCGGGAGGCGATTCGGCGTGCCGCGCATGTACATCAACGCCGATCCCGACGCCGGCACCGACCCGGACGGCGGCATCGGCGGGCCGACCGGCACCCGGATCGAGACGCGGGACTCGATCATCGCGCTCTGGGAGCAGACCCGCCGCGACCTCGAGACGGCCGGCGCGGAAGTCGTCGAAGTCGACTTCCCCGTCGTCAGCAACTACGAGGGCGACCGGCCCGGAGCGCCGACGATCTCGACGCGAGGACTCGTGTCACCCGAGTACCTCCGCCGAGAGATCGTCGATCTCTCGGCCTGGGCGTGGGACGACTTCCTTCGCGCCAACGGCGATCCGTCACTGCATCGGCTGGCCGATGTCGACGGTGCGTCGATCTTCCCCCATCCTGAGGGCGCTCTGCCCGACCGGTACACCGGCTTCGACGACGACATCGCGACGTATCCGGCACAGGTGCGCGACCACCCGTACGACTCGTTCACCGACATCCCCGAGATCGAAGCCGGCGTGCAGGGTCTCGAAGAGACCCGCCGGATCGACCTGGAGGACTGGATGTCGCGGCTCGGCCTGGATGCGGTGCTCTTCCCGGCCGTCGCAGACGTCGCCCCCGCTGACGCCGATGTGAACGAGCACTCCGCGGCTCTCGCGTGGCGTAACGGCGTGTGGGTCGCCAACGGCAACCTCGCGATCCGGCACCTGGGGATTCCGACGGTCACCGTGCCGATGGGAACCATGGCCGACATCGGGATGCCGGTCGGCCTGACCTTCGCCGGGCGCGCGTACGCCGATTCCGAGCTTCTCGCCTGGGCCGCGTCGTTCGAGGCGCTGCGGCCCCGGAGGTCCGCTCCCCCGCGCACCCCCGAGCTCGACTGAGGGAGGGCCGCGTCCCGGTGCGAGGGGGCCTCGGCTGCGACGGTCAGCGAACGCTCGAGCGCAGGTCCTTGCCGGCCCGGCGGGCGGCCTCTTGTTCGCCGGCATCCGCATCTGCACGGCTGCCGGCGTCGGCTCCGGCACCGACGGCGGCCTCGGCGGTGACGGATGCCGCAGCCTCGACATCCGGCGCGCCCTCACCCTCCGCATTCCCTGCCTCGTCGTCGGCCTGCAGGGACGGCGGGGCGGCGGCGTAGGCGGCGGAGAGATCGCGGTAGGGCTTCGACACGAACGCGAGGAGCACGACGACCAGCAGCACCGCGCTCGCCCCGACGAATGCCAGAGCGATGCCGCGCGCCTCGCCCTCGCCGAGCAGCCAGCCGAGCGAATCCTGCCCGGCCTGCGAGTTCATGTACGGGATCAGCCAGAACTGCGCCAGGGGGCCGACGAGGAACGCCGAGACCGGCGCCGCCGCCGATTCGACGCTCGCCGCGAAGCCGAACACGCGTCCCTGCTTCTCGAACGGCACGACCCGCTGCACGATCGTCTGCTCGGCGGCCTCGGCGATCGGCATCAGGCACATGAAGACCAGGATGCCGAGGGCGTAGATCCACCACAGCTCCCGGATCGCGAACGTCATGCCGAGCACCGCGATGCCGATGTTGACGAGCAGCATCGTGCGCACCGGGTTCTTGCCGAGGCCGAACTTGGCGACGAGCCCACCGCCGATGATGAATCCGAAGCTCGTGATGCCGAGGATGATGCCCCACATCTCCACGGAGAACAGCGTCAGTCCGTACGGGTCCATGAGTGCCATGAAGACCCCGCCCACGAGATTGTTGAACGTCGAGAAGAGGATCAGCGCGAGCAGGCCCGGCACGACCATCACCGCGGGGATGACGCCGCGGAAGCCGAAGCCCTTGGGCGCCTCGCCTTCCACATGGGCGATGCCGCGCTCGGGGATCGGCACGAACAGCAGGTGCACCAGGGCGAAGGCGGTCGCCACGATGGCGATCACGACGGTCCACCCCATGCCCAGGAGTCCGACCGACAGACCCGAGAAGACGCTCGTCACCATGAACGCGATGCCGTGCACGGCGCCCACGAGGCCGTTCGCCTTGTCGCGGCGATCGCCGGGAACGAGCAGGGTCACCGTCGTCGAGAGCGCGATGTTGCGCATGTTCTCGACCACGCCGCCGATCAGGATCACGCCGGCGAACACCCAGAACCAGGGTCCGCCCCAGTTGACGAGCACGCTTTCGGGGAACGACAGGTACAGCGCGCCGGCCATGAGGTAGGTCGAGAGGGTGACCACGCTGGAGATGACCATCACGGCCTTCTTCTTCATGTGGTCGACGATGACGCCGAACACCACGCCGAGCAGCGCCACCAGCAGCATGTAGGAGCCGCCGATGATCGCGGTCGCGAGCACCGACCGGGTCTCGAGGTAGGCCCAGAAGGTCAGCGCCCACCACAGGTAGCTCGAGGTGATGTTCGCCAGCGCGGTGTTGATCAGCACCTGGTAGAAGTAGCGCACGGTGCGCGGACCCGGCTTGTACTGCAGGGCCTCTTCGTTCGCCGGCGCCGCGGGCGAGGACTGACTCATGGGGATCCTTGATGTGTGGGGTTCAGAAAAAGGCGAGGAGGGGCTGTACCCTGAATGTGGACACCGTTCACATTCGATGTTCACACCGTACACACTCAGGGAGGACGGCGCAATGACTCTCCCCACACCGGCTTCACGCGGCGCTGGTGCGCCGCGCGGAGCCACCGCGCGCGTGGGCCCGACGGTGCGCACTTATCATCACGGAGACCTCCGACGTGCCCTCATCGACGAGGGGATGCAGCTCGCCCGCACCGGCGGTCCGGGTGCCGTCACGCTTCGCGAGGTGACCCGCGCCGTCGGCGTCTCGCCCAATGCCGCTTACCGCCACTTCGCCGACCGGGAGGATCTCGTTCGCGCCGTCGCCGCCGAGGCCCAGCTCGCGCTTGCCCGTGCGATCGTCGAACGGGCGGCCGCCACGCCACCCGAGCTGCCTGCCGCCGAGTCATCCGTCGAACGACTCCGCCGTGTGGGCCTGGCCTACATCGACTTCGCCCGTGCGGAGCGCGGCTGGTTCGAGATGGCGTTCTCGACCCAGGATGCCGAGCCCAGCGAGGGGATCGTGACGCTCGACGACGAGGTGGTGGCGCCCTTCCAGCTGCTGCTCGACACGCTCGACGAGATGGTGGCCGCCGGAGCCCTCGCCCCCGAGCGCCGCCCTCTCGCGGAATGGGCGTGCTGGTCTGCCGTGCACGGCTTCGCCGAGATCGCCGTGCACGGCCCGGTGCAGTGGCAGCCTGCGCCGGTGATCGATGCGCTCGCTGCGGCCGTCGTCGAGTCGGTCATCACCGGCGTCCGGGGCGCGCCAGCGCCCGCTGCCCTGGCCACGACCGACAGCCGCTGACCACCTCTTGCCTCGGCCGCGTTCCTCCCGCAGACTGCGAGGAGCGGAAGGGCACGAGATGACTGGGCAGGGAACCGTCGACGACCCGTGGCGGCTCACAACCGCCCCGGGCACGAGCGATTACACGATGTACCGCGACGAGGCGGCCGACCCGCCGGCGCTCGTGTGCCAGGTGGGAAGCACGACGTTGAAGTACCACGTGAGCGCCATCGAAGACCTGGCGGCGTGGCTGCGCACGAAGGCCGATTGGGTGCCGCTCGGCGCCGCCGACGAACAGAAGCCCGCTGCCGAGGGAACGCTCGAGGCCTGGGGGCGCGACCCGTCCAACCCGGTCGGCGGCTGGTACGGGCTGCGGAAGGGCTACCGGGGACGATTCGGCATGTATCTGCCGCCGCTCCTCGAAGAGCTCGGGCTGGTCGAGCTGACCCACGACAAGCGCAACAACAGCGTGCGCGCCGTCTGAGCACGCATGCCGAGCAAGCCGGCGTCCGTTCTGCGGCGCGCGTTGTGGTGGGCCGCCGACTACCTCTACGCCGCGAAGCGTCAGCTCGCGATCCTCTCGCTGCCGTGGGCGGCGGGCCGGGCGCGCGCCGTGCCGGCGGCCTGGCACCGAGGTGACGCGGGGCTGCCCGAAGTGCTCCTCCTTCCCGGGGTGTACGAGCACTGGACCTTCCTGCGCCCTCTCGGGGACGCGCTGTCCGACGCCGGTCACCGTGTCCGGGTCGTCCACGGGCTGGGCGTGAACCGGCGCGGCATCCCCGACACGGCCGACAAGCTCGGTCGCCTGCTCGAACGGCTGCCCCCACCTGCCGCCGGCCGCGTGCTGGTCGCCCACAGCAAGGGCGGCCTCATCGGCAAGCACCTGCTCATCAGGTCCGGCGCGGCGGGCGACGCGGCGAGGGAGGCAGCGGCCGGCGGCGATGCGGCGGATGCCGCTGCGAGCGCCACGCCACCCTCGGGGGGTCGCCCGCTGGGTCTTCTCGGCCTGGTTGCGGTGGCGACGCCGTTCGGCGGCGCTCGACGCGCGCGCCTCTTCGTCGACCCGAGCATCCGGGCGTTCCTGCCAGGCGACGAGACGATCGTCAGGCTCGGACGCGACACGTCGGTGAACGGGCGCATCGTCTCGGTCTTCGGCCCCTTCGACCCGCACATTCCGGAGGGCAGCGCCCTCGACGGCGCGACGAACGTCGAGGTCGCGACCCCCGGCCACTTCCGCGTGCTCGGGTCGGCGGCGACCCACCGCGCCGTGCTCGACGGGATCGCCCTGCTGGCGCGCCCGGAAGCCGACTGAGCGAGCGGACGCGCAGTCGCGGCGAGCGTCGGCCAGAGGAGGCCGCGCCGGGCGCCCGGTGCCGCAGGGATCGTGGTCATCGTGGACGAGCCGGATGCCGCTGCCCGTTGCATCGACGGACGCCCGGTGACGGTCGTGCAGCTGCCCGCCTGAGCCTCGCTACGGCGTCGGCGGTAGCGTCGGGACGCTCGCGCCCTCGGCGGGCGCAGCGACCGCCGCCATCCGCCACGCGGCAAGGATCTCGACGTGCCGCAGCAGGAACGCGCGCTCGTCGAGGCGCTTGCGGCGCAGCCAGCCGGTGACCTCGTCGTTGCACTTGCTGGCGTTGCACGAGCGACACGCGGGGACGACGTTCTCGAACGTGTAGCGACCGCCGCGCGAGATCGGCAGCACGCAATCCTTCTGGAACGGTCCGTCGCCGACACCGCAGTAGGCGCAGGCGCCCCAGGCCTCGACGATCGCCTCCCACTCGTCGCCGGTGAGGTCGTTGTCGGCCGCCGCAACGCGTCGCGTCCGGCGGCGAGCCGCGCGGGCGCGGCGGCTCTGACTCACGGGCATGGCCTCACCCTAGGCGACCTGGCGCGCGTGACTCGCGATGCCGCGCGGAGTCCTATGTCGGGCCACTCGCTCACAGCCGGCCGCGTCCGGTCGTGAGCATCGCGAAACCAACACGCCGCCCGGCACGAGTACCGTAAAGGGCGTGACCGCCCCCGTCGATGCCACCGCCACGTCCGCCTGGGCCGAGCTCAGCTCCCTCCGCGATGCGTTCGCGCCTGATCTCCGCGCCTGGTTCGCCGAGGATCCGCAGCGCGTCGAGCGCCTCACGCTGCCGCTCGCCGACCTGCACGTCGATCTGTCGAAGAATCTGGTGACCGACGACATCGTCGCCGCCCTGGTGCGCCTCGCCGAGCAGACCGGCGTCGCCGAGCGCTACGCCGCCATGATCGCCGGCGAGCACATCAACACCACCGAAGACCGCGCGGTGCTGCACACGGCGCTGCGACGCCCCGCCTCGGCATCCCCCGCTCTCGTCGTCGACGGGCAGGACATCGACGCCGACGTGCACGCGGTGCTGGACGCCATGACGGCATTCGCCGACCGCGTCCGCTCTGGCGAGTGGGCAGGTGTGACGGGCAAGAAGGTCACCCACCTCGTGAACATCGGGATCGGAGGCTCCGACCTCGGCCCGGTCATGGTCTCGGCCGCGCTCGAGCCGTATGCCACCGCCGGCATAGAGGCCCGGTTCGTCTCGAACATCGACCCCACCGACCTGGCGCAGAAGACCACGGGGCTCGATCCCGAGACCACGCTCTTCATCGTCGCCTCGAAGACGTTCACGACGCTCGAGACCCTGACCAACGCACGCCTCGCCCGCGACTGGCTGTGGGCCGGCCTCGAGAGCGCGGGCGCGATCGACGGCAGCGACGACGCGAAGACGGATGCCGTGGCCCACCACTTCGTCGCCGTCTCGACCGCGCTCGACAAGGTCGCCGCGTTCGGCATCGACACCGACAACGCGTTCGGCTTCTGGGACTGGGTCGGCGGCCGGTACTCGGTGGACTCGGCCATCGGCCTCTCGCTGATGATCGAGCTCGGACCCGATGTCTTCCGCGAGCTGCTCGCCGGCTTCCACGCCGTCGATGAGCACGTGCGCACGACGCCGCTCGATCGCAACGTGCCGGTGCTGATGGGCCTGCTCAACGTCTGGTACACGAACTTCCTGGGTGCCCAGTCGCACGCCGTGCTGCCCTATGCGCAGCAGCTCAGCCGCTTCGCCGCGTACCTTCAGCAGCTCACGATGGAGTCCAACGGCAAGTCGGTGCGCTGGGACGGGAGCCCCGTCACGACCGATACCGGAGAGGTCTTCTGGGGCGAGCCCGGCACCAACGGGCAGCACGCGTTCTATCAGCTCATCCATCAGGGGACCCGGCTCATTCCGGCGGACTTCATCGCCTTCGCCAACCCCGCGTACCCGCTCGCCGATGACGGCCGTGACGTGCACGGGCTCTTCCTGTCGAACTTCCTCGCGCAGACCAAGGCCCTGGCGTTCGGCAAGACGGCTGACGAGGTCGAGGCGGAAGGCACGACGGGAGCGCTGGTGGCCGCTCGCACCTTCGCCGGCAACAAGCCGACGACGTCGATCTTCGCTCCGGCGCTCACCCCGGCGGTGCTCGGTCAGCTCATCGCCCTCTACGAGCACATCACCTTCACACAGGGCGTCGTATGGGGCGTCAACTCGTTCGACCAGTGGGGTGTCGAGCTCGGCAAGCAGCTCGCCATGCAGATCGCTCCGGCCCTCGAAGGCGACGAGCAGGCACTGACCGCGCAGGACGCCTCGACTCAGGCGCTGTTGGCGTACTACACCGCGCACCGGACGATCTGACGGATCCGGATGCCGCAGCCCCCGGCATCCGTCATCTCCTGGTCTGGGCGGCTGGCGCGACCGTTCGAGGGGCATCTTCCGCGCAATCCCGACCGCGCAACCCGCACGAGCTGACCCGCGGAGACACCTCCCGGCCTGCGTCGCCCGCTCGAGGGTCGCGTCCTGCGAAATCCCCGCCTGGGTACGCGCACGAGCCGACCCACGAGCGCGCACGTGCGGGCCTCTCGGCTCCCCCGCGTACACGATTCGCCCAGCGAACCCGGAGGACTCGTCCAGATCGAGTGCGCAGAATCGGGAACTTGTGCGTCCGACCCGACGGCGCACAACGCCGCTCTGCCGGCGTGCTCCACCCGAAGGATCGTACGTACCCCCATGCACTCAGATCACTCGTCCACGCCCTCTCGCCGTTCGCTCCGTTCCCGCCGCTCGCGCCTCCGATTCGTGCCCCTCGTCGCCGTCGGCGCGACCTTGGGCGTCCTCGCGACGACCGGTTTCGCGGCCGTATCGACATCGACCGTCGCCGCCGCAGCCGCTGCGGCCCCGGCCGCGCTGTCGGCCGTCGCGTCGACCGCGACGCCGCTGACGGGAGGTGAGACGCTCCGCGAGATCACGACGGACGCCGAGACGACGCTGCAGGACGCGCGCCTCGCGCTCGTCGACGCCGACGCCGTCTCGGCCGAGATCACCGGATCGGGGCTCGACCTCGGCGCGGAGAGCACCGCCGTCCCGACGTCGGACCTCCGTGGTGCGATCGAACGCCTGGCCGACCTCGACGTGCTCCCCCTCCTTCTGCTGCCCAACGTCGAGGACGAGGTGTCGACCGAGACGCGTGTCGTCGCCGACCGCGTCGCCGCGCTCCAGGAGCGCCTCGACGCCGCTCGCGCGCAGAAGGCCGCCGAAGAGGCGGCTGCCGCCGCCGCCGCTGCCGCCGCTGCCGAGGCGCAGCGTCAGGCCGAAGCCGCCGCCGCGGCTGCAGCGGCCCTCGCAGCCGCGAACACTCCCGAAGGCGCGAAGGCCACCGCGCAGCAGCTGGCGTCGGCGAACTACGGCTGGGGCGGCAATCAGTTCTCCTGCCTCGCGTCGCTGTGGGAGAAGGAGTCGAACTGGAACTACCAGGCCTACAACGCCTCGAGCGGTGCCACCGGCATTCCGCAGGCGCTGCCCGGCAGCAAGATGGCCAGCGCCGGCTCGGACTGGCAGACCAATGCGGCGACGCAGGTCGCGTGGGGCCTCGACTACATCTCCCGCGCCTACGGCACTCCGTGCGCGGCCTGGGGTCACTCGCAGGCGACGAACTGGTACTGAGCGGTGGGGACGGCGAGGCTAGCCTTCGCCGCCCGCCGGGCCGTTCTGCACTCGCCACGCCGTGACGGCGACCGTCGCGCCTTCGACGATGTCGAGCTCGACCGGCCACGATCCCCGCGTCATGCCGGCGACGGGAGCCGCCCACAGAGTGGCGCCGACGAGCGCCCCGTGTGTGGATGCGGCGTCCCAGCCCAGCGATGCCACCGCGGATCCGCCGGCCGGCACCTCGATCCGCTGCGGACCCGGATCGGATGCCATGAATGAGCTGCCCCGCTCGATCGTGACGTCGAGCAGGTGGTCGTTCTGGTCGCCGAAGGCGATGTCGGGATAGCCCTCGACCACGCACGGCGCGTCGGAGAAGTTCATCAGCTCCACCGACTGGATGCGGTGGCCGGTGGCGGCGTCGCTCGCGCCGAGCAGAAGCGTCGCGCGCTCCGCCGTGCACCATCGGGCGTCGAGGGGTGCGGATGCCGCGGCCTCAGCCGGAACCGGATCGCCCTGCGCTGCCGGGTCGGGCACAGCGCCGATCCTGTCCGCGGCCTCGTGCTGACGGGCGGCCTCCTCTTGGGCCGCGGCTTCGTAGAAGGCGCGCTGGGCGTCGTTGCCCGCCATCGCCGCGGCGATCACCGCGACCACGGCGAGACCGGCGGTCGCGGCGAACCAGGAGCGCCGCACGGGCGAGGTCGCCGCCCGCGGTGAACGGCGAACGGCGAGGAGCCCCGGCATCCATCCCACGACAAGGCCCCACAGCGCGCCCGCGGCGGCAGTCGCCCCGAACTCGCCGCCGAGCAGCCCGCGGGGTCCCACGATCATCACCGAGCTCAAGCCCGCGGCGATATCGAACGCGAGCCCGACGGTCGCGCCCGCCGCGACAGCCGCGAACCACGATCCGACGACCGATGCCGAGCCGTCGCGTGCCACCACCGCCGTGTAGAGCGCATGGCAGGCGGCGACAGCCACGGCGCCGATGATCACCGTCGCTGCCGGCCAGGCGCCTGGCCAGAGCCAGACCGAGAGAGGGACGACGTCCGGGATCACGGTGCCGAGCGCCGCGAGGCCGGCTGCGACCTGGGAGAGCATGCCGCGCACGGCGGCGACCAGGAGCCACAGGCCTCCGGCAGCGAGGCTCGCACGAAGGACGCGGGTGGCAGGCTGAGCGCTCATCCGCTCCATCCTGGCCTACCCGGTGAGCTCAGGCGTCGCGCGAACCGGCTCCGTACAGCTCGGCGATCCTGTGCGAGCTCAGCCAGCCGTCGAAGGTCTCGTGCTGCGGCCAGCCCTCCGGCGAGTCCTGCCACGGCTCCTGCCGCCCGTACGGGAGCAGGTCGATGAGGGGAAAGGTGTGGCTGAGCTGTTCGGTGCCGCGACCGTCGGTGTGCCACGTCCGGTAGACCGTGTCGCCGTCGCGCAGGAAGACGTTGACCGCGAAGCCGGCGCCCTTCGGCGCGCCCATATCGGCACCGAAGGGACTGTCGGCGGTGGAGTACCACTCCATCTGGTTTCCGACCTTGGCCTTGTAGGCGAGCGCCTCGTCGATCGGGCCCTGGGTCACGATCACGAACTTCGCGTCATAGGGCTCGAGGAAGTCCAGTCGCGTGAACTGCGACGTGTACCCGGTGCAGCCCGAGCACTGCCACTCCTTTCCCTCGAACCACATGTGGCTGTAGGTGATGAGCTGGGATCGGTCGCCGAAAACCTCGGCGAGGCGAACAGGACCGTCCTCGCCGACGAGCGTGTACTCGGGCAGCTCGACCATCGGCAGCCGCCGGCGCTGCGCGGCGATCGCGTCGAGCTCGCGCGTCGCCGCCTTCTCACGGACGCGCAGCTCGTCCAGCTCGCGACGCCACGTCTCGGCGTCGGCGACGGGCGGGAGCGGGTGAACGGATGTGCTCAGCATGACGACCTCCGTGGTCGGGGCGATAATATGTTCACACTGTACACATCCTCCGCCCCGCGTCAAGCCTCTCTTCGCTCGCTCGCGTCAGCCTCGAAGCGCGTGCGCCCGGCGACGATCGTCTGAACCACCCGGGCTTCGAGCAGAGCCGGCTCGCCGAGCGCGAACGGATCGCGGTCGAGCACGACGATGTCCGCCGCGAAACCCGGTGCGATACGTCCGCGCCAGGTGTCGTCGCCCACCGACGCCGCTGCGTCGCGCGTCGCGTGACCGATCGCCCGCCCGAGCGGGAGCGCATACTGCGGGTGCACGGCCGGAACGGACGCGTCGAGGGCCGAAGCGCGGGTCGATGCGACGTACATGTTGGCCAGCGCCTCGTACGGCGCCGTGGGCGCATCGGTCGAGAACGCCAGCAGCGCGCCCGCGTCTTCGTACTCCGGCCACGGGAACGCACGGTCCACCCGCTCGTCGCCGAGCATCTCCGCCCAGTTCGCGAAGATGGCGGGGTCGGCGTGAACCGGCTGCATGGACGCCGTCACGCCCAGGCGCGCCATGCGCTCAGCCGTGCCCGGGGCCGCGTACTCGAGATGCTCGATGCGGTGGCGCCGCGGGCGATCGCCGTTGACAGACGCGGCCCGCTCGATCGCGTCGAGGGCGAGATCGCTCGCGAGATCGCCGATCGCGTGCAGAGCGACCTGCAGTCCCGCGGCATCGGCCGCCGCGACCACCGGGTCGAGGCGGTCGGCCGGCCAGATGGGTGCGGCGTTCGTGCCGTCCGAATACGGATGCCGCATCGCCGCCGTGCACGCATCGATCACCCCGTCGAGCACCAGCTTGATCCCGACCACGCGCAGCCACGGTGTCGCGGGGCTCTGAGCCAGCTCCGCCGCGCGGGCGACCTGCGCCAGATTCTCGGCATCGTCGCCGGTGTTGGCCACGAACCAGTGGGCGGCGATCCGGAGCGGAAGCACGCCGCCGCGCCGGTCCTGCGCTCGCTGGAACGCAGCCAGCCCCAGATCGTCGAAAGCCATGTCGACGGCGCCGGTGACGCCCGCCGCGAGGTACGCGTCGAGGACGCGCTCGGCCGCGGCATCCCGTTCCGCGTCGGTCGTGACGGCGTCGCGGTGCGCCCATGCATACTGCGTGGCGGCAGTCTCGAGGAGGAGGCCGGACGGCTCGCCGTCGCGATCGCGCACGATCTCGCCGCCCAACGGGTCGACCGTCTCACGCGTGATGCCGAGCTCGGCGAGCGCCGCCGAGTTGACCCAGCAGGAGTGGTAGTCGTTCGCGTCGAGGTAGACGGGGATGTCGGACACCGCCGCATCGAGCATCGCGGCCGTCGGCTTGCCACCGGGCACGGAGTCGAAGAGCCAGCCCCGGCCCCACAGCACCGTCGCATCCGGGGCGGCGGCGCGTGCGGCGCGGAGTCGTGCCTGGATCTCGTCGAGGCTGCGCGCATCCGTCAGCGGAACCTCGCCCAGAGCGGTCCCCATCATCAGGAGGTGCGTGTGGGCGTCGGTGAATCCGGGCAGGACGAGGCGGCCGTCGAGGTCGACCGTCTCGTCGGCGCCGGGAGCGTCGGCTTGACCGCCCACCCAGGCGATGACTGCGCCGTCGACGACGAAAGCCTCGGCCCATGCCGCAGCCGGATCCGGATCGGCGGTGAAGACGCGGCCGTGGCGATAGAGCGTGCTCACGGACGTCCCTCCTTCGCCAGCGGCGTGCGCACGAGGAGCGCGTACAGGACCCCCGCCACGAGCATGCCTGCCGGGACCGACAGATCGATGAACCCGGTCGCCTGCGCGATCGGCCCCGCCCACACCTCGGTAGCGAGGCACAGCGCGGTGGTCGCTCCGCCGAGGAAGAGCGCGGTGAGTCCGGGAATGCTCCACCCGCCGGTGTACCAGTAGCGGCCTCCGCGCCGGTCGTCGAAGAGATCGACTCCGTCGTAGGCGTATCGCCGCAACAGCACGTCGACGACGAAGATCGCCATCGCGGGTCCCGAGACGACCACGAGGAACTGCAGCATCAGGTTCGCTGCCTCGAGCAGGTTCGACGACAGCACCAGGTAGATCGTGAGCGCGGTGCCCACGACTCCCACGATGATCGCCGCAGGGATGCGGCGCAGGCGGAACCCGATCGCCTGCAGTGCCATGCTCGATGTGTACGCGGTCATGGCGTTCAGCGCAATCGTGTTGACGATGACCCCGACGACGAGGACCGGTCCGAGCCAGCCGGGGAGCAGGTCGAACAGCGCTCGATCGATCCCGGAGTCGAAGGCGGCCGCGCTGAGACCGGTCGCCAGCAGCGCCCCGATCGTCGTGAAGACGATGAAGGGCACCGCTCCGCCCAGCGCGGTGGCGGCGGCGATATGCGCGGGCTTCGTGGAACGCGGAAGGTAACGGGCGATGTCGGGGCTGTTGATGAACGACAGCGGCGTCGACGCGAGGATCGTGAACCCGATGGACATCGCCGACCACGCCTCGACGCCGCTCAGCGGGACGGGCGCCGCGTACTGCCAGTCGACCGTCGGCAGGATGAAGCCGGCGACGACGAGGAAGATCACGAACAGCACGGCCGCCATGGCCGGGTAGGCCCGGAGGATCAGGCCGTGACCGAAGATCGCGACGAGGATCGTGATGGCCGAGACCACCAGTGTCACCCCGATCGGCACCCAGACCGGATCGTCGAGCCCGAGCCGGCGCAGCAGGTCGGCGCCCATGAAGGAAGAGGCGAGCCAGGTGAGCGAGAGGAACACCGCTCCGATGAACCAGCCCACGAATGCCACGAACAGGCGGTTGCCGAGGATCCCGTACATCGCACGGGTGACGACGGAGCCCGATGTGCCGGCCGCGGGACCGCTCGCCGCGATGAGGCCCGGGAGGATCCACAGCACCGAGGCGGCGAGGATCACCGCGATCGCCTGCCACACCTCGAGCCCGAGGAGGATGAGCGTCGCTCCCACCGTGAAGTTCAGGATGCTGACACCCGGCGCGGCCCAGACCAGGAACAGGTCGCGCGCCCGGCCGTGCCGCTCGGCGTCGTCGATCAGTTCGATGCCGCGCGTCTCGGGCCGGCTTGCGGTGTCGACGAACTCGTCGTCGACGGTGTGGAGCTGGGACATGAGCTTCCTCTCCGGACCTAACGTCAGCGTTATTGGTCACGTGCCCAATGGACTATTGGTCACATAGTCAATAGCATGGATTGCATGGCGTCAAGCGCGATCTCCGTCCGATCCCGAAAGCGCCCCGAGGAGCGCCGCGAAGAGATCCTCGCGCACGCGGCCACGATCGCGCTCGATGAAGGGCTCGAACGCATCACGCTGCGGGCGGTCGCGGACCGCCTCGGCGTGCGTCCCGGTCTGATCACCCACTACTTCCCTGCCGCCGAAGACCTCGTCGTCGAGGCCTTCGCGCGGGCCGCCGTGGCCGAGCGCGAGCACTTCTTCCCGGTCGACGGCGACCCGCTCGGCCGCCTGGCGGACTTCGTCGGTCACATCGAGAGCGGCGCGTCACTTCCGCTCGCTCGGCTGTGGCTCAACGCCCGGCATCTGTCGCGTTTCAGTCCGGCCCTCAATGCCGCACTCGAAGAGCAGGACGCCCTCGACCGCGCTCGTCTGGTCGGCCTCATCGAGGACGGCATCGCGTCGGGCGACTTCACCGATCAGGATGCCGAGGCCGCCGCCATACGCATCCTGATCGCCGTCGACGGGGGCGGCTCGTACGTGAACAGCACCGGTGCGGTCGATCATCCGGCACAGAAGCACTTCGTCGCCGAGTTCTCGGAGTGGACGCTCGGAGTCGATCCTGGAGCGCTCCGAACGGCGATCGATGAGCGGCTCGGGAAAATCACGGAAAGATAACGCAAACCCTTGCCCTCGTTACCTCTCCGTTATACGGTTCTTGAACGGTAGTTGTTTTGCTGTGGCAGCTGCCGACATGTGATTGCAGGACACTCTTGGTGCAAGGGACAAGGGCCGGTCGGTTGCCTCTCCGACCGGCCCTTACTCTTGCCCTCCCGCGGTCCCATCCGGAGATTCAGCCGGCGGTACTCGCTCCGAGCCGCGCCTCGATCTCGACGTAGGCGTCGAGCAGGAGCCGCGCACGCTCCGCATAGCGACCGCCCGCCGCATCCTCCGCTTCCAGCGACGACCGCATCTGCCCGATGCTCTTCTCCGCGGCGGCCATCGGCGGCAGCAGCGGCACCGCGGGATCCGTCAGGATCGAGAGCACACACGGCCGGTCCGCCGCCCAGGCGCGTTCCCAGGCCGCATCGAGATCCGCGACGTCCGCCACGCGCTCGCCGGCGAGCCCGAGCATGCACGCGTACTCGTGGTACGGCACGGCCGGCAGACGCTGGCTCTCGTCGAACCGGGGCGCACCCTCCATCTCGCGCTGCTCCCAGCTGACCTCGGCGAGGTCCCGATTGTCGAACACGGCGACAACGAAGCGGGGGTCGGCCCAGTCGCGCCAGCGGTCGGCCACCGTCACCAGCTCGGCAAGTCCCGTCATCTGCATTCCGCCGTCGCCGGCAAGGACGATGACCGGTCGATCCGGCGCCGTCAGCTTGGCGGCGAGGCCGTACGGCAAGCCGCACCCCATGCTCGCGAGCGTCCCGGAGACGTGCGCGGGTACACCCGGAGGAAGGAGGAGCTGGCGGGCGTACCAGTACACGACACTGCCGACGTCGAGCGAGACACGCGCGTTGTCGGGAAGGTGTTGGTTGAGCGCCCGCATCGCCGCCTCGGGGTTCACCGGCTCGGCATCGACTTCTGCGCGTTGCGCGCTCACCGACCGCCACACTGCCACGAACTCCTCCACCCGCGCCCGCCATTCCGTGTCGGCCGCGGGCGGCACAGCCTCGCGCAGCGCGTCGAGCGTGGCGGCCGCGTCGCCGACGAGCCCCACATCGACGGCGCTGCGATTGCCGATCATCGCCGGATCGATGTCGATCTGGACGACTCTCGCCTGGCCCGGCGCGGGATAGAACTCGGTCCACGGATCGTTCGACCCGATGATGAGCAAGGCATCGCACCCGGCGAAGACCTGAGCGCTCGCGGTCGTGCCGAGGTGCCCCATCGTGCCCGCGGCCAGCGAGGACCGCTCGTCGACATAGGGCTTGCCGAGCAGGCTGGTCACGATCCCCGCTCCCAGATGCTCTGCGAGTGCGGCGACCTGATCGACCGCTCCGGCGGCTCCCTTGCCGACCAGGAACGCGGGCCTGCGCGCGGCGGACAGCAGCTTCGCGGCCTCCGCGATCCGGTCGGCGGATGCGCGCACCGACGGGACGTCGAACGTCGGCGCGGTCGGCACGATGCCGTGCTCGTGCGGCAGCTCCGGCGCAGGTTCGGACTGCACGTCGTGAGGCAGGATCACCACCGTCGGGGCACTGGTCGCGCGCGCAGTCCGGAACGCGCGATCGAGGACCATCGGCACCTGCTCGGCGGTGTTCACCTCGACGACGTAGTGCGCCGCGACGTTCGAGAAGAGGGTGCGCAGGTCGATCTCCTGCATGTACCCCGATCCGAGCACGCTGCGGTGCTGCTGTCCGATGAGGGCGACGACCGGGACGCGGTCGAGCTTGGCGTCGTAGAGCCCGTTGAGCAGATGCACGGCGCCGGGCCCCTGTGTGGAGAGCACCACGCCGACTCCGCCGGCGTACTTCGCCTCGCCCACGGCCATGAACGCGGCGTTCTCCTCGTGGCGCGCCTGAACGAACGAGACGTCGCCCTCCGATCGTCGGATGGCCTCGAGCACACCGTTGATGCCGTCGCCGCTGTATCCGTATACGCGCGACACACCCCAGTCCGCCAGCCGCTCGACGATCACGTCCGACACCGTCCGCTCCTGCGCCATCACCGGGTCCACCTTTCGTCGTCCTGGCCGTCACGGTAGGAAGCGCACCACGAGATCACGAGGGGGTTGCGTCGCCGCCGGAGCCTGTGCTGCCGTGTTGATCGAAGAAGTCACGAAAAGGTAACGAGCACCCTTGCTCTCGTTATCTCTTCGTTATAGAGTCCAGGAACGGTAGTTGTTTGCTGTGGCAGCTGCCGGCATGTGATTGCAGGACACTCTTGGTGCAGGGACAAGGGCCGGTCGGTTGCCTCTCCGACCGGCCCTTCACTGTGGTCCAGCGTTGTCAGGTCACGCGCCCGTCTCCAGGCCGCGCCACGCGCAGCCACCGGAAGCCGTACGGCGGGATCTCGAATTCCACCTCGCCCTTCTCGTCCAACGGGATGCGATCGGCGGCGAGCAGGTCGACGAGGGACGCGCCGTCAGGCTCATCCTCGACGGCGAACCGGATCATCGCGGGCACGTCGGCGAAGTTGTGAACCGCCACCATCCGTCCGACATCGGCGCGCAGCGAGTGCACGAGAACCGCCGGAACGCTCTGCGGAATCACTTCGAACTCGCCCCATCCGAGCTCGGGCGAGATGCGGTAGCGCGAGATCAGGTCGCGGAAGAAGTGCAGCAGCGAGCCTCGATCCTCGATCTGGTCCGCGACGTTGATGTGCTGCGGCGCGTAGCCGTCCGTCGGCTGCGGAAGCGGCAGACGTGAGGCTGCGGCATCCGAGAATCCGCCGTTCTTGTCTTTCGACCACTGCATCGGCGTCCGCACCGCCTGGCGCCCCGGAACCTCGGCGTTCTCGCCCATGCCGATCTCTTCGCCGTAGAACAGCACGGGCGTGCCCGGCAGCGTGAACAGCAGGCTGTACGCCATGCGGATGCGACGCGGATCGCCTTCGAGCATCGGGGGCAGCCGCCGAACGATCCCGCGTCCGAACACTCGCTGCTTCTCATCCGGCGCGAAGGCTTCGAACACCTCCTGTCGCTCGTCTTCGCTGAGTTGATCGAGGGTCAGTTCGTCGTGATTGCGCAGGAAGTTCGCCCACTGCGTCTCGATGGGCAGCTTCGGGCGCGAGGTCAGCGTCTCGATGAGGGGTGCCGGATCTCGACGCACCAGAGACAGGTACAGCCGCTGCATGGCGGCGAAGTCGAACTGCATCGTCAGTTCCTGGCCGTCGTCGTCGGCTCCGAAGTAGGCGACCTGCTGCTCGTACGGCAGGTTCACCTCGCCCAGGAGCACTCCCTCGCTCGACCGTCGCTGCAGGAATCGGCGGACGTCGCGAAGGAAGTCATGCGGATTGGCCATGTCGGCGCCCTCGGGCACCTCGAGCAGGAACGGCACCGCGTCCACCCGGAAGCCCGAGACCCCCAGCTGGAGCCAGAACCCCACGGTGCGCGCGATCTCATCCCGCACGCGCGGGTTGGAGACGTTCAGATCGGGCTGGTGCTCGTAGAAGCTGTGCAGATACCACTGACCCGACTTCTCGTCCTTCGTCCAGATGCCGTCGGCTTCGCCCGGGAAGACCGAGTTCTTCTGACCCTTGGGCGGCGGATCGCTTCGCCACACGTAGTAGTCGCGGAACGGCGAGTTCACGCTGCGCTTGGCGGCCAGGAACCACGGATGCCGATCCGACGTGTGGTTGACGACGAGGTCGACGATGACGCGCATGCCACGGTCCCGGGCGGTGCGCACCATCTCGACGAACGTTCCGTGGTCGCCCAGTCGCGGATCGATGCCGTAGAAGTCGGTGACGTCGTACCCGTCGTCGCGGTCGGGTGTCGGGTAGATCGGCATCAGCCAGATGCACGTCACACCCAACTGCGCGAGGTAGTCGATGCGGGAGGCCAGCCCCTGCATATCGCCCACGCCGTCGCCGTTGGAGTCGAGATACGTCTCGACGTCGAGGCAGTAGATGACGGCGGACTTCCACCACAGGTCGCTCGTATCGGTGATCCTCATTCGCCCCAGCGTTCCGCGCCCGGGCCCGGAGGCCAAGCCCCTTCCCGAACCCGGGTGGATCGGCTAGGCCGCGTCAGACGCCGCCGCCTCCTCCGCCACCGCCGCCACCACCGGCCGAGCCGCCGCCGCTCGAGCCGCCGGAGGACGACGCAGACGCGCTGCTGGACGAGAGGTTCGAGATGCCCGACGAGAACGCCGCTGCGTTGAAGCCGGCACTGCCGACGTACCAGGTGGGCGAGTTCTGCTCGCCGTAGAGCACGGCGAGCTCTCGGGCCCACTGCTTCTCCTGCCCGAATACCACCGCGTAGGGCAGAAGCGTCTCGTACAGCTTCAACATCACGCGCGGGTCGCCGGTGTCGACCGGCATCCGCTCGGCGCCCTGCGGCGACTGCAGCATGCGGATGCGGTCGGCCTCTGCCCAGTCGATGAACTGCTTCAGACCGGCGAGGTGGTCGCGGGTCTCGGCGCCCGCTGCGGTGAGGGGCTTGTGGACGATGAGCCCGATGACCAGCAGCAGAACGACCACCGACGCGATGATGAGCGCGATCGGGACGAGCGGCTGCACGCCGTTCTCGAGTGCGACGAACCCCGAGATGAAGACCACGACCACCGCGAGGGCGGCGAGGGCCACGGGCCACGCGCGTGCTCCGGCGGGCACCGGGCGCCGAAGTCCTCGCGTGACCAGCTCCTGGTTCGCTGCCTTCAGGATGTTCTGGGCCGCTGTCGAGAACCGGGTGTCGGTGCGGCCGAACTCGAACTCCTCGCCGGGGATCCCCTGCGGGAAGAGGCCCTGCAGCAGCATCCGCCCGTCTCCGTCCGCTCTCGAGGGATCGAGCAGCACCGCCTTCAGCTTGGTACCGCCGAACATCTTCGCCGCACCCTCTTCGATGCGGATGCTGCCCACGACGGCCTGCTCGAGCACCTCGGCGGGGATGGCCTTCGTGCTCAGCCCCAGCAGAACGGCGCTCTCGAGTGCGTCGATTCCCCGGGGCGGCGTGTACTCGGCGATGATCACGGGCCGGCCCGGTTCGTCGCGCAGGGCACGCCGCCGCGTGCGCACACCGAGGATGATCGCCCCGCCGAGCCCGAGCAGCGCGGCCAGTCCCTGCACCCATCCCCAGGGCGAGGCCAGGTAGGAGGAGTCGAATTCGGTGAAGGTATCGGGCTCGAAGCCGATGGCGACGGTCATCGTCTCGTACGGCGCGACGGGGCCGGCGGATGCCTCGACCACCGCGCCATCGCCGGTGACCGGGCACGTCTGTGTCGAACCCGGCGGCCCGACGTAGCAGGCCTGCTCGCCGGTGCGCGCCGCGGTGATGTCATCGGGGATGACCACGCGTGCGGTGATCCGGCCGAACGGCTGGGCCCAGGCCGTGCCGTTGACGTCCCAGTAGAACTCGTCCGCCGCGGTGTCGGCGAACGCGCGCGTGACGTTTCGCAGCGTGTACGTGAAGACGTACGTCTGGCGGCCGTGGACGTAGTCGTCGGCGCGCGAGGTCATGATGTAGAAGTCGTCCTCCTCCTCGACCTCGGAGGGACGCGTGGCGCCGCTCTCGTCGGTGATCGAGACGAGGTCGGGGTGCAGCGGGGCGCCGAGGTAGGAGTCCGGGATGAGTCGCTGCATCCCCCGGTTCTGATCGTGGTCGGGGAACAGCGCGACGAAGGTCTCGACCACGGTGAGGGTGCTCGTGCCGTCCTCGGCCCGGCCGAGCTGGTACTCGACGTCGAGGCTCTCGAACTCGAAGTCGTTCACATCGGCGCGGGCCGGGGCGGCACCGACGCCGAAGACGGCGGCGACGAGTCCGAGGACGAGGGCGACGATCACTGAGGCGGCCGAGGCCCTCCGGCGCGGGCTATCGAGCGGCATGACCAGTCCAGTCCCCATGTCGCCAGCCTATGGGTCTCACTTCGCTCTAATCTTGTCGGTATGACCGATCGCCGCCTTGCCATCGATGCGTGGGAGAGCCTGTTCCGCGCGCAGCACGAGGTGTTCGGCGACCTGAACGGCGACTTCAAGGAAGACACGCTGAGCCAGGCGGAGTACGACGTGCTGCTGACGGTCACTCGCGGCGAGGACATGACCGCCCGGCTGCGCGATGTGACGGCGAACATGCTGATCAGCCAGCCGAGCGTGTCGCGGCTGGTCGACCGCATGGCGGCGCGCGGCCTCATCTCCAAGTGCGCCGATCCCGACGACGGCCGCGGATCCCTCGTGCGTGCGACCGAGACCGGCGCCTCGCTGTTCCGCCGCATCGCGAGCGCCCACGGCCGGGCCATCGCCGAGCGGATGTCTGGGCTCACCGACGAGGAACTCGCACAGCTGCGCGACCTCACGGCGAAGCTGCGGAAGAAGCAGCCGCACGAAGACTGACCGATCCGGGGTCGCGAGGACTCGGACGCCTCACTTCGTCGGGGTGGCGCGTGGATGCAGCGAAACGCCCGGGTCCACCGGGACCCGGGCGCTTCTCGACGGTGACGCAGGCGATCACTGCTCGATCGGCTGCGGCTCCTCCTGATCGGCCCTGCTCTCGTGGGTCTGCAGCACGTGCTGCGAGGTGTCGGAGGTGACCTCGATCTTGCGCGGCTTCGCCTTCTCGCTCACCGGGATGGTGACGCTCAGCACGCCGTTGTTGTAGTTCGCCGAGATGCGGTCGGTGTCGATGCCCTGGCCGAGGTTCAGCTGTCGCAGGAAGCTGGCTCCCTCGCGCTCGCGCGTGATCCACTTGACGTCGTCGCCGCTGTGCAGCGTGCGCTCGGCGCGGATCGTGAGCAGCTGGCCATCGACGTCGATGTCGACCGAGCCCGGGTCGATGCCCGGCAGGTCGGCGGTCAGCACGTAGTGATCGCCGTCGCGGTAGAGGTCCATCGGCATGCGGCGCGGGCCGCGGCGCGTGTCGAAGAGGCTCGACGCGAGGCGGTCGAGGTCACGGAACGGGTCGTAGGTGGCCATGGTTTCTCCTCTCTGATTGTGAAGTTGAGTCGACTCGACTCAACTGACACCAGATTAGCACTCGAGGAGCTCGAGTGCTAACGAATTCCGCGTTCGCTCTGAACGAACGGATAGCGAGGATCGAGGCTTCCATCAGCTCGCGTGTCTGCGTTCGGAGGGCACTTGGCGGTGCATCCCGACGGCCGTAGCGACAGGAGCTGACCCACGACGGCGAGCTTCAGAGTGTGCCGAAGTTCAGGGGGCACTTCGCGCGGCATCCCGACGGCCATAGCTACAGAA
>NZ_CAJF01000022.1 GCF_000304335.1 Microbacterium yannicii PS01 | reverse complement strand
GGCGCTCGGATTCTTCGTGTTCGCGACCGGCTTCGTCGCGTCCGCGCTGAGCCCCACGATCCAGACGCGACTCATGGACGTCGCACAGGACAACCAGTCCATCGCCGCGGCACTCAACCACTCGGCCCTCAACATCGGCAACAGCCTGGGGGCCTTCCTCGGCGGCGTCGTGATCGCCGCGGGCTGGGGCTTCGTGGCGCCCGCCTGGGTGGGCGTGGCTCTCGCGCTCGCCGGACTGGTCCTCGCGATGGCGAGCCTCGCGGCCGAGCGGCGCCGGGTCCTCGTCGACGCGTAGCCCTCCTGCGTCGATCGGCGCCCGGTTAGAGTGGGCGGATGCCGCAGCCGACGCCCGCTGATCGTGCGGTGCGCGTGCTCGCCGACGCCGTCGGACAGGCGCGGCCCCGGCTCGCCGATGACGCCTCCGATCCCGGCATCCCCGTCGCTGCCACCGTGGTGCTCGTCCGGGACGGCGTCGACGGCGCCGAAGTGCTCCTGATCGAGCGACCGGACCGGGGCTCGTTCGCCGGCGCGTGGGTGTTCCCCGGCGGCAGACTCGAGGACGCCGACCGGCGCGCACGCGATGAGCCGGAGGAGGACGCCGCCCGCCGGGCGGGGGTGCGTGAGACCCGGGAGGAGACGGGACTCGTGGTCGACCCCGAGGCGCTCGTGACGCTGTCGTGCTGGGATCCGCCGCCCGGCATCCCGCTGAGGATCCGCACCTGGTTCTTCGTCGCAGCGTTCCCCGGCTCAAGCGTGACGTCTAACGAGCTCGTGCTGTCGGCTCACGAAGCGGTCGCGGCGGAGTGGGCACGGCCGTCGGACCTCATCGCCCGCCATGGGCGCGGCGAGCTCACGCTGTACCCGCCGACCTGGGTGACCCTGCACGAGCTCGCCGCCCATCCCGACGCCGCCTCGCTTCTCGCCGCGGCGCGGCTGGCGGGCTTCCAGCGCTTCGAGACCGTCGCGCGCCGGGGCGGCGACGGGCCGGTCCTGCTGTGGCAGGGCGATGCCGAGTACGAGCCGGATGCCGGGGCTCCGGCATCCGGACCCCGTCATCGCCTGGAGATCGGCGCCCTGCCCTGGCGCTACGAGCGCTCGAGCTGACGAGGAGGCGGGACTCCGTCCCCCGTCCGCCGGCGTGAGGCCGTTCAGGGCGGTGCCGAGGCGCAGACGTCAAGACTCGAAGAGCCGCCGCAGGTGCGCGCCGACCGCGTGCGTCTCGATGAGGAAACCGTCGTGCCCGAAGTCGCTCGCGAGCACCACCGAGCGCTCGCCGTCGAGAGTGCGGCGGATGCCGCGCGCGATGCGGTGCTGCCCGTCGATCGGGAACAGGCGGTCGCTGTCGATGCCGAGCACGAGGGTCTGAGCGGTGACCCGCGCGAGGGCGTCCTCGATGCCGCCGCGGTCGCGGCCGACGTCGTGCGAGTTCATGGCCTCGACCAGCGTGATGTACGAGTTCGCGTCGAACCGTCGCGTGAACTTGTTGCCGTGGAAGTCCAGGTACGACTCGACGGCGAACCGGCCGCCGTGTCCGAGCGGGCTGACCCCCGACTGCCAGGTGCGCTGGAAGCGCTGGTTCAGCTCGGTGGGCGAGCGGTAGTTCAGCAGCGCCATGCGTCGTGCCAGCGCGAGACCCCGCGTCGGGCCGTCGCCGTCGGGGGAGTCGTAGTACTCGCCGGCGAGGAACCGCGGGTCGATGCGGATCGCCTCGAGCTGCACCGAGTTGAGGGCGATCTGGTCGGCGGTGTTGACGGGCGGCGCCGACAGGACGCCGAGGCGCTCGACGCGCTCGGGATGCGCCACGGCCCACTCGAGGGCGTGCATGCCGCCCATCGAGCCGCCCACGACGCCGGCCCACACGTCGATGCCGAGCGCGTCCGCCAGGCGCACCTGCGCGGCGACCTGATCGCGGATCGTCAGGTAAGGGAACCGTGTCGCCCATTCGTATCCGTCGGGCGCGATGGAGGCGGGACCGGTCGAGCCCTGGCACCCGCCGAGCATGTTCGGCGCCACGACGAACCATCGATCGGTGTCGATGGGACCGCCCGGTCCGACGATGTCGTCCCACCAGCCCGACGTCGGATGACCTGCACCGGCCGGGCCGCGTACGTGACTGTCGCCGGTCAGGGCGTGAAGGACCAGGACGGCGTTGTCGCGGGTGGCGTTGAGCTCGCCCCACGTCTCGTAGGCGAGACGGTAGGCGGGCAGCTCACGGCCGCCCTCGGTGCGGAAGGACCCGAATCCAGCGAACCTGCGGTCTCCTGCCGGGTCGCCGTCGCGCCACGCGCCGGTCGCCGGGGGACGGCCGAGGAGCTGGCGGGCGTCGGCCTCGGTCACCGGTGCGCTGGGCACGGTGTCTTCGGAGGTCTGCCAGTCCATCCGCCTATTCTCTCGCCTTCCCTCCGGACGAAGGGATCTGTTACGCGGATCGACCGGCCGACGTCATGCGCGGAAGGGAGCGGTCTCGTACACCGCGCCGTGCTGCCCCGCCAGCGCGATCGGCACGCCGTCGCGCGTCTGGACGAACCGCTGCGCGCTGTCGAGACCCGGCGGCAGCTGCGCGTCGACCTCGGGATACGTGCGCGCGGTCTCGTTCGAGAGCCACACCACGTTGCGCCCGATCGCCCGTCCGAGCCCGGCCATGATGCGGGCGAACCGCGCGCGTCCCGCGACGTCGAGATAGAGCATCACGGCGCTGTGGAAGACGACGAGCGTGGCGTCCGCCGGCGCGGCGGCGGCGGCATCCGTCACCGTCTCGAGGAGGTCGCCGCGGATGATCTCGGGAGGGTCGGATGCCGCGACCGCCGCGGCCGTGCGCAACCGGGCCACGCGGCGGTCGTGGTCGGGACCGGGCCAGATCAGGGTCGCCAGCCAGTCGATCGCCTCGGGGTCGCGCACGTCGATCGGCGAGAGGTCGATGCCGCGGCGCCAGGCGACGCGAGGCATGCGCTGCGGAACCGAGGCGTCGTCGTCGACGCGGCACTCCAGTCGCACGGGAGAGTCCCCGTCGTCCGGCTCGATCCCGCGCACGCCGCCGGGCGCGTCGTAGGTGTAGCCGTAGCGGTCGGGCAGGAGGCAGAGCCCGGCCGCCGCGCCGACCTCGAGGAGGGCCACCGGGCCTTCGATCCGCGAGAGCTGAGGAAGGAACGTGGCGCAGCGATTCGGCTCATTGGTCTGCGTCGCACGGCGGTGGGCGATGTCGAGCACCCGGTCCCAGTTTTCTTCGAGCCATGGCCGCCACTGCGTGAACGGCACGAGGGGCGCGCCGGCCCAGCGCGCGGAGGCGTAGATCAGGATCGGCTGCTGAAGCCGGCCGGGGAGCGCGGCCAGGCGCGCCGGCAGCTCAGGGTCGGCGCCGATTCCGACCGACCAGTCCTCGTACAGGGGCGACGTGCCGTGCGCCCACCGGCGCCCGAAGTCGTCGTACATCGCCGCGATGCGTGCGGCGTCGTCGTGTGCGGCCACGGCCTCACCCTATGCGCGGCGCGAGCGGGATGTCGCCGAGCCGGTCTACCATCCGTGGCATGGACGATGTCGTCGACTACCTGCTCTCGGGAGACCCCGCGATCCGCTGGCAGGTGCTTCAGGATCTCACCGATGCCTCGCCCGACGACGTCGCGGCCGAGCGCGCACGAGTCGCGACCGAGGGCTGGGGTGCCCGGCTGCTGAGCGAGCAGGGACCGGACGGGCAGTGGGACGGCGGGACCTACCGTCCCGGGTGGGTCGATGAGTCGCGGCCGTTCTTCGATGCGTGGACCGCGACGCACTTCTCGCTGCAGTCGCTCGCGGAGTACGGGCTCGACCCGGCATCGCCGCAGGCGCAGCACGCGCTCGCCCTCGTGCGCGACAACGTCCGCTGGGAGTACAACGGCGAGCTCTACTTCCAGGGCGAGGCCGAACCCTGCATCAACGGCATCGCGCTCACCACCGGTGCCTACTTCGCCCAGGAGGCGGCGCCCATCGCCCGCACCGTGCTCGCGACCCAGCACCACGACGGCGGCTGGAACTGCTGGGACGACGATGCCGCGGCGCCCGGCTCGTTCCACTCCACCATCTGCGCGCTCGAGGGATTGCGGGCCTGGGAGAGCCGGGCGGGCGCGACCGACGAGATGACGGCCGCGCGGCTGCGGGGTGAGGAGTTCCTGCTCGAGCGAGGACTGTTCCGGCGGAAGTCCACCGGCGAGATCCCCGACCTGCGGATCACCCTGACCTCGTCGCCGGTGCGCTGGTTCTACGACATCCTCAGAGCGCTCGAGTACTTCCGCCTCGCACGCCTGGAGCGAGATGAGCGGTGCGCCGAAGCCGTCGAGCTCCTGCGTGCGAAGCGTCTCGACAACGGCCTGTTCCGCCTCGAGAACAACCACGAGGGGCCGACGCTGTTCGACCTCGAGGGCGAGCACGACGGCTTCCCGAGTCGCTGGGTGACGCTGCGGGCGCTGCGCGTGCTGCGGTGGTGGGACGCCCCCTGACGCGTACCGCGCCGCGAAATGAGGGATGCCCCGACCCGGGTGGGTCGAGGCATCCGCCCTTGACAGGCTCAGGGGGCCGGGCGCGGGTCAGGCGCGTGCGGCCTCCGAGACGCGACGTGCGACGGCGAGAGCCTGCTCGAGGTCGGCCTTCAGGTCGTCGATGTTCTCGAGACCCACCGAAAGGCGCACCAGGCCCGGCGTGACGCCCGCGGTCAGCTGCTGCTCGGGGGTGAGCTGCGAGTGCGTCGTGGACGCGGGGTGGATGACCAGCGAGCGCACATCGCCGATGTTGGCGAGGTGGCTGAAGAGGCTCAGCGAGTTGACGAACTCACGGCCGGCCTGGACGCCGCCCTTGAGCTCGAACGACAGCACAGCGCCGACGCCCTTCGGGGCGTAGTTGTTCGCGGCGGCGTACCAGGGCGAGGTGGGCAGGCCCGAGTAGTTGACCGACGCCACGTCGGACTGGTTCTCGAGCCACTCCGCGATCTCCTGCGCGTTCTGCACGTGACGCTCGACGCGCAGCGACAGGGTCTCGATGCCCTGGATCAGCAGCCAGGCGCTGTTGGGCGAGATGGCCGCACCGAGATCGCGCAGCAGCTGCACGCGCGCCTTGATGATGTAGGCCAGTCCGTCGCCCACCGCGGTCGTGTACGACGCGCCGTGGTACGACGGGTCGGGAACGGTGAGGCCCGGGAACTTGTCGACGTTCTTCGACCACTCGAACGAGCCGCCGTCGACGATGACGCCACCGATGGTCGTGCCGTGTCCGCCGAGGAACTTCGTCGCCGAGTGCACGATGATGTCGGCGCCGTGCTCGAAGGGGCGGATCAGGTACGGCGTCGCGATGGTGTTGTCGACGATCAGCGGCACGCCGCTCTCGTGCGCGACATCGGCGACGCCGCGGATGTCGAGCACGTTGATCTTGGGATTGCCGATCGTCTCGGCGAAGAAGAGCTTGGTGTTCGGGCGCACCGCGGCACGCCACTCCTCGAGGTCGTCCTGGTTCTCGACGAACGAGACCTCGATGCCGAGCTTGGCGAGGGTGTACTTGAAGAGGTTGTAGGTGCCGCCGTAGATCGAGCTCGACGAGACGAAGTGGTCGCCCGCCTGCGCGATGTTCAGGATGGCGAACGTCGCGGCCGCCTGGCCGCTGGCCAGCAGCAGCGCGCCGGTGCCGCCCTCGAGGGCGGCGAGTCGCTCCTCGACGACCGCCTGCGTCGGGTTCTGGATGCGCGTGTAGATGTTGCCGAACTCGGCCAGCGCGAAGAGGTTGGCCGCGTGATCGGCGTTGTCGAAGACGTACGACGTGGTCTGGTAGATCGGCGTCGCACGAGCCTTGGTCACCGGGTCGGGCTGGGCCCCCGAGTGGATCTGCTTGGTCTCGAAACGCCAGTTCTCGGGTGCGGACATGGCTTCTCCTGCGTGGTCGGATGCCGGAGGCCCCTGCCCCCAGCCGAATCCGAGGCTACGGACCCGCGTGTCCGGTGACAACGCGGCCGGACACGCGGCGTAACCTGCACGGGTTAGCGTGGAGGCATGGCCAGCAGACGTGCAGTGGTGACCGGAGCGAGCTCGGGAATCGGCGAGGCCGCGGCGAGGGCGCTGCGGGGCGCCGGATGGGACGTGGTCGCCGTGGCGCGACGCGCCGATCGGCTCGCAGCGCTCGAGTCCGAGACCGGAGCGGTCGCGTATGCGGCCGATCTCACCTCGGAGGCCGACATCTCCGCGCTGGTCGCGTTCCTCGACGAATCCGGCCCCGTCCATTCGCTCGTGCATGTGGCGGGCGGCGCCCGCGGCACCGAGCGTGTCGAGGACGGCCGGGCCGAGGACTGGCAGTGGATGTTCGAGGTCAACGTGCTCTCGGCACAGCGCCTCGTCGCGGCTCTCCTGCCGCAGCTGCGCCGGGCCGCGGCATCCGACGGCCACGCCGACACGCTGTTCGTGACCTCGACCGCCGCGCAGACGGCGTACGCCGGGGGTGCCGGCTACAACGCGGCGAAGGCCGGCGAGGCGATGATCGCGCACGCGCTGCGCCTGGAGCTCAACGGCGAGCCGATCCGCGTGGTGGAGGTGGCGCCGGGCATGGTGCACACGCCCGAGTTCACGCTCAACCGTCTGGGAGGCGACAGCGTGGCCGCGGAGCGCGTCTACGAGGGGGTCGAGGCGCCGCTCACGGCCGACGACGTCGCCGATGTCATCGCGTACGCCCTCAACGCGCCCGGACACGTGAATCTCGACCTCATCACCATGCGCCCGGTGGCGCAGTCGGCTCAGCACCTGCTCGCCCGCGGACCGCTGCGCCCGCGCGGCGTGGACGTCGCGTGATCCCCGACTCCGGCACCGTCGTCACCTATCCGGGCGGCGCCGTGACGTCGCGCAGCACCGTGCGGCACGTCGCGGATGCCGGCGCCGGTCGCACGGCGGTGGTGCTCGACGCGACCGCTTTCCATCCCATCGACACCGCGTGGCCCGACCAGCCCGCCGACCGCGGGGTTCTCTCCGTGGGTGGCGCCGAGATCGAGGTCGTGGACGCCGTCGTCGGCGCCGCGCGCGACGGGGAGCTTCTGCTCGGTCCGGATGTGCCGGTGCGCACCGGCACCGAGGGGTGGGTGTTCGTGGTCGCCCACCTGATCGCGGGCGAGCCGCTCGCGGAGGGCGACACCGTGGAGGTCCGCGTGGACGCTGCGTTCCGCGACGAGCTGTCGGCAGGGCACACCGGCTGCCACCTCGCCTCGCTCGCGCTCGATGCGGCCTTGGCCGATGCGTGGCGCAAGGACGCCCCGGTCGACGCGCTCGGCGCTCCCGGGTTCGACGCCCTGGCGATCCAGGAGTCGCGCATCGTGTCGCTCGGGTCGCGCGATGTGTACCGGATCGGCAAGTCGCTGCGACGCAAGGGCTTCGATCCCACTGCGCTCGAGGATCTCGAGGGGCTGGCAGGCCGGGTGAACGAGATGCTGGCCGAATGGGTGACGGCGGGCGGCGCGGTGCGGATCGAGTGCGGCGGCGCGACCCTCTCCGACCGCCGGACCTGGGAGTGCGACCTGCCCGGAGCAGTGGCACGCATCCCGTGCGGCGGCACGCACGTGCGATCGCTGAGCGACCTCACGGCCATCGAGGTGAGCTTCCAGTCCTCCGCCGTCGAGGGCGGTGCAGAACTCGTGATGACGACCACGGTGACACCGGCATGACGGATCCGGCCTTCGATCGCGCGGGCGGGCGGACGCCGTGGCGCTGACGCTCCCCGAGCTCGCCGACGCGGGTCTCGTCGACCCGGACTGGGCACTCGCCCTCGCACCGGTCGCGCCCGACATCGCGGCCCTCGGCGAGCGGCTGCGTGCCGAGGTCGCCGCCGGCCGGCCCTACCTGCCCGCCGGAGACCGCGTGCTGCGCGCGTTCCAGCGCCCGCTCGCCGACGTCCGGGTGCTGATCGTGGGGCAGGATCCGTATCCGACGGCGGGACACCCCATCGGGCTGTCGTTCGCCGTCGACGCGCACGTGCGGCCGTTGCCGCGCAGCCTGTCGAACATCTACCAGGAGCTCGAGGCCGACCTCGGGGTGCCGCGTGCGCCGCACGGCGATCTGTCGGCGTGGAGCGATCAGGGCATCATGCTGCTCAACCGGGTGCTCACGGTGGCGCCCGGGCAGCCGGCATCCCATCGCGGGTGGGGCTGGGAGAAGGTCACCGAGCACGCGATCCGCACGCTGGTGGCTCGTGACCAGCCGCTCGTGGCGATCCTTTGGGGGAGGGATGCCGCGAACCTGCGTCCGCTCCTGGGTGCGACGCCGATCATCGAGTCGGCGCATCCCTCGCCGCTCTCGGCCAGCCGCGGGTTCTTCGGCTCGCGGCCGTTCTCGCGCGCGAACGAGCTCCTGGTGGCGCAGGGGGCCGACCCGGTCTCCTGGGCCCTGCCCGCGTAGGCTGTCGGCATGCTCGAGGAGGAATACGACCGGGATCGCCGCCGCCTGCCGCGGCACCTGCGCCGGCAGCCGGAGCCGGAGCAGCCGTTCGCTTTCTCGATCCGGCCGGTCGAGGACGCCGACGTCCCCGACATCCGCGAGATCTACAACTACTACGTGACGAACTCCGTCGTCACCTTCGACGAGGACACCTGGTCGATCGCGCAGTGGCGCGACAAGCGCGAGCAGCTGCAGAAGCTCGGCCTTCCCTTCCTCGTGGCTCAATCGCCTGCCGGTCAGGTGCTCGGGTATGCGCTGGTGCAGCCGATGTCGAGCAAGTCGGCATACCGCTTCTCGGTGGAGAACTCGATCTACCTCGGGCAAGCGGCCACCGGCAAGGGACTCGGTCGTGCTCTGCTCGAGGCGCTCATCGAGGCGTGCGAAGAAGCCGGCATCCGTCAGATCGTCGCGGTCATCAGCGACAAGGGCGCGGAGGGTTCGATCGCCCTGCACGAGAGGCTGGGCTTCGTCGAGGTCGGCCGCATGGGGCGCGTGGGGTACAAGTTCGGCCGGTGGCTCGGCACGATCTACCTGCAGAAGTCGCTCAAGCCGGCGAAGAAGAAGGGCCTGTTCGCCCGCTGAGGCCATCGGCTCCGGTCACGGGTTGCTGGTCGCGCGGTTCCAGTCGCGGACGGCGTCGATCAGCTCGCGCCACGCGCCCGTGACGGCGTCGTCGGGAAGCTCGGCCTCGCGGGTCGAGGGGCCGGCCGGCTCGCCGGACCAGCTCGCCCGGATCCACCACACGAACCCGTCCGGAACCGGCTGACGCGGCGGGGCGGCGTGAGGGACCGCGCCGCGGACGGCCTTGCGGTCGTCCTTCGGAGGTGTCACCTCGTCCCACGGGCAGCGGTCGATCAGCGAGATCCACTCGGATGCCTCGTCCTCGGGCGGCTGCGCGGTCCAGCGTCGCGTGATCCCGGCGAAGCCCCCGGTGCGCGCGACATCGATCTCGATGGGCGCCGACGCCGCGGAGTCCGACGATGCGCTGTCGTCAGCGCGTGATGGCTGCTTGCTCCTCATCCTGCAACACGCCGACGCCGGTCCACCCGGCGAGGACGGCGTCGACCTCCTCCGACTCCTCACCGTACTCCGCGGCGGCCGCCGCCAGGGTGGCGCGGGCGAACGCGGCGAAGTCGGCGGTGGATGACAGGGTTCCCGACGTGATGGTGCGGTACCAGATGAGCCCGGCGCGCTCCCATGCCCGCCCCCCGAGCGCCATGGCGGTGAGGTGGAAGGCGCGGTTCGGGATCCCCGAGTTGATGTGCACGCCTCCGTTGTCGTCGCGCGTCTGGACGTAGTCCTCCATGTGGCCCGGCTGCGGGTCCTTGCCGAGCACGTCGTCGTCGTACGCCGTGCCCGGCGCGGCCAGTGAGCGCAGCGCGGTGCCCTCCACGGCATCGGTGAAGATGCCCTCGCCGATGAGCCATGTGGCCTCTTCGACGCTCTGCCCCAGGTGGTGCTGCTCGGCCAGAACCCCGAAGACGTCGGCGACCGACTCGTTGAGAGCGCCGGACTGTCCCTCGTAGAGCAGTCCGCCCTCGTCCTCGATCACGCCGTGGGCGAGTTCGTGAGCGATCACGGTCAGCGAGCCGGTGAACCCGCGGAAGACCTCGCCGTCCCCGTCGCCGAACACCATGCGCTCGCCGTTCCAGAACGCGTTGTCGTAGTCGCGGCCGTAGTGCACCGTGGCCAGCAGCGGGCCGCCCGAGCCGTCGAGGCTGTTGCGGCCGAAGGCGTCCCACAGCAGCTCGAAGGTCGCCCCGAGCCCGTCGAAGGCCTCGTCGACCGCGGCGTCTCCGATGGGCTGGTCGTCTTCACCCCGCACCCGCACACCGGGAAGCGACTCGGTGCGCTGGGCATCGGAGATCTCGCGGTCGGGGGCGGGAGTCGCCTCGACCACGAGTGTGCCCGGCTCCTCGATCGACAGGCGCAGGCGGGAGCGCTCGGGACGATACTCCCGCGGCGTCGCCAGAGTCGACCGGGCCGCCTGCGCGGCGCGCTCCCACCCCGGGTCCTGCACGGCGGCGATGCGGGCGAGCAGGTACGGCGGAACGATCGCGGGGGCCATGCTCCGAACCTAGCCGCGACCACCGACGCGATCGCGGAAGGCGAGACTCATGTCCGCTAGAGGATCGGGTCGATCACGGGGATCGAAGCGAGCAGCCGCCGTGTGTACGACACCTGGGGCTGCAGCAAAACCTTCTCGGTGGGGCCTTCCTCGACGATCCGGCCGTCCTTCATGACCACGACCTCGTCGCACAGGTTCTGGACGACGCCGATGTCGTGAGAGACCAGCACGAGCGTCAGGCCATCTCTGGCTCGCAGCTCGCCGAGCAGCTCGAGGATCTGCGCCCGCACCGTCACGTCGAGGGCCGAGAGCGGCTCATCGCCGACGAGAAGGCGCGGTCGGTGCACGATCGCACGTGCCAGGGCGATCCGCTGACGCTGTCCGCCCGAGAACTCATGAGGGAACCGCTCCGCCATGCCCCCTTCGAGGCCGACATCCTCCAGCACCTCGCGCACGCGCTCACGACGATCGGCCGCGCCGCTGAGGCCGTCGCGCTCGCGCCCGACACCGTCACCGTCGAGACCGTCACCGTCCAGCCCCAGAGCCCACAGCGGCTCGCCTACGATGCGTCCGACGCTCATGCGGGGATCCAGGGAGGAATAGGGGTCCTGGAACACGATCCCGGTCTGCCGGCGCAGCCAGTGCAGCGATCGGGCAGGAGCGGCGGCGTCCACCCTGCGGCCGTCGAATTCGACGAACCCCTCCGACGGCGTATCGAGCGCGAGCAGCAGCCGGACGAGCGTGGACTTGCCCGATCCCGACTCGCCGATGATCCCCACCGACGAGCCCTCGCGCACATCGATGTCGGCATCCGCCAGGGCGGTCGAGAAGCCCTGACGCTCGAACAGCCGCGTCTTCGGCGCGGGATAGCGGCGCGTCAGGCCGCGGGCCCGCAGGAGCATGGTCTGCGATCCATCCGGCTGATCGACCGGAAGTCGCGGGTTCATGATCGTCCCCCCTGAGAATCGTCCCAGCTCCCGGGCCCGGCGGCGGGTCGCCCCACGGGTCGCCACAGCGTCGCCGTCGCATCCCGCAGCAGCCCGCGCGTCACGGCGGATCCCGGAGCAGTGAGCAGCTGCGACACCGGCGCCTCCTCGGCCACGCGACCGTCCTCGAGCACCACGCCGTGCGTCGCGATCTGCGACAGTACGGCGAGATCGTGGGTGATGAACACCAGCGACATGCCGTCGTCGCGCACCAGCGACAGCAGCAGCTCGAGCACGTCCGCCTGGATGGTCACGTCGAGCGCAGTCGTCGGCTCGTCGGCGATGAGCAGGCGCGGCCGGCACGCGAGCGCCATCGCGATCGCGACGCGCTGACGCTGCCCGCCCGAGAGCTGGTGCGGGTAGCGGGCGACGATGCGCTCGGGATCGGGCAGCGCGACGCGGGACGCCTCGGCGACGGCGCGGACGGCGGCATCCCGTTTCGTCAGCCCTTCGTGGATGCGCACCGACTCGGCGATCTGCCGGCCGACGGTGCGGACCGGGTTGAGCGCGGTGCGCGGCTCCTGGAAGACGATGCCGATCTCGTCGCCGCGGAGCGTCGCCAGCTCGCGATCGGGCAGCCCGAGGATCTCGCGGCCGTTCCACCGGACGCTGCCGGTGGCACGGGCGCCGTCGGGGAGCAGCCCCAGGATGGCGAGCGCCGTGACGGACTTGCCCGATCCCGACTCTCCGATGAGGCCGACACGGGCGCCATCGGGAACCTCGAATGAGACGCCGTCGACGACGCGGCGGCCGGCGATCTCGATCGTCAGATCGTGCACCTCGAGGCTCATGCGACGACCTCGTCGGCCCGACGCGTTCGCAATTCAGTCCGCGGGCGCGCTGCCCGGCCGATCGGGCGCGGAATAACGCCGATCTCGACCCCACGGCCGTGCGCGCAGACTGAATTGCGAACCGGCGACGGGGTCACGACACCACCTCCGGGATATGGAGGCGGGCCCGGCGGGTCGCGAAGGGACTGCGAGAGAGGGTCGGGTCGGTCGCTTCGCGCAGGCCGTCGCCCAGGAGGTTCAGGCCCAGCACCGTGAGCGTGATGGCGAGCCCGGGCCAGATCACCGAGAGCGGGTGGACCGTGATGAACCGCTGCAACTCGGCCAGGAGCAGTCCCCACGACGGCTCGGTGACCGGCGCGCCGAACCCGAGGTAGGACAGTCCGGCCTCTGCGAGCACAGCGACGGCCATGCCCCACGACAGCTGCACGATGAACACCGGGGCGACGTTGGGCAGCAGGTGGCGCACGAGGTTCTGCGCGGGGGTCAGCCCCGCCGCGCGGCCGGCCAGCACGAAGTCGCTGTGCAGCACGCGGCGCAGCTCGGGACGGGTGACGCGCGCGATGTTCACGCCGAAGCCGATGCCGACCGACCACACCACGACCCAGAGCGATCCGCCCCAGACCGCCGAGATCATCATCGCGATGATGAGCACCGGGAAGGCGATCAGGATGTCCACGAGCACGGCGACCGACTCACGCAGCCAGCGCGCGGTGAGGGCGCCGAGCGCTGCCAGGGCGATGCCGATCACCGTCGCGACGAGTCCGGCGCCGACCGCGACGAGCACCGTGGTGCGGGCGCCCGCCATCAGCAGGCTCAGGATGTCGCGGCCGGACGCGTCGGTTCCCAGCAGGTGCGGCCAGCCGGGCGGTGCCCAACGGTCGGAGATCTCGACCTGCTGCGGGTCGAACGGGGTCCAGAACACCGCCAGCACCGCTGTCGCGACCACGACTCCGACGACGATGAGCCCGAATCGCCCCGTCGACAGTGCCCACAGCCGGCGCAGCCACGCCCAGCGCGATCGCGGGCGGCGGGCTTCGGCGGGGCCCACGCGCCCGGAGGCTCCGGGCGGCGCGCCAGCGCCGTGTGGAGGGGGCGTGGGGACCGGTCCGCTCACGTCGCCTCCCGCTGACGGGGGTCGATGACGCGGTGCGCGATGTCGACGACGAAGCCGACGATCAGCACGAAGGCGGTCAGCGCGAGCAGCTCGCCCTGCACCTTGGGCAGATCGCGCGCGCTCACGTCGGACACGAGCATGCGCCCGATGCCGGGCAGCGAGAAGAGCTGCTCGATGACGACCGCGCCGACGATGATGCCGGCCACCTGCAGCCCGAGCACCGTGATGACCGAGAGTCCCACGACCGGAAGCCCGTGCCGGATCAGGGCGGCATTGCGGGTGAGGCCCTTGGCCGCCGCGCTGCGCACGAAGTCCTGCCCGACCGCCTGAAGCGTGGCGCTGCGCACGAAGCGCAACAGCATGGCGCCCTCGACGATGCCGATGGTGAGCGCGGGAAGCAGCAGCGCGCGCAGCGCCGCCCACGGCTCGCTCCAGCCCGCCCGCGGGAAGCCCTGGGCCGGCAGCCACCCGAGCCACACCGCGAAGACCACGACGAGCATCATGCCCGCCCACACCACCGGCACCGCGGCGAGCGCCTGCGCGCCCACGCTCAGCGCCGTGCCGTCGGCGCGGCCGCGGCGCAGCGCCGACAGCACGCCGAGCGGGACGCTGATGACCACCGCGATGAGCAGGGACAGGATGCCGAGGGGCACGGTCACCTGGGACTTCTCGGCCAGCTCGTCCACGACGCTCGTGCCCGTCAGCAGCGAGGTGCCGAGATCGCCGCGGAAGACGCCGCCGATCCAGGCGAGGTACTGCTCGGGCAGCGAGCGATCGAGTCCGAGTCGCTCACGGATGCCCGCCACCTGCTCGGGAGTGCTGTTGACTCCCGCGATGAGCTGCGCGATGTCGCCGGGGAGCACCCGGAGAGTCAGGAAGATCAGCACGCTGGCGACGAACAGCCCGAGCAGCAGCAGGGCAGACCTCGTCAGCGCGTACCGGATCACCCGTTGCTCTTGGCGATCTCGGCAAGGCTGAGGCGCTCGTTCACGTTGATCGAGGGCATACCGGCGATGTTAGTCCCGACGGCGATCACCGAGGCTCCGTTGTACAGCCAGTCGGCCGCGGCATCCTCCGACACGATGCGGGCGGCCTCGGCGAGCAGCTCCGCCGCCTCGGACTCGTCGGTCGCTGCCAGCGACTGGGCGTACAGCTCCTGCACCTCGGGGTTGTCGTACGTGAAGTAGTACTCGGGGTCGGCCCAGTTCTCGAAGTCGCGCGCCTCGGTGTGCAGCACGAAGCTGAGCTCGTAGTCCTTGTTGATGTACACGTCGTTGAGCCAGGTCGGGAAGTCGACGGACTCGACCTCGAGCGTGATGCCGACCTCGTTGAGGTCGGAGACGAGGATCTGCGGGATCGTGGTCGCGTAGAAGTTGGGGATCGTGAGCGTGAGCTCGAGATCCTCCTCACCCGCCTCCTCGAGAAGGGCGCGCGCGGCATCGGGATCGTAGGGCGCGACGTCGGCGAGATCCTCATAGCCGGGATCGAGTTCGGGGATCGGGCCGTACTGCGCCTGACCCGAACCCAGTGCTTCGACGATGGCGTCGTGATCGATCGCCTGGCGGATCGCCTGCCGCACGCGCTCGTCGGCGAGGGGCCCCGAGGTCTGGTTGAACGCGAGGGTGCCCTTGTCGGTCGACTTCCCGAGGACGAGAGCGAAGTCGCCGTTCTCCTCGATCTGCTCCTGCAGGTTCGCATCGAACCCGGTGACCACGTCGACCTCGCCGGCGAGCGCGGCGTTCAGGGCAGCCTGGTTGTCGGGGATGTAGTCGAAGACGACCTCCGCGACGCCGGCGGCCTCGCCCCAGTACGCGTCGTTGCGCGCGAACGTGATGCTGTCGCCCTGCCGCCAGTCGTCGAGGACGAACGGGCCGGTGCCGTTCGCCGCCGTCTGGTAGTCGACCGTGTCGCCCTCCTTGAGAACGATGCCCGCGCGGCCGGTGAGGTTCCACAGCAGGGACGAGTCGGGCTGGGCGAGGGTCAGGGTGATCTCCTGGCCCTCCGCCGCGATGCTCGTGACATTCGCCAGCCGCGACGAGTCGCTCCACTCCGGCGTGTTCTTGCGGGTCGTGAGCGACCAGACCACGTCCTGCGGGGTGAGCGCCTGACCGTCGTGGAAGGTCACGCCCTCGCGGAGGGTGAACGTGTACGTCAGTCCGTCCGGAGACACCGTCCAGTCGCTCGCCAGGGCGGGGACGATGTCCTGCTCGGGCGTGCGGGCGACCAGGCCCTGATAGACGTTGTCGACGAGGATCTGGTCCAGCGCCGCTCCGGCCGTCTCGCGGATGTCGAGGTTGCCGGGCTCGAGCACCAGACGGATCGCCACCGACGCATCGGGGTCCGGCTCGCCGGTCGCGCTGGGCGAGGGCTCGGCTCCGCCACCGGCGCAGGCGGTGAGGGCGAGCACGCCCGCGGCGAGCAGAGCGGTCGCGGCGAGGGTGGAGCGACGGAGCATGGAGGTCCTTTCGAACGGGTCCCGGTGCTGAGCGGGTGCCGGCGGGGCGATCGGATCGGTCCCACAGGTGCGGGCTCTCCAGCCTAGGGACTGTGCGATGCGGAGCGGGAACCCGGTACTCGGAACGTAAGAGAACCGTTAGAGCTTCCCACGGCAGCCGCAGGGGCGGGCTCAGCCGGCGAGGGCTGCCGTGCGCAGGCGCTGTCCGAGCTCGATCGGGATCTCCTCCTGGACGTTGTGTCCGGAGGGGACCACCACGACGGATGCCTCGGGCACGCGACCTGCGAATTCCGCGGCATCCACGTCGGTGACATACCCGCGCTCGCCGCGGATCAGGGTGATGCGTGCCGTGACGGCGGCCAGATCCTCCCAGCCAGCCTCGCCGAGGACCGCCGAGACGGCGTCCGCGGCGGGCGCCCCGGAAGGCGCTTCGGCGTCGAGCGTCGAGGGCGGCGCCGCGTTGGCGAGGTGGGCGAAGTGGTGCTTCCACTCCACGCGTCCGTCGGGGCGGACGCGGGAGTTGAAATAGACGCCCCGTTCGGCCCGCCGCCGCGTTCCGCCGCCGAGACCGAACGCCAGCGCGCGGTCGACGAGCTCGTCGCGGGAGGCCCAATCCACCGGGCCGGCGAAGAAGTCGCGGATCTGGGTCGGCCCGGCGTTCGAGTCGACGCCCGGCGTGATGTCGATGACGACGAGCTCGCGCACCAGGTCCGGACGCGAGGCCGCCACCGCCGCGGCGGTGAGCCCGCCGAGCGACTGACCCACGAGCAGCTGCGGCCCTCGGGTCCACGCGGCCATCCCTGCCGCGACGTCGGCAGCGAGCACCCGCCCGACGTATGCCGCGTCGTCGCGCCATGAGGAGTCGCCGTGACCGGGGAGATCGATCGAGAGCGCCGGCAGACCCAGCGCGAGGATGGTGGTGTCCCACGTGTGCGCGTTCAGTCCCGCGCCGTGCAGGAAGGTCACGACCGGGGCGGCTTCGCCGGCACCCGGTGGGATGTAGCGCAGCGCGCTCAGCGTGCGGCCGTCCTCCAGCGTGAGCGAGACGCGCTCGCCGCGGGGGATCTGGCCCTCGATGCCGGTCTCGGCCGCCTGTTCGGCGAGAAAGGAGAACTCGTCAGCGGGAAAGGAGAACTCGTCGGTGGGTTCGCTCACCGGGCCATTCTCTCGCACGCGCCGAGACGAGAGGGCCCGATCCGCGGCGCCGGCGGGTGGGTAGGCTGGCGCCATGACGGAAGAACACCGCGTCCATCTGTCGCGTTCGGCCCCGCCGGCCTACAAGGCGCTCGCGGCGGTCTCGAAGACCGTGGGCGATCTCGCCGGCCAGAGCGGTGTCGACGACCGGCTCAAGGAGCTCGTGCAGATCCACACGTCGCAGCTGAACGGCTGCGCGTACTGCGTGCGGGTGCACATCGAGCGGGCCGTCACGGCGGGTGTCACCGCCGACATCATCGGCCAGATCCCGGTGTGGCGCGACTCGGGCGTCTTCTCCGAACGCGAGCGCGCGGGCCTCGAGCTGGCTGAGGCGTTCGTCTTCATCCACGAGGACGGGATTCCCGATGACGTCTACGACCGAGTCGGCGGCGTGCTGAGCGAGCAGGAGTACGTCGCCCTCAGCTGGATCCTGGTCTCGATCAACGCCTTCAACCGCATCGCCATCGCGGGCCGCTACAGCGTGCCGCCGCGCGACGACCTCTCGCGCGAGGACGACGACGCCAAGACGGGCGCCGCCTGGTGACGACCCCCACCCCGGCCGATCCGGTGGTGCCGGGGGCCGTCAATCTGCGCGACGTCGGCGGTCTGCCCGCCGAGGGGGCGGTCACGCGCCACGGCGTGCTCTACCGGTCGGGCAATCTCGCCCGGCTCGATGCGTCCGGCACGCGGGCGCTCGGGGAGCTGGGCCTGCGGCGCATCATCGATCTCCGTGCGGACGACGAGGTGCGCTACGAGCCGAGTCGCATCGACGGCATCGACGTGGTGACGCAGCGGGTGCCGCTGTTCCTCGGGTCGGTGGAGTCGTTCTTCCGCGACGACATCGGCCTCGACGAGATGTACCGCCGGCTGGTCGAGGACTCCTCGGCGGGCGTCGTCGAGGTCGTGCGCGGCATCCTGGCCGATCAGCCCGTCCTCGTGCACTGCACGGTGGGCAAGGACCGCACCGGGGTGACGGTGGCGCTGACGCTGGCGGCCGCCGGTGTGGACACCGAGGCGGTGGTCGGCGACTATGCGCGCACCGAGGGCCTGCTGCCCGAGCAGCGCAATCGGCGCATCGTCGAGCTGCTGCGCGCCATGCATCCCGGGGCGGTGCACCTCGAGGACCTCGCCACCCGCTCTCCCGCCCCGGTCATGCGTGCGCTCCTCGACGAGGTGAAGGCGCGCTACGGCTCGGTCGCCGACTATCTGCGTGCGCACGGGCTCGCCGACGATGCGCTCACGGAGCTGCGCCGCGTGCTGCTTCGTCGCATATGAGCCGCGGACGGTCGGAGTCGTCATCCACCGTCACGATCCGGTGACTGAGGTAAGGCAACCCTTCTTTCGGTTATAGTGGAGGGGTCATGAGCCACCTCACCACCCCGCACTCCGCGCAGCGCACCGCCGAGCACAGCGCCTCGGCGTGTCGTTCGTCGCGTCACACGCGGGTGCAGCAGCTCATCACAGCCGACGAGTCCTCGCTGGCGGAGCTCGAAGCGCTGCTCGCGACGCTGCCGATCTGCTCGACGGGTCGGGTGTTCATCGAGATCCCCGAGGCCTCGTGGCAGGCCGAGATCTCGGCTCCGAGCCGCATGGTCGTGACGTGGCTCGACCGCTCGCAGCGCAGCGGAGCCCCGGGCACCGGTCGCGGCTGCGCGACCGGCGAGGCCCTCGCACGCGCCGTCACGGCCTGGGCGAACGAGATGCTCTGCGTCGAGGACGACGAGACCCGCATCCACCTTCTCGGCGGCTACCTCGGCACCGCCGACATCGTCGACCACCTCGTGGGGATGGGCGTGCGCCGGGAGTCGATCGACGCGCCCGAGCAGTACGGACTCACCTCGACGCGCTGACGAGTCGGTCAGGCCGCCCCGCGGGGGACGTAGTTGCCGTCCGCCAATCCGGCCTCGATCTCGAACCTGTTGCGCAGCGGGTCGCGCCCGGCGAGAGCGTAGAGCAGAGGCATCAGCAAGCCGTACCGCTGCCATTGGCGCTTGTGGACGGCCTCATGACGCAGCAGAGCCGCCGAGACGCGGTGATCGCCGGTCAGGAAGCACCCGCCCACGCACACGCCGCCCCGTGGGAACGTCGCTCGCGGCATCCCGCGGAACACCCACAAGCCCTCGCGCTTCTCGACGCGACCGGTGCTCCACAGCGATCCCCACACCCAGCCGACCGCGCAGCCGTACCAGTAGCCCACGCGACTGATCGGCGAGTCGAGCAGGAAGGAGGGGATGCACCGGTCGATGCGTCGCCCCCGCGCCACGGCGCGATCCGCCGCGGCGCGCCAGCCCGGCGGCGGGGCGGCGATCGGGCTCACGCGAGGGCCCCGACGACCCGCAGGATCGCGCCCAGATCGTCGGTCGCGGTGGCCGCCGAGGCGGGGGAGTACCCCGCGAGGGACGAGCCGACGAGCGGGACGCGCGCTCTGAGCTGCGACACCGAGGCCGTGAGCTCGGACACGGTGACCCCGAATGGCTCGGGATGCGCGTTGCCGACCACCTCGGCCGGGTCGAGGACGTCGACGTCGATGTGGATGTAGACGGCATCGGCGCCGGTCGCTGCCACCGCATCCGCCAGGGCATCCGGGTCACGCAGCGCGTCGACCGTCAGAGCGGCGATGCCCATCGCCTCGACCGCCTCGAGCTCGGCCTCGTCGAACGAGCGAGCGCCGGCGATCACCACACGGCCGGGCGCGACCGTGCCCGCGTCGATGACCAGGCCCGCGTCGCCGTCACCGAGCACGGCGCGCAGCACCATGCCCGCGAAAGCCCCCGATGGCGACGAGTCGGGAGTGTTGAGGTCAGGGTGGGCGTCGATCCAGACCACGGCGAGTCCGGGTGTGCGGCGCACGGCGTGGGCGATGGGCGCGAGAGCGATGCCGCAGTCGCCGCCGATCGTCAGCACCGGCTCGTGGTCGTCGTCGAGCGCGTCGGCGACCATGTCGTGCACGCGGCGCAGCGAGCTCAGGCGATGGATGCCGCTGCCCTGCGCCTCGCCGGCTTCCATCGGCACGTCGAGCACGGTGGTCGCCGATCGCGGCAGGTCGCCGGCGATCGCGTGCGCTCCGTCGAGCAGCTGCATCGCGCGGGACGACGGACTGCCCTGCCACTGAGGGACCACGAGGTATCGCGTCATCCCCTCATCCTCTCGTACGAGGAGCGGCCGCGGCATCGGGGCCGCGACGGGCCGGGGCGCCGGATCCTCGCGGATTCGGCGCCCCGGTCATCGCTCGTGCGATCAGTTGCCGATCGCGGCCTGCGGCGTACCGCCGGTCTTCAGCGCGGCCAGCCGCGCCTCGACCTCGGTCAGCTCGCCGACGTCCTCGAGCTGGTTGAACTGCGCGTCGAGCGTCGACGCGGCCAGCTCCTGCTTGCCGGTGGCGAGCGCCTCCTGGCGGCGGACCTTGTCCTCGAACCGGCCGAGCTCGCTCGTCGGGTCGAGGACGTCGATCGACTTGACGGCGTCGTGCACCTTGTTCTGCGCCTCGGCGACCTTGGCGCGCGCCAGCAGCTCGGAGCGCTTCGTCTTGAGCTGCTCCAGCTTCTGCTTCATGCCGTTCAGGCCGTCCTTGAGCTTGTCGACCACCTCGTTCTGCGCGGTGATGGTCGGCGCGATCGCCCGGGCCTCGTTCTCCTCGCTGATCTGGCGCTGGAGCGCGATCTTGGCGAGGTTGTCGAACTTGTCGGCGTCGGCGGTGTTGCCGGCCGTGCGCAGCTCGTCGGCCTTGCGGCTCGCGGCGAGGGCCTTGTTGCCCCACTCGGTCGCCGCCTGGATGTCTTCCTGGTGGTCGCGCTCGAGCAGGCGCAGGTTGCCGATCGTCTCGGCGATCGCCGACTCGGCGTCGGCGATCGAGTTGGTGTAGTCGCGCACCAGCTGATCGAGCATCTTCTGCGGGTCCTCGGCAGAGTCGAGGAGCGCGTTGATGTTCGCCTTCATGAGGGTCGAGATTCGACCGAAGATGGACTGCTTCGCCATCGGATTTCCTTCCTTTGTCGGACAGAGTGAGTTCAGGTTCGGGATGCCGGGGCCGCGAAGGGCGAGTGTGGCATCGGTCGCTGTGATCGAGCCGGGGGAGTCAGAAGCGACCACCTCCTCGGCGTCCGCGGGTGCCGCCGCCGCCGAAGCTTCCGGGCCGGAAGCCGCCGCCACCGGACCCACCGCCGAGCATGCCGCCCGGGCCGCCCCCGAGGCCGCCGAGTCCGCCCGAGGAGCGGCCTCCGCCGCCGAGCAGCGAGTTCAGGACGATTCCGCCGAGCACCGCACCCATCATGCCGCCGCCGCCGGACTGCCCGCCGCCGCCGAACATCCCGCCGCCGCCCTGGAAGGCGCCGACGTCGCTTTGGGCGAGCTGGATCGCCAGCCCGGCGAGCTGATCGGCTCGCTGGGCGTGCTGCGCCGCCTGCTCGGGGTCACCCGCCTGCAGCGCCTGGGCACGGGCGAGCGAGGCTCCCGCCTCCGCCAGGCGCGTGCGTGCCTCGGCTCCCACGGCGCCGCGGCGGGCGGTGACGTAGTCCTCGGCCGTCGACACCTGCGCCTGCGCCTGCAGGATGAGCTGACCGGCCATCTGGCGTGCGCGCTGGGCCCGCGCGTCGGCATCCCGCACGCCCTGGACGAGGGCGTCGATCTGGGCGTTGGCCGCCTCGAGGCTCTGCAGCGCGATCAGGGGGCGCTTGGCCGTTCCGGCGAGGTGCGTGCGAGCGGTGTCGAGCTGCTGCCTCGTCGCGGCGATGACCGCGGCGATCCTGCCGTCCGGGTCGGGAAGAGCGGATGCCGCGGCGATGTCGCGCTCGAGCTCGGCGACGAGCGCTGTCGCACTCCTCTCGCCTTCGGCGAGGTCGGAGGCGAGCTTGCCGATCGCCGTCTCGAGCAGTTCCGCCTGGCCGACGGCCTCCTCGGCGGCGCGGATGCCCACCGCTGCCTGGCCGCCCTGGCCACCGCCGATGGCGGCCTGTGCGGCGGCGAGCTGCTCGTCGGCGAACGCGAGACGCTGCCGGGCCTGGTCAGGGTTGTCGGCGACCGTCGAGAGCGCCTCGGGGGCGTACGAGGTCTGCAGGGTCTGCAGGCGCCCCGCGGCCTCGTCGAGAGCTGCGGCGGCCTTGTCGCGCTCGTCCTGCACGCGGGCGAGCGCCTCGGGCGCGTTCTGCTCGAGCTTGCGCAGCTCGTCGAACGCCTCGGCCTTCTCGTCCAGGAGCGCGTTCGCCGCCTCGCAGAGCGCGATGATGCGCTCATTCCAGGCGCGAGCGTCCTGCTCGGAGTCGGGGGTCGCGTCATCCAGCTGCTGCTGGAGGGTGAACGCCTCGTCAAGGCTCTGCTTGGCGGTCACGAGCGCCGCCTCGAACTCGGAGGTCGCGGCATCCCCGAACTGCGCGCGAGCGAAGCCGAGCTCCTGCGCACTGGTCTTCAACGCATCGTCGGTCTCGACGAGGAGCGATGCCCCGCGCCGCTCGAGCTCTTCCAGGCTCGGCTGCGCGACCTCGGGGGCTCCGGGACCTCCCGCCACCGCACCCTTCCGGCGTCGTCGCACCAGCACCACGATCAGCACCACGCCGACCACGACGGCGGCGATGACGAGGATCCAGGTGAGAGCCGCCCCGCCGCCGGAACCGCCGGCGCCAGCGCCGCCGAGCGCGGACTGCATGCTGTCCGCGGCGGCGGTGATCGCCCCCGCGTAGTCGCCGTCGGTCAGGTGGGGCCGTACGTCGGCCTCGATGTCGCTGAGCTGCTGCTCGCTGAGGGGCCCGCTGCTGTCCGCAGAGATGTAGAACTGCCGGCCGTCGGTCGCGACGGCGAGCAGATACTGGACCGGGCCGAGACCGTTCTCCTGGGCGACGGCGTCGGCCCACTGCTGCCGATCCGCGGGGTTCGTGAAGTCGTCGACGAACACCACGTACAGCTGCGCATCGGTCGCCTCCGACAGGGACTCCAGTCGCGCCTGTGCGTCGTCGACCTCACCGGCCGAGAGCACCTGCGCGTCGTCTGTCACGTAGCCCGATCCGAGCGGAACGGGATCGGTCGCCCACGCGGATCCTGTGATCGCGGTGAGGGCGACCGCGGCAGCCGCCGTCAGCGCCGCAACCCATCGCGCACGCATCGATTTCCCCTCCGGGACGCGGAACCATGCCCCTCACGCGAGTCTATGCAGGCCCGGGCATGACGCGGTAGCCCGCGATGCCGGGCGGCCGCCTCCGCGGGTCGCTGCCCGAGGGAGGAGGGAGGACCGGGTAGCCTTTCCGATCCGAGGGAGGACCATGGACGATCGCTACGGCACCGACGTGCTCGCCGCCGGGTTCCGGGGGCATGGAAGGCGAGAGCTGGCGCGGGTCGAGGCATCCCGCGATCTCGTGATCGAAGTCGCCGACGACGGATTCTGCGGCGCGGTCGTGGCCGTGTCGGGCGGCATGGTGGAGCTCGAGGACCGGCATCGCCGGCGACGGCTGTTCCCGCTCGGACCCGGGTTCCTCATCGACGGCGCCGACGTCGTGCTCATCCCGCCGAGCGCGGCACCCGCAGCGGGCGGGCCGCGTCGCACCGCCTCCGGTTCGTTCGCGGCGGCCGACAGCCGCGCCCGCACGGCCCGCGCCAGCCGCATCCTCGTCGAGGGCCGCCACGATGCGGAGCTCGTCGAGAAGGTGTGGGGCGACGACCTGCGGGCAGAGGGTGTGGTCGTCGAGTACCTGCAGGGCATCGACCTGCTCGAGGCCGCACTCGACGAGGAGCCCCCGTCGGCCTCCCGCCGCTACGGCGTGCTGGTCGATCACCTCGTGCCCGGTTCGAAGGAGTCGCGCGTCGCCGATGCGATCGGCCGCGGCCGGCACGGCGCGCACGTGCTGATCGTCGGGCATCCGTGGATCGACGTCTGGCAGTGCGTCACGCCTCAGGCCATGGGCATCGAGCGCTGGCCCGTGGTGCCCCGGGGCATCGAGTTCAAGGTCGGCGTGTGCCGTGCGCTCGGCTGGCCGGCCCGGGACCAGGCCGACCTCGCCCGCGCCTGGCAGCGCATCCTCGGGTCGGTGAAGTCGTATCGAGACCTCGAGCCGGCGTTCCTCGGCCGGGTCGAGGAGCTGATCGACTTCGTGACACAGCCCTAGGCCGGCCGGACGCCACGGGTGAGAGCCGCCTCGAGCGCTGGGTAGCCTGGACGGGTGCCCGATCCCGCCCCCGCGCCCCTGCCCGCCAACGCCGACGACCGCCGGTACCGCGATCGCCCGGTGTCGTTCGTGCGCCGCAGCGGGCGGATGTCGGAGGCGCAGGAGCGTGCGTGGAGCGACCTTGCCGCCGCGTACGTGATCGACGCCCCTCGCGACGCCGCCGCGACCAGCATCCTCCCGGGCTCCGCCGTCGACCCGGCCGCAGTCTGGGGGCGCAGCGCCCCTCTCGTGGTCGAGATCGGCTCGGGACAGGGGCATGCCATCGTGCACGCCGCCTCGTCCCGCCCCGAGGCCGACTTCCTCGCGATCGAGGTGTTCCGCGCCGGCCTGGCCCGCACCATGCTCGACGCAGACCGGGCCGGTGTGCGCAATCTGCGGCTCGTCGAGGCGAACGCCCCCGAAGTGCTGCAGCACCTGCTGCCCGAGGCATCCGTCTCCGAGCTGTGGGTCTTCTTCCCCGATCCGTGGCACAAGAAGAAGCACACCAAGCGCCGGCTGGTCACACCCGAGTTCGCCGGCATCGCGGCCCGCGCCCTTCGCGACGGCGGCACGCTGCGCCTGGCGACGGACTGGGAGGACTACGCGCTGCAGATGCGGGAGGTCCTGGGCGCGGCAGAGGATTTCGACTCGGCGTTCGCGGGGGAGTGGGCCCCGCGTTTCGAGGGCCGTACGCTCACCGCGTTCGAGCGGAAAGGTGCCCGCGTCGGGCGCGAGATCCGCGACCTCTCGTACCGGCGGCGGTCGCGCCCGTGAGTCTTCGACCGCCCTCGTCCGCACTCCGGCTGGTGAGCTGATGCCCGCTCATCCCGGACTGACCGACATTCCCGCGCGCCGCGCGTGGTCGTGGGGGCTCGTTCCCGCTCTCCTGGTGTGCCTTGCGGCGCCGGCCTTCTTCGTCGTGCGGGTGCCGTGGATCGGGTGGGCGCTGCTGGCCGCCGGCCTCGTCGCGGCACTCGCGATGCGGCGGGCGGATGCCGCGGCCCCGCCGACGCCGCAGCTCACGACGACCGCGGATCGCGGCATCCCTCGTCCGCCCTCGCTCCTGCGCGATCTGTCTCTGATCGCCGTCGGCATGCTCATCGTCAGCGCCATCCCGCTCGAAGCCGAGCTCGACAACATCGCTTTCGTTCGCTTCGGCCTTGCGCTCGGAGGAGCGGTCGCGGTGCCGTACGCGATCTCGCGCTGGATCTACCGTGACGGCGCCGACGGGCGGGGGGCGATCCGCTTCCCGTGGCGCGGCGGCGGACGGTGGACCACGTTCCAGTGGACGTGGCTGGTGGCGGTGCTGGTGCTCGGCTGGCTGATCCTGCCCTTCTACTTCATCTCGTCCGGCGTCTATCAGAACTGGCCGGTCGTCGACACCCCCGACCTCATCGCGCGCCTCTTCGTCGGCGTCGGGGCGGTCGGCATCTGGGACGAGCTGTTCTTCATCTGCACCTGCTTCGCGCTGCTGCGCCGCCATTTTCCCGACTGGCAGGCCAACGGGCTGCAGGCGGTCGTGTTCGTGTCGTTCCTGTGGGAGCTCGGGTACCGCGCGTGGGGTCCGCTGCTCACGATTCCGTTCGCGCTGCTGCAGGGCTTCATCTTCTTCAAGACCCGCTCGCTCGCCTACGTCGTGACGGTGCACCTGCTGTTCGACGCCGTCGTCTTCCTCGTGCTCGTGCACGCGCACAATCCAGGGATGCTCGACTGGCTCTTCCTGGCGTGAACCCGCCACGCGGCTGCACACGCGCTGCCCAGAGGCTGCACAGGCCCGTCGGCTAGCCTGGATCATGGATCCCGACCGGATCCCCGGACGACGGATCAGTACCCGGTGAGCGACAAGACTGGCCAGGAGAACAGTCATGTCGTGGGTCATCCTCATCGTCTCGGGCGTCCTCGAAGCCGTCTGGGCCACCGCGCTCGGCAAGTCCGAGGGCCTCACCAAGCTCTGGCCGAGCGTCGTCTTCGGCGTCGCGCTGGTGGCGAGCATGGGCGGCCTCGCGTGGGCCATGCGCGACATCTCGACCGGTACGGCGTACGCCGTCTGGGTCGGCATCGGCGCCGCCCTCACCGTCGCCTACGCCATGATCACCGGCGCCGAGGCCTTCTCGATCGTCAAGCTGCTGCTGATCCTGGGACTCGTCGGCTGCGTCGTCGGACTCAAGCTCGTCGCGCACGAGTGACCCGGCCGCGCTACGGCCTGGCACACTGACGGAAGTCTCACGGTTTGCCGGCCACCGTGCCAAGGTGGGACGTGCCGCCTCAGCGGAGGAAGGCCACCCCACCAGGGAGCAGGAATGCAGCGTCCCCTCGCCGGGCTGACCGCCCGCAACCTCGTCACCGAGCTCACCGCGGGTGTGACGCTGCTGGCCATCGCGATCCCGCTGAACATCGGGTACGCGCAGATCGCGGGGCTGCCGCCGACGGCCGGTCTGTACGCGCTCATCGTGCCGACGGTGGTCTACGCGCTCGTGGTGTCGTCGCGTCAGGTGGTCGCGTCGCCGGATGCCGCGGCCGCGGCCCTCGTCGCCTCGTCGGTCGGAGGGCTGGCCGCGGCGGGGAGCGCGAGCTATGCGACGCTCGCGCTGGCGCAGGCGATCATCTGCGGTGTGATGTTCACGCTGCTGTCGGTGTTCAAGCTCGGGTTCCTCGCGAACTTCCTCTCGAAGCCGATCCTGATCGGATTCGTCGGCGGGCTCGCACTCGACATCATGGTGAGCCAGATCGCGAAGATGCTGGGCGTCAAGATCGATTCCGGCGACGAGTTCGTCGACAAGGTGGTGGGCTTGGTCACCGGAATCGGCACGACGAATCCCTGGTCGGTGTGCATATCCGTGGTCTCGGTTGCCATCCTGCTGGTCGGGCGGAGGCTCGTCGGAAGCGTGCCGTGGGCGCTTGTGGTGCTGGTGCTGACGACGGTCGTCGTCGTGATGACGGGGCTCGATCAGCGCGGCGTGGACGTGCTCGGCGAAGTGCCCGCCGGTGCACCGGCGCTGACCTGGCCGGTCATCGACTGGGCGATGTGGCTCGCGCTGATCCCGTCGGCGATGGCGCTGACGCTCGTCACGACCGCCGAGGGACTGCTCGTGTCGCGGTCGTACTCCGAGCGGCACCGGTACCCGTTCCACGCGAATCGCGACCTTCTGGCCTTCGGCCTGTCGAACGTGGCCGCCGGCGCGCAGGGCAGCTTCGCCGTCGGATCGTCGACCTCGCGCACGGCGGCGATGGATCAGGCGGGATCGCGCACGCAGCTTCCTTCGCTCGTCCTGGCGGCGGGCACGCTGATGCTTCTGCTCTTCGGCACCGCGCTGCTCTCCGACATCCCCTCGCCGGCGATCGGGGCGGTCGTGGGTGTCGCGATCCTTCCGCTGCTGGGCGTCCGCGAGTTCCGGGACCTCTGGCGGAAGGACAGGTTCGAGTTCGCGATCGGCGCCTCTTGCTTCCTCGTCACGCTGCTGGCGGGTGCGATCCCCGGCATCCTGGTGGCGTTCGTGCTGGCGCTGGTGAACATGGCGCGGCGCGCGGCGAACCCGGCGATCGACGTGCTGGCCGCGGGGGGAGACCCCCAGGAGTCCCTGCTGTCGGATGCGCCTGAAGGCACCATGACCGCGCCGGGAGTGCTCGTCATCCGGCTCGCGGCGCCGCTCTTCTTCGCGAATGGCGCGGTGTTCGCGGGCGCCGTCAAGCGCGCCGTGACCGCGGCGAGCGATCCGGTGACGCACGTGGTCATCGACATGGAGGCCGTCACCGATGTCGATGTCACAGGCGCCGAGGCGTTCGAGTCGCTGATGGAGTGGCTCGACGATGAGGGCGTCCTGCTGGCGTTCAGCCGTATGCGCCCGCAGGCGCGGCAGCGGCTCGTACAGCTGGGACTGCTCGAGGAGCAGCCGGTCTTCGCCACGAATCGCGCGGCGATCGCCGCTCTCGCTCCCCGCCAGAGCTGACTCAGGCGCGTCCGACCAGCTCGGCCAGCAGCGCGACGGCCCGATCGACGGTGGCCTGGAGGATCTCCTCGGGCTCGCCGTCCATAGCCAGCGCGACGTGTCCGGCAGACCCGTCGAGGGCCCAGCCCAGGAACACCGTCCCGGCGGGATGACCGCCCTCGGATCCGGGGCCGCCCACGCCGGTCGTCGACACGGCGATGTCGGTCTGCAAGAGCTCCTGCGCACCGCGTGCCATCTGCTCCGCGCATTCGGCCGACACCGGGTCCAGGCCCGCAGTGACTCCGAGCACGGTGACCTTGGTCTGCGTCTGGTAGGCGATGACACCCCCGCCGAACCACTCTCCGGCGTTCATGCCCTTTCCGACGGTGCCGGCCAGCAGTCCGCAGGTGAGCGACTCCGCCACCGCCACGCGGAGGCCTTTGCGCCGCGCTTCCTCTGCCACGTCCTGGATCGTGTCGCTCATCGTCCGTCCTCGCCTGCCTTTCCGGTCCGAGCCAGGGTAGGCCATCCGCTCCCGCGGTTCTCATTCGGCACGCGGAGCCCATCCGCGTCTCACGCAGATGTGTGCGCCGCGGCGAGGTCACCACCTGGCCGCACACGGGTGAGCGAGACTTAAGCATGCTCACACGGCGACGCATCACTGCGCTGTCCGCACTTCTCCTCGTCGGCTGCCTCTCGGGGTGCGGGCTCGCGGTGCCGGCCGACCCTGACGGCACCCTCGATCGCGTGCGCGGCGGGGAGCTGCGCGCCGGAGCGTCGGCATCCGGCTCGCTCGTGACGGTGAACGGCGACGAGGTGGACGGCTCGCTCGTCGAGCTGGTCGAGGGCTTCGGGGCCTCCCTCGAAGCCGAGGTCGAATGGACGGTCGGCAGCGAGGAGGAGCTCGTCGATGCGCTCGAGGCGGGATCCCTCGACCTCGCGGTGGGGGGCATGACCGATAGGACGCCGTGGTCCGATCGCGTCGGGGTGACCCGCGGGTACACCGGGATCCCCGGATCGGACGGGCGCACGGTGGTCATGCTCGTTCCGATGGGCGAGAACGCATGGCAGAGCGAGCTCGAACGCCACCTCGACGCGGAGGTCGGCCGATGAAGTCGATGGGGCGCACCGATCTTCCGCCGACCCAGCAGGAAGCGATGCGCAGCGCCGTGCGGTGGGAGTGGTTCACGATCGGCTACACCTGCGTGACGATCGTCGTCATCGCATTCGTGGTGGGCAACTCGCAGGCGATGCGGACGGCGTGGATCGAAGACATGCTCTCTCTCATCCCGCAGGTGACCTTCCTGATCGCGCTGCTCTTCATCCGCCGCCGGCCCACACAGCGGTTCCCGTTCGGGCTCCACCGCGTCATGGGAGTGGGGCACCTCGTAGCCGGCGTCGCACTGCTGGCCGTCGGCGGCAACCTGGCGTACGAGTCGATCAGCGGCCTCGTCCGTGCCGAGCATGCGTCGATCGGGACCATTCAGCTCTTCGGCTACACCATCTGGCTCGGGTGGCTCATGATCGCGGCGATGAGTGCGATCGTGGTCGGCCCGTTCATCTACGGTCGTGCGAAGTCCAGGCTGGCCGTGGTGCTGCACAACAAGCTGCTGTACGCCGATGCCGACATGGCGAAGGCCGACTGGCACACCAATGCGGCCTCGATCATCGGAGTGCTCGGCATCGGCGTCGGCTGGTGGTGGCTGGACGGGGTCGCGGCGCTGTTCATCTCGCTCGGCATCGTGTGGGACGGCTGGCGCAACGCCCGGGCTGCCGTGCGCGACCTCATCGATCAGCGGGCGCGGACACAGGACGACGCCGGGCCGCACCCGCTCATCGACCGCATCGCCCGGCGCGTCGACGAGCTGGCGTGGGTGAGCGAAAGCGCCGTGCGCATGCGCGACATGGGGCAGGTGTTCCACGTCGAGGTGTTCGCCGTGCCGGTACGCGAGAAGGTGCGCGTACGAGAGCTGGAAGAGGCGCGAGCAGCGGTGAGCGCACTGGACTGGAAGGTGCAGGACATCGTGGTCGTCCCGACCCACACGCTTCCCGCCGAGGCGCAGCGCGCCGGCCAGGCACGCTGACCTGCACGAGCGCCGCGCAGCACTGCGTCAGGCGATCAGGTCCCGCTCCGCCTCGTGGTCGGGCTCGTGCGCGGCGGGCGGTACCGGCTCGGGCACAAGGTGGAGCCCTGCGGGTGAATTGGCCGTGTACGCGAGCGCGTCGATCCACGCCGGATTCAGCCGCGGCATCCTGCTGCCGTAGTACTTGTACACGAGCGAGCAGCGAGGGTGGACCCAGACCGTGGTGCGCCCGTCCCCGATGCTCGCGTCGTCGCGCCACGTGAAGTGGAAGGGTTCACCACGGCGCAGCTTCGTACCGATCACCAGCTGCAGATGGGCGAGCGTCCGATCGTCGAAATCGACCTTGACCGTTCCGTCGTAGATCAGCTTTCCCATGGCGTGCCTCCCCACGGAGCGCGTCGGAGATGGAGAGCGCGAGGTCGCAGACGGCGTCTCTCGGTGTGCTCGGTTCTCATCATCCTCCGATGCCTGTCCGGTCGCTACCTATCGGGCCGTTCGAGTGGGGGGTGGCCGTCGCCCTGGTCATTCGCTCTCCACTGAGCTGACGTGATGCGGTGCTCCCACCGGTTTCGACTCGGCCGAGCCTCGCTGACGCAGGAACATCGAGAGCGCGATCATCGCGCCCACCGCGAGGAACTCCGACTGCCAGTTCTGCAACGTGCGGCTCCAGAAGTCCGGTGTGCTCAGATACTCGAGCCAGCTCATCGACGGCTGGCCGTGCTCGGCGTTCTCGGAGTTCATCACCACCGTTCCCGCGAGGGACTGCGCGAACCACGACAGCGCGAACACCGCGCCCATCACGATCAGGAGCGAATTGGAGAAGAGCGTCTGACGGATGCCGCGGGCCCGCGCCCACTCGGGAGAGTCCGGCTGCGCGTGCTCGCCGATCAGCTGCTCCTCGTCGCTGCCGACGCCCTCGTCGCCCGGCTTCTTCGACTCGGGAGAGCCGCGCTGCACCAGCCAGATGGTGGCGGCGATGAACAGGAAGAACTGTAGGAACTCCGACTGCCAGTTCTCGGCGACGTCGACGACGAACTCCGACGACGTCACGAACGCGCCGAACGACTCCATAGGCAGGCCGTGCTGCTCCTGGGTCTCGTTGAACTGCAGCCATCCCGCGATGGATTGCGCGGCGAGTGTCACGATGAAGAGCCCGCCGAACAACAGACTGAGGGCGTTGTCGCGAATCGGTCGCACCACGTCACCGCCCCGCCAAGGGGATCGCGATCATGTAGGCGAGTCCGACCGCCAGCACCGCGATCCAGGACCAGAACACCACCGCTTCTCCGCGCCGCGCGCCTTCCTCTTCCGGAGTGAAGTCAGCCATGATGCCCTCCTCCCGACGACGTGCCGATCGATGCCATCAGCTCATCCTGTCGTCGCAGCACGCGGGCTGTCAGGGCCTTGACAGGGGGACGCCACCTGGGGAAAGGGGACGTGCGAGAGGCCGACCCTCACGGACCGGCCTTCAGCCTCACGCCACTGGTGCCCCCGACAGGAATCGAATCTGCGAGGTCCGTTACCCGAATCCTGTACGTTGTCCACGCGACCAGCGCTCTCGCGCGCATCGGTCTATGGCAGGACGATCTCGAAGTTCGGGTCGCCGGGGCTGAGGACGCTGAAGAGCCGCTCCAGCACGCCGAAGTCTCCGGTCACGGAGAGACCGTCGGACTGGAGGTCGCCGCCGGCGAGACGGATCAAGCGCTCCTTCTCGAGGCTCAGATGCAGGGCGGCATCCGTATCCGGTTCACGGACCCGTTCGACGTAGACGAGGACGCCGTTGCGGAGCGTGACATGAAAATCTCGGTTGAGGTCGCTGATCGTGATGTCGAATGCGAGGTCGAGGTCCCAAGCGTTGGGGCCATCGATCGTGATCGCGATTGCGTCGAACACCTGCTCGGGACTGAGCTGGGCAAGGATTGCGGGCGCATTGGTCACGGTCGGTGTGCCGAAGTTTCCGCCGCGTAGTTCGGTGGCGCCCGAGAGGAAGAAGTTGCGCCAGGTGCCGTTCTCCGACCCGTAGCCGAGCTGTTCGAGCGTGTCGGCGTAGAGAGCCTTGACGGCTCCGTTGGACGCGTCGACGAAGACGGCGTGATCGAGCAGCGTGGCAGCCCACCGGAAGTCGCCGGTGTCGTACGCGGCGCGCGCCATCTCGAGCACCCTGTCGATACCGCCGATCGCCTCGACGTAGCGCTCGGCGAGAGCGGCAGGAGGATGGGGCCAGAGGCGGGCGGGATTGCCGTCGAACCAGCCCATGTAGCGCTGGTAGATGGCTTTGACATTGTGGCTCACCGAGCCGTAGTACCCGCGGGCGTGCCACGCGTTCTCCAGCGCGGGCGGGAGCTGGATCACCTCTGCGATTTCAGCTCCGGTCAATCCCTGATTCAGCAAGCGCAGCGTCTGGTCGTGCAGGTAGCCGTAGAGGTCGCGTTGCAGGCTGAGGAATTCGACGATCTCGGCGTTGCCCCACGTCGGCCAATGATGGGAGGCGAACACCACCTGGGCGCGACCGCCGAATCGCTCGATAGCCTCGGTCAGATACCGCGACCAGACATTCGGATCACGCACAAGCGCACCGCGAAGGGTGAGCAGGTTGTGCAAGGTGTGAGTTGCGTTCTCCGCCATGCACAGCGCTTCGTATCGCGGAATGTAGAAGTGCATCTCGGTGGGTGCTTCGGTTCCGGGCGCCATCTGGAACTCGAACTCGACCCCGTCGATGGTGTGGGTCTCGCCGGTCGTCGTGATCTCGAGCGTCGGGGCGAGGAGAGTCGCCTCGCCGGTCGACGTCGTCTGGCCGAGCCCGGCACCGACCGCGCCCCTCGTGCCGCGGGGCAGTGCGGCGCCGTACATGTAACCGGCGCGCCGGCCCATTGCAGTGCCCGCGTAGACGTTCTCGGCGACCGCGTGCTCGACCAGACCCTCGGGCGCGATGATCGCAACGTCTCCGGCGTCGACCTCCGGCTGGGTGACGATGCCCTGCACGCCGCCGAAGTGGTCGATATGAGAGTGAGTATGGATGACGGCAACGATCGGCCGGTCGCCGCGGTGCTCGCGATACAGCGCGGCAGCTGCCGTCGCGGTCTCCTTCGAGATGAGCGGATCCACCACGATCACGCCCGTGTCACCCTCGATGAACGACATCACCGAAAGGTCCAGACCGCGCACCTGGTACAGACCGGGCACGACCTCGAACAGTCCATGCTTCGCGACCAGCTTGCTCTGTCGCCAGAGACTGGGATTCACCGTGTCCGGCGCCGCGCCGCCGTCAAAGAAGTCATAGGTGGAGGCATCCCACACCACCTCACCGTCTGCGTCCAGAACCCTGGGCTCCGCAAGCGTTCCAATGAACCCCTTCTCCGCAGCAGCGAAGTCAGCGTCATCATCGAACGGCAAACGGGACGTCAGATCTGCGTGCGCGGCGACGATCGCACTAGTCGCTTCCGGATTACCCATGTCTCGATCCCTTTCAACGGGGCGCAGTTGCCCGGGCCTTCAGTTTGGCCAGGCGTCTTGCGTGAGACAACCGCTTGAGATGGCCATCCAACGTTCCGCCGTGTTGTGCACGCCACCCTCCCGCACGCAAGGGATCGCTCAGCGGGCGCTCATGAGGTCATTGCTGGACGAATCGGATGGGCAGGTCAGCGATGTGCAGCCCGGAGGATCGAATGGCGTCCTCGATCGCGGGGTGCTGCTGATCCGGGTGTGCGCGGTGGTCCGATCAGGCACTATTGCTGGTGCGTGATTCGCGGGGTGGCAAAGATTGCTGAGGCGAGTGCTGTCCCGATTGCGGCTCCGATGAGTTGTGCGGCGATGAAGGGCAGCACCGAGGTGGGTGCGATGCCGGCGAAGGTATCGGTGAAGATGCGTCCCATGGTGACGGCGGGGTTCGCGAAGGATGTGGAGCTGGTGAACCAGTAGGCGGCTCCGATGTAGGAGCCGACCGCGACGGCGATCGTGGGGACGCTGCGGCCGGTGCGTGAGAGCCCGACGATGAGCAGCACCAGTCCGGTTGTCGCAACGACTTCTGCGAGGAAGGTCGCGGGTGTGGCGCGGTCGGTGCTCGAGAGCGCAGCCGGCGTGGCGAACATGACGTTGGCGAGGAGGGCGCCGCTGATCGCCCCGGCGATCTGCGCTGCGATGTAGACGCCGAGCGCGCTTCCGGTGAGTCCGGTGCGGTCGCGTCGGCCCAGGGTGTAGTCGGCGAGGGAGATGACGGGGTTGAAGTGTGCTTCCGAGACGGGTGCGAACAACAGGATGAGCACGCCGAGGCCGAGCGCGGTGGCGATGGCGTTCTCGAGTAGTTGCAGGCCGGTGTCGGTCGACAGTCGTTGTGCGGCGATGCCGGAGCCGACGACCACGGCGACGAGCAGTCCGGTGCCGAGGAACTCCGCGAGAGCGCGTCGCCAGAGCGGCGCGCTCGTGATCACGGGGGCGTCGACGGTCACGGGGTGGTGACCGGGCTGAGCTCGGTGAGTAGTTCCTCGACGTGGCGGCGGATCTCGTCGCGGACCTGGCGGATGCCATCGAGGTCGAGGTCGGCGGGGTCTTGGAGGTCCCAGTCGAGGTAACGCTTGCCGGGGTAGAACGGGCAGGCGTCGCCGCAGCCCATGGTGATCACGGCGTCCGCGGCGCGCACGACGTCGTCGGTGAGCGGCTTGGGGAACTCTTCGCTGACGTCGATACCGACCTCTGCGAGCACCGCGACGACACTGGGGAGGATGCCAGAGCCGGGCTGCGAACCGGCGGAACGGACGTGCACGCGGTCGCCGGCAAGGTGCCGCGTGATCGCGGCGGCCATCTGGGAGCGACCGGAGTTCTGCACGCAGACGTAGAGGATCTCGGGAACCGGCTTGGCGATCATTCCCCGCGACTGGGCGAGTGCGGTGAGCCTGTCGCGGGAGAACTTCTCCGCGATGGATGGCAGATGCGTGGACACGGTCGCGGTGCGGGCGAGTGCTGTGTAGGACTCGAACACGACCCGCTCAACGGTTTCCGCGTTGACCATCCCGGTGAACTGCTGCGCGAGGCGCTCGGCCGCCCGATGCAGCACCTCATCCGGCGACAGCAGTCCGTCCTGCCCGCGCGCGCCAGTCACGACCGCTCCCCGGCCGGGACGAGCTCACCGATGAGCGATTCGACGCGGGCGCGGATGTCGTCCCGGATCCGACGGACTGCTCCGGCATCCTGCCCGGCAGGGTCATCGAGCTGCCAGTCTTCGTAGCGCTTGCCTGGGAAAATCGGGCAGGCGTCGCCGCAGCCCATCGTGATGACCACGTCGGACTCTTTCACGGCGTCGACGGTAAGCAGCTTCGGGGTGTTGCCTGCGATGTCGATGCCCTCCTCGGCCATCGCCTGAACGGCGACCGGGTTGATCTGGTCCTTCGGCTCAGATCCGGCCGAAAGCACCTCGATGCGGTCGCCGGCAAGGGACTGCAGGTAGCCGGCGGCCATCTGGGAACGGCCGGCGTTGTGGACGCAGACGAACAGGACGGTGGGCTTGCTCATGAGTGATCTCCGCTTCTCTCGCTCTAAAGCATAGACCGCCATCTATGTTTTATGAGACGGGCGAAGATGAGGGCTGGATGAACAGTTCGGAAAGCAGGTCCCGGACGCGACGGTCGATGTCATCTCGGATGCCGCGGACGGTGGGGAGGGGTTTGTCGACGGGATCTTCGAGGTCCCAGTCCAGATAGGTGCGACCGGGGTAGACGGGACAGGCGTCGCCGCAACCCATGGTGATGACCACGTCCGCGGCCTTGACGGCATCGTCGGTGAGAGGCTTGGGGAATTCGCCACCGACCGATACGCCGATCTCGTCGAGCGCGGTCACGATGGCCGGTCGCACCGAGACGGCAGGGGCCGAACCGGCGGTGCGGACGATGACGCGGTCACCGGCAAGGTGGCGCAGGATCCCGGCGGCGAGTTGGGATCGGCCGGCGTTCTGGACGCAGACGAACAAGACCGTCGGGGTGCCGCCGTGATCGTCCCCGCGGGCGAGGTCGTCAAGCCGTGAGGCGGCGAACGCCGCAGTGCGGGACGCCAGCAACGGTGCGGTGCTGCCTGCAGCGAGGAGGTCGCGACTGTCGGCGATGTAGCGGGCGACGGTCTCCCGGTTGAACGTGCCGCGGTAGCGGGCGGCGAGGTCATCCGTGACCCGCTCCCAGTCCGGGTCTTGCTGACTCACGCCAGCGCCGCCGAGGAGCGAGTTGACGCGCTCCTGGTGGTCGGGGTGGACCGAGTACCAGACCCGGCGGCCGTCGCGTTCGCGGATCACGACACCTTCGGCGTGCAACGCGGCCATATGGTGACTGACCGTCGGCTGCCGCAGGCCGAGCTCGTCCGCCAGTTTCCCCACCAGAGCTCGCCGGTCAGGCGAGGCGCCGATCAGCTGCAGAATCCGGGCACGCGTCGGGTCCGCGACCACACTGAGCGCTGAGCCGGCGGTGCGAGAAGTCATAGACAGCAGTCTATGACTTCAGTGAGTGGACGGTCCCGTCAGGTCCATGCAGTGACGGCGTTGGCAACGACGCCCAGCGCATCAGTCCGCAACATGCCCGCCAGGCGGCGCCTCGGGAAGTTCTGCGTCGTCGTGGTCAGTCGGAGTGGCCGTTCGCCGGGGCGGAAACGGACAGATCAATGGCGTCGAGGTGGTTGATGATCGCCTTCGTCACCTCGCGCATCCGCGGGTACGGGAATGGGTGTCCGGCGTCTTCGAGCCAGAGCCCGTGGGCTGACGGGATGCCTGCGGCGAGCCGGTGACCGTGCTCGATCGGCAGAAACGCGTCGTGCTGTCCGTGGATAACGAGGGTGGGTGTCATGATCGTGCCCAGCAACGGGTCGCGAGAGCGTGTCACGGTAACGGCAGCCTGATGTTGCCGCAAAGCACGGAGGTTGATCCCACCACGCTCGCGGAGGTCGTAGAGAACGATCTTCGTCCACGCCTCCACATCGACAGGATCGTCCCCACCCTGCGCGATCAAGCCAGCGAGCAGCTCCTTCACGAGGTTCGTCTCACCGCCCAGAATGCGGTAACGCAGCAGTGGAAGACCCGCAATCGCAGACCTGATCAGCGACCACGTCCGCGGTCCGGGCATGGTGGTGTCGGTCGGGTCGGCGGAAGTCGACATCAGCGTGAGCGCTGGACACGTTCTGGGTACGCGATCGCGATCTCTTGGGCGATGAATCCTCCGAGGGAGAGCCCGACGACGTGAGTGCGGTCGATGCGGAGCTCGTCGAGGACGGCGACTCCATCGCGCGCCATGTCAATCAGCGAGTACGGATGCTGTCCGCTCCAGTTCGGCATCCGACTCGACGCACCGGTGCCGCGCTGGTCGTACCTGACCACCCGGTACCCCGCATCCGACAGTGCACGCAGGAACGCAGGTGGCCAGTACAGCGAGCTCGCACCGAGTGAGATATTCAGCAGAACGACACCTCTCTCGGCACCGACCGGGGGAATGCACTCGTACCAGATCGGGACGCCGCTGGACTGCGCATACCCCGTCTCGCCTACGACCACCCCGGTCACCGGGCCGGATCGAATGCGCGAGATGGTCTCCGCCGTGTCGCGCGGCAGACGCGGCCCTCGCAACGCAAGAACGGTGAGTCCGGCGAGCCCCAACCCTGCCGATGCCAGCACCACCCACTTCCTCATCGGCTCAGCATACGGACGAGTCGTCGCGTATGGCTTTGTCGATGATGCTCGCCAGCATTCGGCACTCGACGTCTATGCGGACCTCTTCGACGACGATCTGGACGCCGTTGCGGCCGCTCTCGATCGAGCCAAGCGCGCTACAGATGTTTGTCAAAGTGTTGTCACGAGAAAGGGATCGAGAGTCTTGATGACTCTCGATCCCTTGTCCCCACTGGTGCCCCCGACAGGAATCGAACCTGCGACCTTTGGTACCGGAAACCAACGCTCTATCCCCTGAGCTACGGAGGCGTGCCGATCGAGATTACCATCCCGGCGCACGCGATCCCGCCGGTCAGGGGGCGACGAGCTGCTCGTCGTGAGGCGCCTCGGCCACGACCTCCGGCTGCTCGCTCAACGCACGGATGGCCGCGGCGACGCGCCCGGCGAGGTACGCATGGCCCTCGGTGGACGGGTGATCGCGCCCGACCGGACCCGAGTCGATGACCTGCGCGTAGTTGGCGGTCGAGATCCAGTCGTCGCCCAGAGGCGAGACGTACCACCAGCCGCGCGCACCGGCCAGCTCCTGCAGGTCCGCGTCGATCCGCCGGGTGGCGTCTTCGACCGGCAGCACCTGGGGTGCCGGTCCGAGGATCACGATGCGGGCGTCGGGGTAGCGGGCCTCGAGCGCATTCCACGCGGCGGTCACGGCATCCCGATACCCGTCCGGATACAGTCGACGGTCGTTGATCGACCCTTCGAGGATCACCAGGTCGGGGTCGAGCGCCGGGTCGAGCTGTGCGATGCGCTCGCCGTACGCCGGCCCGTCGAGACCCGGCTTCAGGTAGCCGCTGCCGCGCACCCCGTCGACGATCGTCTCCCAGCCGAGCTCGCCGGCCAGTCGGTAGGCGAAACCGAGCGACGGAGACAACGCGGCGGAGCCGTAGACCCACGAGTCGCCGAACACCAGGACGCGAGCACCCTCGGGAAGGCTCAGCGCCGCCGGGGCGGTGACGGCAGCGCCGCCGTTCTCGGCGGCGACCGCGCCGACGGGCTCGAGCGCGGCTCCCGGTCGCAGCACGGCCACCAGGCACACGGCGGCCACGGCGAGCGCGGCACCCAGCAGGGGCAGGCCTCCCCACGCGCCATCGACTCGCCGTCGGCGCGTCGAGCGGAGCCACTGGGAGCGTGGGCCCAGTCGCCGTCCACGGAGGCGACCGGGCGCGTGCATGCATAGAGGGTAAGTCACTTCACCGCACGTCGCTGACACCCGGGCGCAAGGTGGGGAAAGACCGCGCAGATCCTGAGCCGGGACGGCAGGCTTGGAACCCGCCGAGAGTGATTCCACACCCGCGCGGGCAGTTCGCCGCGGCGTGCGAGGATGTCTCGGTGCAACGCGTGGTGACCGCCGAGATGGACCTCGACCTCGGGGGCTCCGTCGACCTCATCTTCCAGATCGCCGCGTCCCAGGCGGTGCCCGTCTCGAACGAGCGGCTCACCTTCACCCAGGGCGACCGTGTCTACACGCCGACCGAGATCGTCGACCAGTCCGGCAGCCGCCTGCACCGTCTGCAGGGCGAGGCCGGCCGGGTCGAGGTCCGCTACGAGGCGACCGTCGACGGACAGGTCGCGACCAGCCGCACCAGCGATCTCGAGGCGATCACCTATCTGCGCCCGAGCCGGTACTGCCAGTCGGATGAAGTGTTCCAGCAGGCCCGGCGCCAGTTCCGCGGCCTCTCGGGGCACGAACTCATCGCCGCCGTCTCCGAGTTCGTCTCATCGAGCACTACCTACACACCCGGGCTCAGTCAGGGCACCGACAGCGCGGTGACGACGCTCATGACCGGCCAGGGCGTCTGCCGCGACTACGCCCACGTCGTGATCGCGCTGCTGCGGGCGATGGACATGCCCGCGCGGTACGCCGCCTGCTACGCGCCGGGTCTGCAGCCCATGGATTTCCACGCCGTCGCCGAGGCGTATCTCGACGGCGCCTGGTACGTCATCGACGGGACGCGCCTGGCGAACCGCCGCTCGCTCGTGCGCATCGCGACGGGACGGGATGCCGCGGACTGCGCGTTCCTCAGCTATCACGGCGGGTACGTGGGCTTGCAGCGGCTGCGTGTGGACGCGTGGGTGGTGCCCGATGACGCGTCCCTGACCGGATTCGACGCGCAGCGCTCGGCGCTGCCCGACGTCGCCGACCCGGCGCTCGACGACTTCACGGCACTGATCCAGCTCGGCTGAGCGAGCCAGGGGCGCCGGCCCCGGCGAACTAGACTGGGGCGGTTATGAATCCCGATGCCCTCTCCGCCGCACTGCTCGCCGTCGTCGCCCCGCTCGCCGAGGCGCGACGACCGGGTTCGTCGGAGGGGCTGACCGCCGGCGACCTGCCGCTGGAGCGGCCCAAGAACCGCGATCACGGCGACTGGGCGTCCAATGCCGCCCTCAAGCTCGCCAAGGCCGTCGGTGCGAACCCCCGCGAGCTCGCGACCGAGATCGCCGCCGGCCTCGCCGAAGTCGACGGGATCGCGGGCGTCGAGGTCGCCGGGCCCGGCTTCATCAACATCCGGCTGGATGCCGCGGCCGCCGGCGCGCTGGCGAAGACGATCGTCGATGCCGGCGCCGCGTTCGGGACGAACGACTCGCAGCGGGGCAACACGATCAACCTCGAGTTCGTCAGCGCCAACCCGACCGGTCCGATGCACATCGGGCACACGCGGTGGGCGGCCCTCGGTGACTCGATGGCGCGCCTGCTGCTCGCGAGCGGGGCGACGCTGGTGCGCGAGTTCTACATCAACGACGCGGGCGCGCAGATGGAGCGCTTCGGGCGATCCGTGCTCGCGGCGATCAAGGGCGAGCCGACGCCCGAGGACGGGTACGCCGGCGCGTACATCGACGAGCTCGCTCGCCGGGTCGCCGCGGCACGGCCCGACATCGTGGATCTGGACGGCGTGGAGCAGGTCGAGGCCGCACGGGACCTCGCCTATGAGCTGCAGCTCGGCGAGCTGCAGGCGTCGCTCGAGAAGTTCAACGTGCACTTCGACGTGTGGTTCTCGGAGCGCACTCTGCACCGCAGGCCCGCCGACGGCGGCCCGAGCCTCGTCGACGAGGCCGTCGACCGGCTGCGCGCGCAGGGGCATGTCTTCGACGAGGAGGGTGCCGTCTGGGTGCGCACCACCGACTTCGGCGACGACAAGGACCGCGTCATCCGCCGCTCCAACGGCGAGTACACCTACTTCGCCGCCGACGCCGCGTACTACCTCAACAAGGGCGACCGCGGCTTCGCCCACAAGATCTACCTTCTCGGCGCCGACCACCACGGCTACGTCCACCGCCTGAAGGCTCTCGCCGGTGCTGCCGGCGATGACCCCGACAAGGACATCGAGGTGCTCATCGGGCAGCTGGTGTCGGTCAACGGCGCGCGGCTCAGCAAGCGCGCCGGAAACATCATCGAGCTCGACGACCTGCGCGACTGGATCGGCACCGATGCACTTCGGTACTCGCTCGCGCGGTACCCCGCCGACTCGCCCCTCACGCTGGACCCCGAGATCCTGCGCAAGCGCACGAACGACAACCCGGTCTTCTACGTGCAGTACGCCCACGCCCGGACGCACAACGTCGGTCGCAACGCCGAGGCGTCCGGCGTCGACCGCTCCGAGTTCGCGCCCGAGACCCTCACCCACGTGACCGAGTCGGCGCTGCTCGGGGCGCTTCAGGAGTTCCCTCGGGTCGTCGCCTTCGCCGCCGAGGTACGCGAGCCGCACCGCGTCGCCCGCTACCTCGAGGAGCTCGCCGGCCTGTACCACCGGTGGTACGACAACTGCCGCGTGATTCCGCTCGGCGACGAGACCGTCGAGGCGGTGCACCGGACGCGGTTGTGGCTCAACGACGCCACCGGTCAGGTGCTGCGCAACGGACTGACCCTGCTCGGCGTCGGCGCTCCCGAACGGATGTGAAGCGATGACCGCGGGCGACACGCAGCCGACTGAGCCCCTTCCGGACTGGGCGCGGCTCGAGGAGTCCGCCGAGCCGCCGCGTCGCCGGCGTCGCTGGGGGTGGATCGTCGCCCTCATCGTGGTGGTCGGGCTGGTCGTCGGCGCCTGGTTCGCGGCCGAGGCGATCGCCCGGCAGGTCGTGACCGGCATCGTGCAGGATCAGGTGCGCTCGCAGCTGTCGCTGCCCGCCGAGCAGCCGATCGACGTCGACATCCCCGGCGTCCTGATTCCGCAGCTCATCGGCGGCACGCTCGATCAGATCACGGTGTCATCGCCGGATGTCGTGATCCAGCAGTTCGAGGGCGATGTCTCGGTGACCGCGCGCGAGGTCCCGATCCGCAACGCGACCGCGATGAGCGGTGCCGACGCGGTCGTGCGCCTCGACGCGGAGCAGCTGCGCGCCCTCATGTCGACCGTCGAAGGCTTCCCCGCCGACAGCCTCGGCCTCGCGGCTCCGAACGTCACCATGGCCACCGATCTGCAGCTGTTCGGCATTTCGTTCCCGGTAGGGGCGGCCCTGACTCCGAGCGCGGTCGAGGGTGACATCGTCCTCACCCCGGCCTCGGTGCGCCTCGGCGAGAACGACGTCACCGCCGATGCGCTGCGCGAGCAGTTCGGCGACCTCGCAGGCACGGTGCTGCGGGACTGGACGGTCTGCATCGCGCAGTATCTGCCTTCGGGAGCGACACTGAGCGGGGTCGCCGTCGAGGGAGAAGAGCTCGTCGCCTCCTTCGACGTCGCCGGCGGCATCCTGTCGGATCCGGCTCTGCAGGCGAACGGCACGTGCGGATGAGCCGCCGTCGCCGAGCGTCACACGCCACGGGACCCCGATGCCAGGTGCCCTAGACTTCTAGCACCGCCGGGCGCGTGACCCCTCCGGTTCGCGGCCGTCGCATCCGGTGCGCAGCGCGCCCGTGATATCCGCGCCGTCCCGGACCCCGGACGGCTCCCCGCGTCGAAGCTCCCACCGATTGGCCCACCCGTGTCCGCCGACCCGCACTCCCGCCCCGTCGCACCGGCATGGCTGGTCGCCCCGCGCGACGCCAATCTGCTGTCTCCGGCGGTATGGCCCGAGAACGCCCGCCGTGCCGCCGACGGCGGGATCGAGCTGGGCGGTGTCCCGGCGAGCGAGCTGCGCACGCGTTTCGGCACCCCGCTCTACGTCCTCGACGAGGACCAGGTCCGCGCGACCGCGCGTCGCACCCTCGACGCGTTCCAGGCTGCAACGGCGGTGCACGGCGTGCGGGCGCGCGTCTATTACGCGGGCAAGGCGTTCCTGAGCACCGAAGTGGTGCGCTGGGTCACCGAAGAGGGTCTCGCCGTCGACGTGTGCACCGGTGGAGAGCTCGCGGTGGCGCTCGCCGCGGGGGCTGAGCCGGGCCGCCTCGGCTTCCACGGCAACAACAAGTCCGTGGCCGAGCTGGAGCGCGCCGTCGAGGTGGGCGTGGGGTCGATCGTCATCGACAGCCTCATCGAGATCGAGCGCCTCGCCGCCATCGTCGAACGGCGCGGCGCGACGCAGGCCGTGCTGCTGCGCGTGAACAGCGGCGTGCACGCCGAGACGCACGATTTCCTCGCCACGGCGCACGAGGACCAGAAGTTCGGCTTCACCCTCACGGATGCTGCGGCCGCCGTCGCCCGGATCCGCGAGCTCCCGGGCCTGCAGTTCGTCGGCCTGCACTGCCACATCGGGTCGCAGATCTTCGGCACGGCCGGCTTCGAGGAGTCCGCGGCTCGCATCGTCGAGCTGCACGCCGAGCTTCTCGAGGGCGGCGACCTGCCGGTGCTCAACCTCGGCGGCGGATTCGGCATCGCCTACACCTCGGTGGACGACCCGACGCCCATCGAGCAGCTCGCGGCCGGCATCGCCGACGCGGTCGCCCGGCAGTGCGAGGTGCGCGGCATCCCGATCCCGGATCTCGCGTTCGAACCGGGCCGCGCGATCGTCGGCCGCGCCGGCGTCACGCTGTACGAGGTCGGGACGACCAAGCCCGTGGCGCTCGGGGGCGGCGCCACTCGCCTGTACGTGAGCGTCGACGGCGGCATGAGCGACAATCCCCGCGCAGCCCTCTACGGTGCCCAGTACTCGGCGCGCATCGCCTCACGCTCCAGCGACGCCGAGCCGACGCTGGCGCGCGTCGTCGGCAAGCACTGCGAGTCGGGCGACATCGTGGTGGATGCCGAGTACCTTCCCGCCGACGTCTCCCCGGGCGACCTGCTCGCGGTGCCGGCCACCGGCGCGTACTGCTTCTCGCTCGCGAGCAACTACAACTACGTCCCCCGCCCGCCCGTGGTGGCGCTGCGCGGGGGAGAGGCGCGCGTGATCGTGCGCGGCGAGTCGGTCGACGACCTGCTCGCGCGCGACGCCGGCCCCGCCACGACCCCCAGGGAAGGGATCGCATGACCGACTACCGACGTCTTCGCGTCGCACTGCTCGGAGCCGGCTCGGTCGGCTCACAGGTCGCAGGGCTGCTCCAGCAGCATGCCGACGAGCTCGCCGATCGTGCGGGAGCCCGGCTCGAGCTGGTCGGGATCGCGGTGCGCGACGTCGACGCCCGGCGCGACGTCGAGCTGCCGCGGGAGCTGCTGACCACCGACGCCGAGCAGCTCATCGTGGGCGCCGACATCGTCATCGAGCTGATGGGCGGCATCGAGCCGGCCCGCACCTACGTGCTCGCGGCGATCAACTCCGGCGCCGATGTGGTCACGGGCAACAAGGCCCTCCTGGCGACCCATGGACCCGAGATCTTCGATGCCGCCGACCAGGTCGGCGCCGAGGTCTACTACGAGGCCGCTGCCGCGGGCGCGATCCCGATCATCCGCCCGCTGCGCGACTCGCTCGCCGGCGACCGCGTGCAGCGGATCATGGCGATCGTCAACGGCACCACCAACTACATCCTCGATCGGATGGACACCGAGGGCGCGGAGTTCGCCGACGTCCTCGCCGACGCGCAGCGCCTGGGCTACGCAGAGGCCGATCCGACGGCCGACGTCGAGGGCTTCGACGCGGCGCAGAAGGCCGCGATCCTGGCGAGCCTGGCGTTCCACACGGCCGTGCCGCTGGACGCGGTCCACCGCGAGGGCATCACGTCGATCGACAAGGCGATGATGGACTCGGCACGCCACGCCGGCTACGTCATCAAGCTTCTCGCCGTGTGCGAGCGACTCACCGGGGAGTCCGGGGATTCGATCTCGGTGCGGGTGTATCCGGCCCTCATCGACCGCGCGCACCCGCTGGCGAGCGTGCACGGCGCCAACAACGCCGTCTTCGTCCAGGCCGAGGCCGCGGGCAACCTCATGTTCTACGGCGCCGGGGCCGGCGGCGTGCAGACGGCGTCCGCCGTGCTGGGCGACGTCGTCTCGGCCGCGCGCCGGCACATCGCCGGCGGCGTGGGCGTCGGGGAGTCCACGCTCGCGAACCTGCCGGTCGTGCCGGTCGGTCGCGTCACGACGCGCTACCAGATCACCCTCGAGGTCGACGATCAGGCCGGTGTTCTGGCGACCGTCGCAGGAATCCTGAGCGAGGGTCGCGTCTCGATCGCGACACTCGAGCAGACCGTCGCCGGGGAGCACGCCGCGACGGCGCGGCTCGTCGTGGGCACGCACAAGGCATTGGAGCAGGACCTCAGCGAGACGGTCGACCGTCTCGCCGCGAGCGGCGTCGTCGAGCGCGTCGTCTCGGTCCTGCGTGTGGAAGGAGACTGACCGACATGGCAGCACACGTCTGGCGCGGAGTCCTGCGCGAATACGCCGACCGTCTGGGCGTCACCGACGCCTCGACCGTCGTCACCCTCGGCGAGGGCGGCACGCCGCTCCTTCCGGCACCGGCCCTGTCGCACCGCACCGGCGCCGACGTCTGGGTGAAGTTCGAGGGCATGAACCCGACCGGCTCGTTCAAGGACCGCGGCATGACCGTCGCCGTCTCGCGCGCGATCGAGCACGGCGCGAAGGCCGTCATCTGCGCCTCGACGGGCAACACGTCCGCCTCGGCGGCGGCCTATGCGGCGCACGCCGGAATCACCGCGGCCGTGCTGGTGCCCGAGGGCAAGATCGCCATGGGCAAGCTCAGCCAGGCCGTCGCGCACAACGGCCGGCTCATCCAGATCCGCGGCAACTTCGACGACTGCCTCGAGATCGCCCGGGAGCTGGCCGACAACTATCCGGTGCACCTCGTCAACTCGGTCAACCCCGACCGCATCGACGGGCAGAAGACGGCGGCCTATGAAGTCGTCGAGCAGCTCGGCGACGCGCCCGACTTCCACTTCATCCCGGTCGGCAACGCCGGCAACTACACGGCGTACACCCGCGGGTACCGCGAAGAGGCCGCGTCCGGCGTGTCGACGCGGGTGCCCCGCATGTTCGGCTTCCAGGCCGCGGGCTCGGCCCCGCTCGTGCGGGGCGAGGTCGTGAGGAACCCCGAGACGGTCGCCAGCGCGATCCGCATCGGCAACCCGGCGTCGTGGGAGCTCGCCCTCGAGGCGCGCGAGGCCACCGACGGCTGGTTCGGCGCCATCGACGACGACCGCATCCTGGCGGCGCAGAAGCTGCTCGCGGGCGAGGTCGGCATCTTCGTCGAGCCGGCCTCGGCGATCAGCGTCGCCGGCCTCCTCGACCGGGTCGAGCAGGGCGTCGTCCCCGCGGGCGCGCGCGTCGTGCTGACTGTCACCGGCCACGGCCTGAAGGACCCGCAGTGGGCGCTGCGGAACGCCGACGGCAGCCAGGTCGAGCCGACCGTGGTCGACGCCTCGACGTCGGACGTGGCATCGGTTCTCGATCTCGCACCCGTCCAGGCCACCACGTGAACGCAGCCGTCTCTCCGGCGCCGGGGCGACGGATCGTCGTGCGGGTGCCGGCGACGAGCGCGAATCTCGGCCCGGGCTTCGACACGCTCGGGCTCGCACTCAGCGTCTACGACGAGCTCGAGGTCACGACGCTCACCGAGGGATCGTTCGAGATCCACGTCGAGGGGGAGGGCGCCGACGACGTGCCCCGGGATGCCTCGCACCTCGTCGTGCGCGCCATCGCCTACGCGTACGAGTCGGTGGGGCGACGGATGCCGGGGCTGCGGCTCGTGGCGAAGAACGTCATCCCGCACGGGCGCGGGCTCGGTTCGTCCGGCGCCGCCGTGGTGTCGGGCCTGCTCGCGGCCAAGGGCCTGCTCGAAGGAGACGTCGAGTTCGGACCCGACGCGCTACTGCGCCTCGCGACCGAGCTGGAGGGTCACCCCGACAACGTCGCACCGGCGCTGTTCGGGGGTCTCACCATCGCGTGGGTCGACGAGGGCGCCCCGCAGCACAAGAAGCTGCTGGTGCACCGCGGCGTCTCGCCGCTGGTCTTCGTGCCCGAGTTCACCATGTCGACCAAGCTCGCCCGCAGTCTGCAGCCGCTGCAGGTGCCCCGAGAGGACGCCGTCTTCAACGTCTCGCGCTCGGCGCTGCTGATCGCCGCCCTCACGCAGAGTCCCGAGCTGCTGCAGGCGGCCACCGAAGACAAGCTGCATCAGAACTACCGTGCGAGCGCGATGCCCGAGACCGACGCGCTCGTGCGCGCACTGCGCGGAGCCGGATTCGCCGCGGTCGTCTCGGGCGCCGGACCGAGCGTCCTCGTGCTCGCCGACGGCCCCGGACGACGCCTCGAGGCGGCGGCGCTTGCGAGCACGGTGACCGACACCCCGTGGGAAGCCCTCATGCTCGCCGTCGACTTCAAGGGTGGTACAGTGAGGGAGTACGCGGAGGGTTCCACGTAAACACGTGAATCTGGCCTCCGTCGCAAATCTGCGAAACCACCGCACGGCCGCCGTGCCTGTAGACGGTCTCTGAGCACCATCTCGGTCCTTCACTCCGTCAACGGGTCTCTCGGCGGGTTCAGCAACCGGCCCTCGGCCGGGAATGAGCCGCCGAGCAGCCTGCGCCGTGCGATCGTGCACATTCCGTTCGTTTCACAAGGGAGAACTCGTGGAGTCCATCTCCGAGATCCACACCGACGCCGAGGCCGAAGAGCGCGTGGAAGCGCCTGACGCCCCCGAGAACGTCGAGACCACCGCCGCGTCCGAGGACGCCGGCACCCCGCAGCCCGAGGGCACCGAGCCCGCGGCGGCCGGCGAGGGCGATGGCCCCGTCGAAGCCGAGGCTGCCGCAGCAGAGCTCGACGCCGCTGAGGCCGAGTCCGCTGAGGCCGAGCCCGCCGCGACGCCTGCGGCCGACACCGACGAAGCCGCGCCTGCTGCCGAGGCCCCCGCCGAGCCGGCTGAGCCGGCCGAGCCCGCCGTCGAGGCTCCGGCCGAGCCCGCCGTCGAGGCTCCGGTCGAGGAGCCCGCTCCGGTCAAGGCGCCGCGCAAGCGCGCTCCGCGCCGTGCGAAGAGCACGGATGCCGCCGCGAAGGCCGCCGCCGAGACTGTCAGCGAGCCCACCCCCGAGGCTCCGGTCGATGCCGCGGCCGAGCAGGCCGCCGAGGTCGCTCCGGCAGCGGAGGAGCAGCCCGCAGCCGCCGCACCGGCCGAGGACGCGGCATCCGCGCCCGCCGAGGCCGCCGCCGACACCTCCGCGCCCGCCGACACGTCCGGCGAGACCGCCGAGTCGGGCGACCAGAACGCCGAGGGCGAAGGCGGCGAGACGCCGAGCCGCGGCCGTGGCCGCAGCCGCAGCCGCAGCCGCAACCGCAACCAGAGCGGCGGCGCCCAGAACGGCAGCCAGGGCGGCAACGCTCAGGGTGGCAACGCACAGGGTGGCCAGTCCGCTCAGGCGCAGCCCGCCGAGTCGACCAAGGCCGACAGCTCCGACGACGACCAGCCCCAGGGCAACGGTCGCAACCGTCAGCGCAACAAGCGCCGCGGCGCCCAGACGACCGACGAGTTCGACACCGAGATCGGCGAGGACGACGTCCTGATCCCGATCGCGGGCATCCTCGACGTGCTCGACAACTACGCGTTCGTCCGCACCACCGGCTACCTCCCGGGCCCGAGCGACGTCTACGTCTCGCTCGGCCAGGTCAAGAAGTACAACCTCCGCAAGGGCGACGCCGTCGTCGGCGCGATCAAGCAGCCGCGTGAGGGCGAGCAGTCGAGCCGTCAGAAGTACAACGCGCTGGTCAAGGTCGACGCCGTCAACGGCCTGTCGGTCGACGACGCAGCGACCCGTGTGGAATTCGGAAAGCTCACGCCGCTGTACCCGCAGGAGCGCCTGCGCCTCGAGACCGCACCCGAGAAGCTGACCCAGCGGATCATCGACCTGGTCGCGCCGATCGGCAAGGGCCAGCGCGGCCTCATCGTCGCCCCGCCCAAGGCGGGCAAGACGATCGTGCTGCAGCAGATCGCGAACGCCATCGCGACCAACAACCCCGAGGTCCACCTCATGGTCGTGCTGGTCGACGAGCGCCCCGAAGAGGTGACCGACATGCAGCGCACCGTCAAGGGCGAGGTCGTCGCGTCGACCTTCGATCGGCCCGCCGAGGATCACACCACGGTCGCCGAGCTCGCGATCGAGCGCGCCAAGCGCCTCGTCGAGCTCGGCCGCGACGTCGTCGTGCTGCTCGACTCGATCACGCGCCTCGGTCGCGCCTACAACATCTCGGCCCCGACCTCCGGTCGCGTGCTGACCGGCGGCGTCGACGCCTCGGCGCTGTACCCGCCCAAGCGCTTCTTCGGCGCGGCGCGCAACATCGAGAACGGCGGGTCGCTCACGATCCTCGCGACCGCACTGGTCGAGACCGGCTCCAAGATGGACGACGTCATCTTCGAGGAGTTCAAGGGTACCGGCAACAGCGAGCTGCGTCTCAGCCGGCAGCTCGCCGACAAGCGCATCTTCCCGGCCGTCGACGTGAACGCGTCGAGCACCCGCCGTGAAGAGATGCTGCTGTCGGCCGACGAGGTCAAGATCACCTGGAAGCTGCGTCGCGCCCTGGCGGGCCTCGACACCCAGCAGGCCCTCGAGGTCGTGCTGGGCAAGCTCAAGGAGACGCAGTCCAACGTCGAGTTCCTGGTGCAGATGCAGAAGTCGATCCCGGCTCCCGCAGCCGGGCACGGCGGTGGCCACAGCCACGCGCACGACAACAGCATCCGCTGAGCTCGTCGAAGCGTGAGCTTGTCGAAGCGCGATCCGGGGATGTTCGAGTCGGTCCGGGGACTGATCGAGGAGCATGCCGCCGTCCAGGCGGAGCTCTCCGATCCCGCGGTCCACGCCGACGCGGCGCGCGCCAAGCGCGTCAACCGGCGCTACGCCGAGCTGTCGCGGATCGTGAAGGCGCACGAGGACTGGGTCTCGGCATCCGACGATCTCGACGCCGCGCGCGAACTCGCCCGTGAGGACGAGGCCTTCGCCGAGGAGGTGCCGGGGCTCGAGGAGCGGCTCGCCGATGCCCAGGAGCGCCTGCGGCGCCTGCTCATCCCGCGCGATCCCGACGACGCGCGCGACGTGATCATGGAGATCAAGCAGGGGGAGGGCGGCGCCGAGAGTGCGCTGTTCGCCGCCGACCTGCTGCGCATGTACCTGCAGTACGCGGCGTCGAAGGGCTGGAAGACGGAGCTCCTGGAGCGCAACGAGTCCGACCTGGGCGGCTACAAGGACGTGCAGGTCGCGATCAAGGGATCGTCGAGCGACCCCGCGCAGGGCGTGTGGGCGCATCTGAAGTACGAAGGCGGCGTGCACCGCGTGCAGCGCGTGCCGGCGACCGAGTCGCAGGGCCGCATCCACACGTCGACCACGGGGGTGCTGGTCTTTCCCGAGGTCGATGAACCCGACGAGATCGAGATCAACCAGGCCGATCTGAAGATCGACGTGTTCCGCTCATCCGGCCCCGGCGGGCAGTCGGTCAACACGACCGACTCGGCGGTGCGCATCACGCACGTGCCGACGGGCATCGTCGTGTCGATGCAGAACGAGAAGTCGCAGCTGCAGAACCGGGAGGCCGGCATGCGCGTGCTGCGAGCCCGGCTGCTGGCGCGTCAGCAGGAGGAGCGGGATGCCGCAGCCTCCGACGCCCGCAAGTCGCAGATTCGCGGCATGGACCGGTCCGAACGCATCCGCACGTACAACTTCCCGGAGAACCGCATCGCCGATCACCGCACCGGCTACAAGGCGTACAACCTGGATCAGGTGATGGACGGTGCGCTCGAGCCCCTCATCGCGTCGGCGATCAGCGCCGACGAAGAGGCGCGGCTCGCGGCTCTCGGCTCGGACGACTGAGCCTCCTCGCCGCTCCCGCTACCGGACGCGCGGCGGGGTGGGCGATAGGGTCGGCGAGTGTTCGCATTTCTGATCCGCGCCGTGACCTTCATCGTCTCGGCGGCGGTCGGGCTGATCATCGCCGACCTACTCCTCGAGGGCTTCCACATCCGCTGGGGCGACTGGTGGGGCTTCGTGCTCGCGGTGCTGATCTTCGCGCTGATCCAGAGCGTCCTCGCGCCGCTGGCCTCGCGACTCACGCGCCGTCATGCGCCGGCGCTGCTCGGGGGCATCGGCATCCTGTCGACCTTCATCTCGATCGTGATCGTCGTGCTCATCCCCGGCGCCGGCATCGGCATCTCGCAGCCACTGGCATGGGTCGTCGCGCCGCTCATCGTGTGGATCGTCACGGCGCTCGCCACCTGGCTCGTGCCGCCGCTGTTCATCAAGGACGACCGTCACGACGCGCGCAGGGCATAGCGCGAGTGGATGCCGCAGCCTCACCGCATCCGCGTCGTCGGGAATCCGGGGCTCGGGGTCGATCACGCTCGCGGCCGCCGTCGCCCGGCGGGGCGGGGTCAGATGTGGTACTCGGGGGTCGTCAGCAGGGCGCGGGTGTCGTCACCGGCACGACGGACGCGCGGTTTCGCGGGGATGCCGACCAGCACGCTGTCGGCGGGCGCGTCCTTCGTGACGACGGCGTTCGCGCCGATGACGGAGCCCGCGCCGACCGTGATCGGGCCGAGAACCTTCGCCCCGGCGCCGATCGCGACCCCGTCCTCGATGGTCGGGTGACGCTTGCCGCCCTCGCGCTGCCGACCGCCCAGCGTCACACCGTGGTACAGCATGACGTCGTCGCCGACCTCGGCGGTCTCGCCGATCACCACCCCCATGCCGTGGTCGATGAAGAAGCGGCGCCCGATGGTGGCGCCGGGGTGGATCTCGATCCCGGTGAGCCAGCGGGTGATCTGCGAGCCGGCGCGCGCGATGAATCGCGCTCGTCGAGTCCACAGGGCGTGCCAGACGCGATGCGCCCAGATGGCATGCAGGCCGGGATAGAGCACGGCGATCTCGACTCCGCTGCGGGCGGCGGGGTCGCGCAGCTTGGCGGCGGCGACGTCTTCGCGCACACGCGCCAGGAATCCGATCCGCTCCGGCAATTCGATCGTCACTTCTTCTCCGTCTCGGGCTCGCGAAGGTGCTCGTAGAGCGCGGTCGACAGGTAGCGCTCACCCGAGTCCGGGATGATCACGACGATGCGCGCGCCGGCCGCCTCGGGGCGGGCGGCGATCTCGAGCGCCGCCCAGACGGCCGCCCCCGCCGACATGCCGGCGAGGATCCCCTCGCGGGTGGCCAGCTCGCGTGCGACGCGGATCGCGTCGTCGAACTCGACATCGATGATCTCGTCGACGACGGAGCGGTCCAGCACATCGGGCACGAAGTTCGGCCCGATTCCCTGGATGCGATGACCGCCGGCGCGGCCCTCGGTGAGGACGGGGGAGTCCTTCGGCTCGACGAGCACCACCTTCGCCTGCGGGTTGCGCTGCTTGAGCACCTGGCCGACGCCCGTCACGGTTCCGCCGGTGCCCGACCCGGCCACGAACCAGTCGACGCGGCCCTCGGTGTCGCGCCAGATCTCCTCGGCGGTCGTCCGGCGATGGATGGCGGCATTCGCCTCGTGCTCGAACTGCCGCGCCAGGATCGCCCCCGGAGTCTCGGCGACGATGCGCTTGGCGGTGTCGACGGCCTCGGTCATGCCCTTGTGGGGATCGGTCAGCACGAGCTCCGCCCCGTAGGCCTTGAGCAGGGTGCGCCGCTCCTTCGACATCGACGCCGGCATCGTGAGGATCACCTTGTAGCCGCGAGCGGCACCGATCAGCGCGAGCGCGATGCCGGTGTTCCCGCTCGTCGACTCGACGATCGTGCCGCCCGGCACGAGCTCTCCTGCCGCTTCGGCTGCCTCCACGAGGGCGTACCCGAGGCGATCCTTGACCGAGGAGCCGGGGTTGTAGAACTCCAGCTTCGCCAGCACCTCGGCGCCCAGACCTTCGGTGAGCGCGTTCAGGCGCACCAGGGGAGTCTCACCGAAGGCGGTGGTGATGTCGGAATGGATGCCGGGCATGGAGCTCCTGAAGGGTGACGGTGAGACGACGACGGCGCGACGGCGCCCGAGCGGGTCGGTCGTTCGCCATCGCGCCCGGCGCCTGCGTCAATCCTCGCGCAGATCCTCGTAGAGCGCGGTCGAGAGGTAGCGCTCGCCGAACGACGGGACGATGACCACGATGTTCTTGCCCTCGGCCTCGGGACGCGCGGCGATCTGCAGGGCGGCCCAGATGGCGGCACCCGACGAGATGCCGACCAGGATGCCGTCCTTCGTCCCGACGGCGCGGGCCGTCGAGATCGCGTCGGGGAACTCCACGTCGATGACCTCGTCGATGACGCCCTGGTCGAGGATCGCGGGGATGAAGTTGGGTCCGATGCCCTGGATCTTGTGGGGTCCCGGGGTGCCCTTGGTCAGCAGCGGCGAGTCCGCCGGCTCGACGGCGATCACCTTCGCGCCCGGAGCGCGCTCCTTGAGCACCTGTCCGACGCCGGTGATGGTGCCCCCGGTGCCGATGCCGGCGACGAAGTAGTCCACCTGGCCGTCGGTGTCTCGCAGGATCTCCTCCGCCGTCGTCTTGCGGTGGATCGCGGGGTTCGCCTCGTTCTCGAACTGACGAGCCAGGACAGCGCCGGGGATCTCTGCGACGAGCTCCTCGGCCTTCGCGACGGCGCCCTTCATACCGCCGGCCGGGTCGGTGAGCACGAGTTCGGCGCCGTAGGCCTTCAGCAGCAGGCGACGCTCGACCGACATGGAAGAGGGCATCGCCAGGACGACGCGGTAGCCGCGGGCCGCGCCGACCATGGCGAGCGCGATGCCGGTGTTGCCGCTCGTGGCCTCGACGATGGTCCCACCCGCCTGCAGCTGCCCGGAGGCCTCCGCGGCGTCGACGATCGCGATGCCGAGGCGGTCCTTGACGCTCGAGGCGGGGTTGTAGAACTCCAGCTTGGCCAGCACGTTGCCGCCGACGCCTTCCGTCACGCGGTTCAGGCGCACGAGCGGGGTGTTTCCGAAAGCAGAGGTGATGTCGGGATGGATGCCGGTCATGTCGGGGCCTTTCGCGGGTTCACGGCGGAGTCGACCACCAGCCTAGGGGGGAGGCTCTCGCGCGCGAGGACGGTGAGTCCTTGTGTGACGACGGCCGGGCCGGGCACGCGCCGGGCTTAGGCTGGGTGGCCGACATGGCTTCTCCCGACAGCTCCCTCGCGCTCTCCGACGCGCTTCAGCGCGCCGCCGCCCGGCTCGCCGAAGCCGGGATCCCCGATCCCGTCGTCGATGCAGAGCTGCTCACCGGCTTCGTCCTCGGCTCGGGCCGCGGGGGAGTGCAGGCGGCGGCCCTGCGGGGCGACGCCCTCGACCCGGGCGACGCCCGGCGCCTCGAGGAGCTGGTCGCGCGTCGCGCGACGCGCGAGCCGCTGCAGCACATCACCGGTCTCGCCCCGTTCCGCCACCTCGAGCTGCGCGTGGGCCCTGGCGTCTTCGTGCCGCGGCCCGAGACCGAGGTCGTCGCGCAGCTGGCGATCGACGCGCTGCGCGCCGCGGCATCCGCTTCTCCGATCGCGGTGGATCTCGGCACCGGCAGCGGGGCGATCGCCCTCTCGATGGCGACCGAGGTCCCCCACGCTCAGGTCTTCGCCGCCGAGAACTCGGTCGATGCGTTCGTGTGGACGAAGGAGAACTTCGCGCACGTGGGCGCCGACAACGCCCGGCTGGCGTTCATCGACCTCGCGCAGGCCTTCCCGGAGCTGGATGGCACGGTGTCGGTCGTGGCGTCCAACCCTCCGTACGTTCCGGATGCCGCGATCCCGCGCGACCCGGAGGTGCGGTTCTTCGACCCGCCCGCCGCGCTCTACGGCGGCGCCGACGGCCTGGACGTCGTGCGCGTGCTCAGCGCCGTCGGCCTGCGCCTGGCCCACCCGGGCGGGACGATCGTCATCGAGCACGGCGAGTGGCAGGGCGCCGAGATCCGCGAGCTCCTCGCGGCCGACGGCTGGCGGGCCACCGCGACGCACCCCGACCTGACGATGCGCGACCGGGCGACCACCGCCCTGCGGCCCTGAACACGACCCCGTAGAGCCGGGGCGTGGGGTCGGCCCCGCTGCGAACTGGGCCGGGGCGTGGGGTCGGCCCCGCTGCGAACTGGGGCGGGGCGTGGGGTCGGCCCGCTGCGAACTGGGGCGGGGCGTGGGGTCGGCCCGCTGCGAACTGGGGCGGGGCGTGGGGTAGGCCCCGCTCCGAATTAGACTGTGGGCGATATGTCCCCCATCTTCGACTGCCGTGACGAGGCGGAGCTGCTCTCCGGCATGCGTCAGGCGCGCCAGGCCATCGGGCGCGGCGAACTCGTGGTGATGCCGACCGACACCGTCTACGGCGTCGCCGCCGACGCGTTCGACGCGAAGGCCGTCGAGCGCCTGCTCGCTGCGAAGGGCCGGGGCCGGCAGTCGCCGCCGCCGGTGCTCGTCGCCGGGCTGACGACGCTGCGCGCCCTGGTCGCGGAGGTACCCGAGCCGGTCGAGCGCCTGGTCGAGGCGTTCTGGCCGGGTGGCCTGACGATCGTGCTGCCGGCGCAGCCGTCGCTGTCGTGGGACCTCGGCGACACCCACGGCACGGTGGCGGTGCGGATGCCCGCCCACCGCATGGCACTGGAGCTGCTGGAGGAGACGGGGCCGCTCGCGGTCTCGAGCGCGAACCTCACCGGCATGGCGGCCGGCATCACGGCGGAGGACGCGCAGGGGATGCTGGGCGACAGCGTCGCCGTCTACCTCAGCGACGGGCCCTCGAAGACCGGGGTCGCTTCGACGATCATCGACGCCACGAGCCTCGTGGGCGGCGACCGGCCTCTCATCCGCGTCCTGCGGGAAGGCGCCATCGATCGCGCCGCCCTCCGGGAGGTGCTCGGCGACCTGCTCGAGCCGGACCCCGAGCCAGACTACCCGGCCCCACCGGCTGCGCCCGTCGAACGGCCCGTCGATCCCGCGACAGAGCCGGAGCCCTCGCAGCCGAAACGCGACGGCGCGTGAAGCAGTACGTCTTCACGATCCTTCTGACCGCGGCGGTCACCTTCGTCCTGTCGTGGGCGGTGTGGCGACTGAGCCTCAAGTACAAGCTGTACCCGGGCATCCGCGAGCGCGACGTCCACAAGACGCCGACGCCGCGCCTGGGCGGCATCGCCATGTTCCTCGGGGTGGTGGCGGCGTTCGCGGTCTCGTCGCAGCATCCGTTCTTCGCCATCGTCTGGTCGCAGCCGCATGAGGTCTACGCGCTGCTGGGGGCGACGGCGCTCATCGTCGTCGTCGGCGTTCTCGACGACCTGTGGGATCTGGACTGGACGATCAAGCTCGGCGCGCAGTTCCTGGCCGCCGGCGTCATCGCCTGGTTCGGCAAGCTGCAGATCTACACGCTGCCGCTGGGCGGCATGACGATCTTCTCGAGCTGGGCGAGCTTCGCATTGACGGTGTTCTCGATCGTCGTCGTGATGAACGCGGTGAACTTCATCGACGGGCTCGACGGCCTCGTGGCCGGCGTCTGCCTGATCGCCAACGCGGTGTTCTTCGCGTACTCCTACATGCTCGTGCGCGACACCGGCGAGAGCTCGTTCTTCAACCTCGCCTCCTTCATCGCGGCGGTGCTGATCGGCGCGTGCATCGGCTTCCTGCCGTTGAACTGGAGTCCGGCGCGCCTGTTCATGGGCGATGCCGGCGCGCTCATGCTGGGCCTGCTCATGGCGTGCTCGGCCATCGCCATCACCAGCAACTTCGACCCCGCCATGATGGGCGACAACGACCAGTTCGGCCGTTCGCAGCTGCTCGGTGCCTTCATCCCGATCCTGCTGCCCGTCGTCGTGGTGCTCCTGCCGCTGCTCGACTTCGGTCTCGCCGTCGTGCGCCGCATGAGCAGGGGCAAGTCGCCGTTCTCTCCCGACCGCAAGCACCTGCACCACCGCATGCTCGACATGGGGCACTCCGACCGCGATGCCGTGCTCATCTTCTATGCGTGGACCGCGCTCGTGAGCCTGTCTGTGCTGCTGATGTACATCGGCACCACGCTGGAGTGGCCCGGCGACTACCTCATCGGCGTCGCGTACGGCGTGGTCGGCGTCGCGGCCTGTCTCGTCGTCACCTTCCTGCCCTCGCGTCGCCGTCCGCGCGCGAGCTCCCACCGTTCGGCGCCCACCCCGGCGTCCGACCCCACCATCCCGGAGATCGCCCGATGACCCCCAGCCCCGTCTCCAGCACGCCGATCCTGCGCACCGTCCTGGTGTGGTCGGGCACGGTGACCGCCGTGCTCGCTGTCGTCGGCGCGGTCGTCGGCTACCTCGTCGCGGGAACGACCGGGCTGTGGAGCGCGCTGGTCGGCGTGCTCGTCGCGGCGGTGTTCCTCGGGATCACCGGCGCCAGCATCCTGATCGCCAACCGCTGGTACGGCCAGGAGCTGTACGTGCCGTTCTTCTTCGCGATCGTGCTGGGCGGGTGGATCCTCAAGTTCATCGTCTTCATCGTCGCGCTGCTGGTGCTGCGCGACCAGCCGTGGGTGCAACCCACCGTCTTCTTCGTCGCCGTCGTGGTGAGCGTCCTGGCCTCGCTCCTGGTCGACGTGGTGGTGCTGCTGCGCATGCGGGTGCCGCACGTCAGCGACGTCGAGCTGCCGACCGACCCGGATGCCGGAGACCGCACCGACGGGCACGGCTCGGGTCGGCCCGGACCCGCGGCGGATTCCGGGCCCTCACAAGTTTGATAGGCTGACTGAGCGCCCGCCCGCTCGCTCTGCGAGCGCTTGCGGAGTGACGCTCACCGACCATCGTCGCAAAGGTTCTTGACCGATGCCCCGAAGCTGGAGCCAGCGCTGACTACTCAAGCTGCGACCCTGATCGCCCCCTTTGCCGCCGACGCGCCCCCGGAGTTCCACGGGCCGTCGATCGACGAGTTCTTCCCCGAGGTGCTCTTCAGCCTGGCGGGGGTTCCGGTCACGCGGATCCACCTGATCCAGTTCCTGGCGACCGCCGCGATCGTTCTGATCTTCTGGCTCGGCACCCGCCGCATGAAGGTCGTGCCCGGCCGGTTCCAGAGCCTGGTCGAGATGGGCCTGGACTTCGTCCGGGTGAACATCGGCGAAGACCTGCTCGGAAAGAAGGACGCCCAGCGCTTCCTTCCGATCCTCACCACGATCTTCTTCATGGTGCTGTTCATGAACATCACGGGGATCATCCCGTTCCTGAACATCGCCGGAACCGCGATCGTCGCCGTGCCGCTGACGCTCGCCGTCGTGAGCTATGTCACCTTCATCTACGCCGGCATCAAGAAGAGCCCGAAGAACTTCTTCAAGAACTCGCTCTTCCCGTCGGGCGTGCCGTGGCCGATCTACATCATCGTGACGCCGATCGAGCTGATCTCGACCTTCATCATCCGGCCGGTCACGCTCACGCTCCGACTCCTCATGAACATGATGGTCGGCCACCTGCTGCTCGTGCTCTTCTTCGCGGCGACGCAGTTCTTCCTCATCGACATGGGCGGCTGGTGGTCGGCGCTCGCGGCCGGGTCGCTCGCGTTCGGCTTCATCTTCACCCTGTTCGAAATCCTGGTGGCCGTCCTCCAGGCGTACGTCTTCGCTCTCCTCACCGCGGTCTACATCCAGCTCGCGGTCGCGGAAGAGCACTAAGCGGGTCGGCCCGTAAAGCCGCCCATAACCGAAAGGAAACACCCCCGTGGACGCAACTACGGTTCTCGCCGAGCTCAGTGGCAACGTCGCGACGATGGGCTACGGCCTCGCGGCCATCGGCCCGGCCATCGGCGTGGGCATCGTCGTCGGCAAGACGATCGAGGGCGTGGCTCGCCAGCCCGAGCTCGCCGGCCGCCTGCAGGTGCTCATGTGGATCGGTATCGCCTTCACCGAGGCGCTCGCCTTCATCGGCATCGCCACGTACTTCATCTTCACCTCCTGATCGTCGACTTCCAGCCCTAAGGAGACAGGATGCTGAACGCTCTTGTCGCGTATGCGGCGGAGGAAGGTGCGGCCCCCAACCCGCTCATCCCCGCCTGGTACGACATCATCTGGTCGGCGGTCTGCTTCGTCGTCATTCTCTTCATCTTCTGGAAGGTCGCTCTTCCGCGGATGAAGAAGATGCTCGACGAGCGCTCGACGGCGATCGAAGGCAACATCGCGAAGGCCGACGAGGCGCAGCGCAAGGCCGAGGCGGCTCTCGAGGAGTACACCGCCCAGCTCGCCGACGCCCGCAAGGAGGCCGGTGAGATCCGCGACGCCGCCCGCGAGGACGGCCGCAAGATCGTCGCCGAGGCCAAAGAGACGGCGACCGCCGAGGCTGCGCGCCTGACGGCGACGGCGCACTCGCAGATCGAGGCCGAGCGCCAGACCGCTCTGGTGTCGCTGCGCAGCGAGGTGGGCACGCTCGCCCTCGACCTGGCCGGCGGCGTGATCGGTGAGACGCTGACGGACGACCAGAAGGCCCAGGCCGTGGTCGACCGCTTCCTCGCCGAGCTCGAGGCATCCGAAGGAGCCAAGGCGTAATGGGCAGCGCGACCACTCAGGCCCTCGCGGCGACGACCGCGGCGCTCAGCGCCGCGTCGGGCGTCGACCTCGACGTGGCCCGCGAGCTCTTCGCGGCGGCACGCGCGGTGGGCGACTCGTCGCAGCTGAGCGGCGCGCTGGCCGACTCCTCCGCGCCGGTCGCGGCGCGGCGCAAGGTCGTGAGCGACGTGTTCGGCACGGCCGTGGCGCCTGCGACGGCATCGCTGCTGACGACGGCCGTCGAGCAGCGGTGGTCGACGCCGGCCGACCTCGTCGACGGGATCGAAGAGCTCGCGGTGCGGGCAGCGGCGATCGCCGACGGCTCGGCCGATGTCGAGGACGAGCTGTTCCGCTTCTCCCGGACCGTCGCGGGCAACTCCGAGCTCGAGCTCGCACTGGGCAGCCGGCTCGGAGACGCCTCCGCCAAGGGAGCGCTCGTCCAGACGCTGCTGAGTGGACGTGCGAGTGCTGCCGCGACTCTCATCGCATCATCCCTCGTCCAGCAGCCGCGCGAGCGCCGCGTCCGACAGCTGCTCTCGCGGGCGACGAGGATCGTGGCCGATCAGCGCGGGCGCAAGGTCGCGACGGTCTTCGCCGCGTCGCCGCTGAGCCCCGCGCAGACAGACCGCCTCGCCGCGGCCTTGTCGGCGCGGTACGGGTCGCGCGTGTCGATCAACACCGTCGTCGACCGAGCCGTGGTCGGCGGACTGCGCGTGCAGATCGGCGACGACGTCATCGACGCGAGCGTGTCGTCGCGCCTGGCCGATCTTCGCCAGCGGCTGGCCGGCTAGTACAGACTTCCCGCCGAGCGCGGAGATCTCGGGGCCTCGTCCCCACCCACACGAACTTTGAAACAAAGGGAAGACAATGGCAGAACTGTCAATCAGCCCCGACGTCATCCGTGACGCGCTGAAGGATTTCGTCGCCGCCTACGAGCCCACCGGGGCCGCGGCGACCGAGGTCGGCACCGTCATCGATGCCGCCGACGGCATCGCGCACGTCGAGGGCCTGCCCGGCGTCATGGCGAACGAGCTCGTGACGTTCGAGGACGGCACGCTCGGCCTCGCACAGAACCTCGACGAGCACGAGATCGGCGTCGTCGTGCTGGGCGAGTTCTCCGGCATCGAAGCCGGCAACTCCGTGACCCGCACGGGCGAGGTGCTGTCGGTGCCGGTCGGCGAAGGTTACCTCGGCCGCGTGGTCGACCCGCTGGGCAACCCGATCGACGGTCTCGGCGAGATCACCGGCATCGAGGGCCGTCGTGCACTCGAGCTGCAGGCGCCCGGCGTCATGCAGCGCAAGTCGGTGCACGAGCCGCTCCAGACCGGCATCAAGGCCATCGACGCGATGATCCCGGTCGGCCGCGGCCAGCGCCAGCTCATCATCGGCGACCGCCAGACCGGCAAGACGGCCATCGCGATCGACACGATCATCAACCAGAAGGCCAACTGGGAGTCCGGCGACAAGGACAAGCAGGTTCGCTGCATCTACGTCGCCATCGGTCAGAAGGGCTCGACGATCGCGGCCGTCAAGGGCGCGCTCGAGGACGCCGGGGCCATGGAGTACACGACGATCGTCGCGGCTCCCGCCTCCGACCCCGCCGGCTTCAAGTACCTCGCCCCCTACACCGGCTCGGCCATCGGCCAGCACTGGATGTACGACGGCAAGCACGTGCTCATCATCTTCGACGACCTGACCAAGCAGGCCGAGGCCTACCGAGCCGTGTCGCTCCTCCTGCGCCGCCCGCCGGGCCGCGAGGCGTACCCCGGCGACGTGTTCTACCTGCACTCGCGTCTGCTCGAGCGCTGCGCGAAGCTGTCGGACGAGCTGGGCGCGGGCTCGATGACGGGCCTGCCGATCATCGAGACGAAGGCGAACGACGTGTCGGCCTACATCCCGACCAACGTGATCTCGATCACCGACGGCCAGATCTTCCTGCAGTCGGACCTCTTCAACGCCAACCAGCGTCCCGCGGTCGACGTCGGCATCTCGGTGTCGCGCGTCGGCGGCGACGCCCAGGTCAAGTCGATCAAGAAGGTCTCGGGCACGCTGAAGCTCGAGCTGGCGCAGTACCGCTCGCTCGAGGCGTTCGCGATGTTCGCGAGCGACCTCGACCCCGCATCGCGTCGCCAGCTGGCCCGCGGTGCGCGCCTGACCGAGCTGCTCAAGCAGCCGCAGTACTCGCCGTACCCGGTGGAGGAGCAGGTCGTCTCGATCTGGGCCGGCACCAACGGGAAGCTGGACTCGATCGAGGTCGAGGACGTGCTCTCGTTCGAGCGCGAGCTGCTGGACTACCTTCGCCGCAACACAACGGTGCTCGACACGCTTCGCGACACGAACGTCCTCGACGACGACACCGTCGCCGAGCTCGCGAAGAGGACCGACGAGTTCATCCTCGAGTTCCAGGCCGGCAAGGGCCAGGCGATCGGTCGCCTCGGCCACGAAGAGGTCGCGGCCGCAGAGGTCGATGACGTGAACCAGGAGAAGATCGTCAAGGGCCGCCGCTAAGGCGACACCGGACTAGGACAATGGGCGCACAACTCCGGGTCTACAAGCAGAAGATCAGCACTGCTCAGACGACCAAGAAGATCACGAAGGCGATGGAGCTCATCGCGGCTTCGCGCATTCAGAAGGCGATGGCGCGCGTGCGCGCGTCCTCGCCGTTCGCGCGAGCCGTGACGCGAGCCGTCTCCGCCGTGGCGACGCACTCCAACGTCGAGCACCCCCTCACCCGAGAGCGCGAGGTCATCCGCCGGTCCGCCGTCGTGATCTTCGCGTCCGACCGGGGCCTGGCGGGCGCGTTCAACTCGCAGATCCTCCGTGAGGGCCTCGAGCTGGCCGAGCTGCTGCGGCAGCAGGGCAAGGAGCCGGTGTTCTACCTCATCGGCCGCCGGGCCGTCGGGTACTTCCAGTTCCGTCGCATGGAGTCCGCTGCGGAGTGGACGGGCGACACCGACACCCCGCACTTCACCACGGCCGAAGAGATCGCGGCGACACTGCTCGACGCGTACGACCGCGGTGGCGAAGACGGCGGCGTCGACGAGATCAACCTCGTCTACAACCGCTTCGTCAGCATGATGACCCAGACGCCCGAGACCGTGCGCCTGCTGCCGCTCGAGGTCGTCGAGGCCGAGGAAGCGGCATCCGCCCAGGTGTATCCGCTGTACGAGTTCGAGCCGGACGCCGGCGTCGTCCTCGATGCGCTGCTGCCGGTGTACATCCAGAGCCGCGTGTTCAACGCGCTGCTCCAGTCGTCGGCCGCCAAGCACGCCGCGACGCAGAAGGCGATGAAGTCGGCCAGCGACAACGCCGACAAGCTCATCACCGACTACACCCGCCTGCGCAACAACGCGCGTCAGGCCGAGATCACGCAGCAGATCGCCGAGATCGTCGGCGGCGCCGACGCCCTGTCGTCCGGCAAATAGACCACACGAAAGAGAAGAAGCCATGAGCCTCACCGCAGAGAAGACGCAAGCCCCGGTCGTCGGGCGGGTCGCCCGTGTGACCGGTCCGGTCGTCGACATCGAGTTCCCGCACGACGCGATCCCCGACATCTACAACGCGCTGAAGACCACGATCGTCATCGAGGGCGAGTCCAACGAGATCACTCTCGAGGTCGCTCAGCACCTGGGTGACGACCTCGTCCGCGCCATCGCGCTCAAGCCGACCGACGGCGTCGTCCGCGGCCAGGAGGTGCGCGACACCGGCGAGCAGATCACCGTGCCCGTCGGCGACGTCACCAAGGGCAAGGTCTTCAACGTCACCGGCGAGGTTCTCAACGCCGAGCCGGGCGAGACCATCGAGATCACCGAGCGCTGGCCCATCCACCGCAAGGCGCCGAACTTCGACCAGCTCGAGTCGAAGACCCAGATGTTCGAGACCGGCATCAAGGTCATCGACCTGCTGACGCCGTACGTGCTCGGCGGCAAGATCGGCCTCTTCGGCGGTGCGGGCGTCGGCAAGACGGTCCTCATCCAGGAGATGATCCAGCGCGTCGCGCAGGACCACGGCGGCGTGTCGGTGTTCGCCGGTGTCGGCGAGCGCACCCGCGAGGGCAACGACCTCATCCACGAGATGGAGGAGGCGGGCGTCTTCGACAAGACCGCCCTCGTCTTCGGTCAGATGGACGAGCCGCCGGGGACGCGTCTGCGCGTCGCCCTGTCGGCGCTCACGATGGCGGAGTACTTCCGCGACGTCCAGAAGCAGGACGTGCTGCTCTTCATCGACAACATCTTCCGCTTCACGCAGGCCGGATCCGAGGTCTCCACCCTCCTCGGCCGCATGCCGTCCGCAGTGGGATACCAGCCGAACCTCGCCGACGAGATGGGTGTGCTCCAGGAGCGCATCACCTCGACCCGCGGTCACTCGATCACCTCGCTGCAGGCGATCTACGTGCCCGCCGACGACTACACCGACCCGGCTCCGGCGACCACGTTCGCCCACCTCGACGCCACGACCGAGCTCTCCCGCGAGATCGCGTCGAAGGGTCTGTACCCGGCCGTCGACCCGCTCACCTCGACGAGCCGCATCCTCGACCCCCGCTACATCGGTGAGGACCACTACCGCGTGGCCACCGCTGTGAAGCAGATCCTCCAGAAGAACAAGGAGCTGCAGGAGATCATCGCGATCCTCGGTGTCGACGAGCTCTCCGAAGAGGACAAGATCGTCGTGTCGCGCGCACGACGCATCCAGCAGTTCCTCTCGCAGAACACCTACATGGCGAAGAAGTTCACCGGCGTCGAGGGCTCCACCGTCCCGATCAAGGAGACGATCGAGTCGTTCGACGCGATCGTCAAGGGCGACTTCGACCACGTCGCCGAGCAGGCCTTCTTCAACGTCGGCGGCATCTCGGACGTCGAAGAGAACTGGGCACGCATCCAGAAGGAGAACGGCTGACATGCCACTCAAGGTGAGCCTCGTCTCCGCGGACGCGGAGGTCTGGTCGGGTGAGGCGTCGCTCGTCGTCGCCAAGACCGTCCTGGGCGAGATCGGCTTCATGCCCGGCCATGAGCCGGTGCTGGCCATCCTCGCTGAGGGTCAGGTGCGCATCACCGAGACCTCCGGCTCGAAGATCATCGCCAACGCGCAGGACGGATTCCTCTCCATGGAGGGCGACGACCTGACGATCGTGGCGGGCAACGCGGCGCTGATCGCCTGACGCTGTCACATCTGTCCGCCTCGGCCGGTTCCCCTGGGAACCGGCCGAGGCGTCTTTCCGGAAGCGCCCATGCTGATCCTCCTGCCTCCCTCCGAGACGAAACGCTCGGGCGGCCGACGTGCGCCGCTCGACACGGCCTCCCTTTCGCTCGGGGGGTCTGACTCCGCAGCGTGAGACGGTCGTCGACGCGCTCATCGCGCTGTCGGCCGACGAGGACGAGGCCGCGCGCGTGCTGAAGCTCGGCCCGACGCAGCGCGGCGAGGTCGCGGTGAACGCGCAGCTGCGGACGTCGCCGACGATGGCGGCGGTCGATCGCTACACCGGAGTGCTCTACGACGCGCTGGACGCGGCATCCCTCGACGCCGTCGCCCGCCGCTGGATCGGCGGTCATGTCCTGGTGCACTCGGCGCCGTTCGGGCCCGTGGGCGGACTCGACCCGATCCCGGCGTACCGGCTGGGGGCGTCGTCGTCGATCCCCGGGCTTCCGGCGCTGCGACGCGTGTGGGCGGATGCCGTCACCACCGCTCTCGCGGAGGCCGCACCGCGCTTCGTGCTCGACCTGCGCTCTGAGGCCTATGCGGTGCTCGGTCCGGTACCCGGCGGGATCCCCTCCCGCTACGTGCGGGTCGTGAGCGAAGGTCCCGGCGGGGCGGTGCGTGCGCTCAACCACTTCAACAAGCACGCGAAGGGCGCGCTCGTTCGTCGCCTGGCCGCCGAGCGGCCGCGCCTCGGGTCCGCCGCAGCGTTCCTGCGCTGGGCGGACGCGGCAGGACTCCGAATGCGCGAGAACGCGACCGGCGAGCTGGAGCTGTTCGCGAGCCCCTAGCGTCAGCCCCGGGTGTTCTCGGCCGTGCGCTCGGTGTTCTCGGCGATCGCGATCAGGGCGACGACGCCCTCGATGACGAACCTCAGCAGGATGATCGCGAGGAAGGTCAGCACCGGTACGATCACGAGCGTGGCGACGATGGCGCTGATGCCGCCGCCGACGTTGTACCAGAGCAGCGAGATGCCGCCGATGAGGCCGCTGACGAAGTAGACGATGAACCCGATGCCGATGGCGATCAGTCCGACGAGGTAGAAGACGCTCGCCAGTCGCCGCGTGATGAAGGTGCGGAACGACAGGTCGAACAGCGCCGAGAAGAACCCGCGCCCGATGTCGCCGGCGTCGCCTCCGACACGGGGGACCCCGGTGTCGTCGGGGTCGGCGCCGGGGCCGTAGCCAGATGTCGTGGTGCGCGCATCGGTCTCACGGGCGACCTCCGCAGCGGACCGCTCGGGAAGCGGCGGGGGAGAGGACGGGTTCTGAGCGGTCATCGAGACTCCTTCGCTCGGGACGGATGTGCCCAGGCTATCCACCGCGGCGCGACGGGGGCCATCCCCCCGACACGGCCGTAATGCTGACACGGCGGCGCGCGCGTCGATAGCATGTGAGCCGCGGGGCTGCTTGCCTCGCCATCGTGGTCTTCACGATGTCGTTCGTGGCCCTGGGAGGCCGTAAATGACCGACTATTCCGACTACGGGGCTGGTTACGTGCTGGCCTGGATCTTCATCTTCCTTCCGCTCTTCCTCTTCTTCGCCGTCATCGGGTACGTCCTGACCTCGTGGTTCCTGATGAAGATCTTCGAGAAGGCGGGAGTGCAGGGGAAGTGGCGCGCGTGGGTGCCGATCTACAACACCCTGATCTTCGTCAAGCTCGGCGACCTCAACCCGTGGTGGCTGCTGGTGCTCTGGGGTGGCACCATCGTGCTGGGCTGGGTCCCCGTGCTCGGCACCATCATCGGGATCGCGGCGTTCCTCTACACGCTGCTCGCCGCCTGGCGCGTGGGTCTGAAGCTGCAGAAGGAAGCCGTCTGGCTGATCCTGTACTTCTTCCTCTCCATCGTGTGGCTCGGCATCAACGCGTTCGACCGGTCGCGCTGGAACACCGCCATCCCCGCGGCACCGTGGGCGGGCAACTTCCTCGCCGACAAGACCGTGTGGTCGGGCGTTCCCAGCCAGGCACCCGCCGGCGGCTACCCCGCGAACCCCGCGACGGCTCCGGGCGGCTACGCCCCTCCCGCCGGCTACCAGCCTCCGGCCGGATACACCGCGCCGCCGGCACCGCCCTCGGGCTACACCGCG
>NZ_CAJF01000021.1 GCF_000304335.1 Microbacterium yannicii PS01 | reverse complement strand
GGCTCGCCGACTACGGGATCGAGCAGGCCTGGCAGACCACGCGAGGGGCGGGCTCGACGATCGCCGTCATCGACACCGGCATCGCCCGCGGCCCCGTGGAATTCGCCGGGGCAGTGGCAGACGGCACCGACGTATCGGGTGCCGGCTCCGCGGACGGGCGGACGCCTGTGGGGGCCGTCGACTCCGATCACGGCAGCTGGGTCGCCTCGCTGGCCGCGGGACGCGGCACCGGATCCGACACCGGCATGATCGGCGTCGCCCCGGAGGCGCAGCTGCTGTCGGTGTCGGTGGGCTTCGGCTCAGCGGCGACCCGGTCGTTCGCCGATCAGATCGCCGACGCGATCCGCTGGTCCGTCGACAACGGCGCCGACGTCATCAACATGTCGCTGACCACCAACGCGCCGGATTGGCCGCAGAGCTGGGACGACGCCTTCCTGTACGCCTACGAGAACGACGTGGTCGTGGTCGTCGCTGCCGGCAACCGCGCCAGTGGCACGACCCGAGTCGGTGCCCCCGCGACGATCCCCGGCGTCCTCACCGTGGCCGGCGTCGACCCGCAGGGCAACGCGAGCGTCAACGCCTCGACGCAGGGCATCACGATCGGAGTCTCGGCTCCCAGCGAGAAGCTCATCGGGGTGTCGGCCGACGGCCGGCTGGTGGTGTGGGACGGCACCAGCGGCGCGGCGCCCATCGTCGCGGGGGTCGCAGCGCTGGTGCGCTCGGCCCACCCGGATCTCGACGCCGACAACGTCATCAACCGGATCATCCGCACCGCGCGTCCCGCGTCCGGGCCGAAGGAGCTGTACGGGTACGGGCTGGTGGATGCCGGAGCCGCCGTCTCCGCATCGGTGGAGGCGGTGAGCGAGAACCCGATGGGCAGCCTCGAGGAGTGGGTGCGTCTTTACCGGCGCGCGCAGAGCGAGCCGCGGGCTGCGGAACCCGTTGCTCCGGTCGACATCCCCGCGCTGCCTCCCGCGGACACCATCGACCGTGCGGGATCGCCTCTGCTGCCCGACAGCGGAACCCTCCTGTACGGCACCCTGCCGCTCACTGTGGCCACAGCGGCGGCTATACTGGTGGCGCTCGGCGTCACCGCAGCTGTCCGACGCATCCGATTGGCGTCCCGCGCGCCGAGCCGCTGACACAGGAGGAGCCTCCAAACCGTGACCAACACCGTGCCCAAGATCCTCATCGTCGGTGGCGGATACGCAGGCTTCTACACGGCCTGGAAGCTGGAGAAGCACCTGCGCAAGGGCGAGGCCGACGTGACCATCGTCGATCCGCTGCCGTACATGACGTACCAGCCCTTCCTTCCCGAGGTGGCCGCCGGCTCGATCGAGGCCCGTCACTCGGTCGTGGCGCTGCGCCGCCACCTCAAGCGCACGCGCGTGGTCGCTGCGAAGGTGACCGGCATCAACCACGCGAACAAGGTCGCCACGATCACGCCGATCGTCGGCGACCCGTACGAGTTCGAGTACGACCAGATCGTCGTGACGGCCGGCGCCGTGTCGCGGACCTTCCCGATCCCCGGCATCGCCGACAACGCGATCGGACTGAAGACGATCGAAGAGGCGGTCGCGATCCGCGACAAGCTGATGTCGAACTTCGACAAGGCGTCCGTGCTGCCTCCGGGGCCCGAGCGCGATCGCCTGCTCACCGTCGTGGTCGTGGGCGGTGGCTTCGCGGGCATCGAGGTCTTCGCCGAGCTCCGGTCGCTGGCGTCGTCCCTGGTCAAGAGCTACCCCGAGCTCACGTTCGACGACACCCACTTCCACCTCATCGAGGCGATGGGGCGCATCATGCCCGAGGTCTCGCTCAAGACCAGCGAGTGGGTGCTGAAGAACCTCGCCCAGCGTGGCGCGTCGGTGCACCTCGACACGCAGGTCACCGGCGCGGTGGACGGGAACGTCGAGCTGTCGACGGGCGAGGTCATCCCGACCGACCTGATCATCTGGACCGCCGGCGTCATGGCGAACCCCACGGTGGTTCGCGGCGGCGACCTTCCCGTCGAGGAGCGCGGCCGTATCCGCACGCGCACCGACCTGCGCGTCGGCACCGAAGAGGAGTTCGTCGAGGGCGCCTGGGCCGCCGGTGACGTCTCGGCCGTCCCCGATCTGTCGGGCGGCGGCGTCGGCGGCTACTGCGTGCCCAACGCGCAGCACGCGGTGCGTCAGGCCAAGCTGCTCGCGAAGAACCTCGTGGCCGTCCTTCGCGGCGAGCTGCCGCGCGAGTACTTCCACAAGAACCTCGGCGCCGTCGCGGGCCTCGGCGTGGGAGTCGGTGTCTTCCAGTCCGGCAAGCTCGCGCTCAAGGGACCGATCGCCTGGCTCGCGCACCGCGGCTACCACGGCCTCGCGATGCCCTCGTGGGAGCGCAAGTGGCGCGTGCTGTTGGGCTGGTGGAACAACTTCTGGCTCGGTCGCGACCTCGTGAACCTGTCGACCGTGCAGAGCCCGCGCTACGTCTTCGAAGAGTTCGCGGCACGCCCGCGTCCGGCGCAGCCGGCTGTGACACCGCCGGCGGTGCCGCGGGAGCAGGGCAAGAAGGCCGACCAGCCCGAGCAGGTCGAAGCCGACAAGAAGGTGGCCGCGGGCCGCTGACGTGTCGCGCTGACCGGTAGCGTGGAGGCGTCGGCGACGTCCGTCCCGGCGCCCCCGTAGCCCAATCGGCAGAGGCAGGCGACTTAAAATCGCTGCAGTGTGGGTTCGAGTCCCACCGGGGGTACTGCGCTTGGCGTGTATTCCCGTGGCTCTAGGCTGGAGCCCATGCGCGCCCACCCGAAGCGGGTCGAATGAGCCTCGACCTGCTGCCCCTCGCCACGTCGACGGCGGCAGCGCCGAACGGTTCCCGCACGCCGGCCCGGCCGTGGGACGACCCGCACTCGTACTGGGACGCGATGACCCGCGCGGTCTCCGCCGTCAGCGGGCCGGTGGCCGCCTTGCACGTGGATGCGCTCAGGTACAACGCGCTCGACATGGTGGTGCGCGCCGGCGGCGTGCCGATCCGCGTGGCGAGCAAGTCCGTGCGCGTGCGCGCCGTCCTCGACGCGGTGCTGGACCTGCCGGGATACCGCGGCATCCTCGCCTTCACCCTTCCCGAGGCGCTGTGGCTCGCCACGCCCCGGGAGGGCGCGCGCGCCCACGACGACATCGTCCTCGGCTACCCGACGGCCGACCGCGCGGCCCTGGCTGCCTTGGCCGCCGACGAGACGGCCGCCGCCCGGATCACCCTGATGGTCGACGATCTGGCGCAGCTGGACCTCATCGACGCCATCGCCGCACCGGCCGCACGCGCCGAGATCCGCATCGCGATCGACGCCGATGCCTCGTGGCGGGCACCGGGCCTCGGGCACATCGGCGTGCTGCGCTCTCCCGTGCACGAGCCCGGCGAGGTCGCGGCGCTCGCCCGCGCCATCACCGCGCGACCCGGCTTCCGGCTGGTGGGGCTCATGATGTACGAGGCGCAGATCGCCGGGCAGGGCGATGCGACCGGGGCGGGCGATGCCGTCATCCGGTGGATGCAGCGACGCTCGGCGGCCGAACTGCTCGATCGGCGCGCAGCGATCGTCGCGGGGCTGCGCGACATCGCGCCGCTGGAATTCGTCAACGGCGGCGGAACCGGTTCGCTGGAGCTGACGGCATCCGATCTCGCGGTCACCGAGCTCACCGCGGGCAGCGGCCTGCTCGCCGGTCATCTCTTCGACGGCTACCGGGTCTTCGATCCCGCCCCGGCCGCCGCGTTCGCCCTGGACGTGGTGCGCAGACCCGCCCCGGATGTGGTTACGGTGCTCGGCGGCGGGTGGATCGCCTCGGGTCCCGCCGTCGATTCGCGACAGCCCGCGCCGGTCTGGCCCGCCGGGCTGCGCACGGCGCCGCGCGAAGGTGCCGGCGAGGTGCAGACGCCGCTGCGGGGAGAGGCCGCGCGCGACCTGCGGGTGGGGGACCGCGTCTGGTTCCGGCATGCCAAGAGCGGTGAGCTCGCCGAGCGTGTGGAGCACTACCATCTCGTCGATTCGCGCAGCGGCGCGAACGAGGCTTCCCGGACCCTGCCGACCTACCGCGGCGAGGGGAAGGCGTTCCTGTGACCCGCCCGGGCGGCACATGGCGCAACTGGAGCCGTTTCGAGCGGGTCCGTCCGCAGCGGGTCGAGTATCCCCGGAGCATCGAAGCGGTGCAGCGAGCGGTCAGCGCCGCGGCAGCGCGCCGGATGCCGATCAAGGCCGTCGGGGCGGGACACAGCTTCACCGGCATCGCCGTCGCGCCCGGCGTTCTGCTCGAGCTGCCGGATCTGAGCGGGCTCGTCGGCGTCGACGTCGAGCGCGGGCGGGTGACGCTTCTGGCCGGGACACGGCTCCACCGGATCCCAGCCCTCCTCGCCCCGTACGGCCTGGCGATGGAGAACCTCGGCGACATCGACCGGCAGTCCATCGCCGGCGCGATCTCGACCGGCACCCACGGCACCGGCGCCCGCTTCGGCGGCATCGCCACGCAGGTCGTCGGTGCGACGCTGGTGACGGCATCGGGCGAGCTGCTGCGCGTCGGCGCCGGTCGCAACGGCGAGATCGAGAACGCCGAGCTGCTGCCGGCCGTCGCGCTCGGCCTCGGCGCGCTCGGCATCCTGGTCGAGGTCACGCTGCAGTGCGTGCCGGCATTCGTGCTCCACGCCGTCGAGCGGCCCGAGCCGCTCGACGATGTGCTGTCACAGCTCGACGAGCGCGTGAGCAGTGCCGATCACTTCGAGTTCTACTGGTTCGCGCACACCGACCGCGCGATGACCAAGACGAACACCCGGCTTCCCGAGAGCGCGCCACGGCATCCTCTGTCTCCCGTGGGGAAGTGGGTCGACGACCGGCTCGTGGGCACCCTCCTGCACCAGGCCGCCTGCAGCGTCGCCCGCGCGGCTCCCGTCACCATCCCGACCATCAACCGTCTGTCGGTGCGGCTGTGGGGAGATCGAGAATTCACGGATGCCTCGAACCGCGTCTTCGCGACGGACAGGTCGGTGCGCTTCCGCGAGATGGAGTATGCGCTGCCCGCCGACCAGGTGCGCCCCGCCTTCGACGCCGTGCGCGCGCTCGTCGACGAGCGCGGCTGGCGGATCTCGTTCCCGGTGGAGGTGCGCTTCGCCGCGGCAGACGACGTCTGGATGTCCACAGCGCACCGCCGGCCGACCGGCTACATCGCGGTGCACCGCTACTGGCGCGACGATCCGGCCGAGTACTTCGACGCCGTCGAGGAGATCATGCTCCGCCACGGCGGCCGGCCGCACTGGGGCAAGATGCACTCGCTCGGCGCCGACGCGCTGCGTGCGCGGTACGAGCGCTTCGACGACTTCGTCGCTCTCCGCGACCGGCTCGACCCCGATCGACTCCTGCGCAACCCCTACCTCGATCGCGTTCTCGGTGGGTAACGACTGAGAGTCCTGATCGGAGGCTCATTCCATCGCGGGGCCGGTAGCTAGTATGAGGGTCACACCTCGAACGGAGTCTCGGTATGGAATGGCTGATCGCGGTCATCATTGTGGTGGCGCTCGTGCTGATCGCCGGCATCTACCTGTGGGCCACATACAACTCGCTCGTGCAGCTGAATGTGCGCGTAGACGAGGCGTGGAGCGACATCACGGTGCAGCTGAAGCGGCGGGCAGACCTGCTGCCGAACCTGATCGAGTCGGTGAAGGGGTACGCCGCCCATGAGAAGGCGGTGTTCGAGAACGTGACGAGGGCGCGCGCCGAGACCCTCACTGCCGCCGGTCCTGCCGACGCCGGTGTCGCGGAGGGCCATATGCAACAGGCCCTGAAGTCGCTGTTCGCGGTGGCCGAGGCGTATCCGCAGCTGCAGGCGAGCCAGAACTTCCTTCAGCTGCAGCAGTCGATCGTCGACACCGAAGACAAGATCCAGGCGTCACGTCGCTTCTACAACGGCGGGGTGCGCGAGCTCAACACCAAGATCAAGGTGTTCCCGAACAACATGTTCGCCCGCAATCTCGGCTTCCACGAGCGCGAGTTCTTCGAGGTCATCGACGGAGCGGCCATCTCGGAGCCGCCGCGGGTGCAGTTCTGAGCCTGCCTCTTTGAGGGGCGTGCGCACGAGGGATGTCGCGGCCGGACGCTAACGTCGGTCCATGGCTCATCGGCTTTCCCGCGAAGAGGCGCGCCGCGTCGCCGTGCGCGCACAGCTGCTGGCTGCCGAGCGTCCCGCCGGCATCGTCGAGACGATCGACGCGCTGACGATCGTCAACATCGAGCCCACCGCCGCGATCGCGCCCAGCGCCGACCTGATCCTCTGGAGTCGACTGGGCTGGCCCTACCAGCCGGCCGATCTCGTCCGGCTCGTCGAAGAGGATCGCGCGATCTTCGAGTGGGGCGGCTTCTATCGGACGATGGCCGATCTCCCTCTCCTCCTGCCCGAGATGCGCCGGCGGCCGCAGTCGGCGCAGGCGCGCGAGTGGCTGACCGCGAACGACCGGTTCCGGCGAGACGTTCTGGATCGCCTGCGTGCCGAGGGTCCGCTGCGCCCGACCGAGATCCCCGACACCGCCCAGGTGTCGTGGCGCTCCTCCGGGTGGACCAACAATCGCAACACCCTGCAACTGCTCGAGATGCTGGTGCTGCGCGGCGAGGTGGCCATCTCCTCCCGGGACTCGTCCGGCAGACTGTTCGACCTCGCCGAGCGGGTGTATCCCGCTGACCTTCCCGACATCTCGGCCCAGGATGCTGCTCGCGAGCGCGCCGAACGCCGCCTGGCATCGTTCGGGCTGGCGCGGGCGAAGGGCATCGCGCAGCCCTTGGAGCCGATCGACGTCGGAGAGGTGGGAGAAGAGGCTCTCGTGGACGGCGTCGACGGCGTGTGGCGCCTGGACCCCGGGTGGCTCGAGGGCTTGAACGACGTCGCACCGCGAACGGCCCTGCTGTCGCCGTTCGACCGGCTGGTGTTCGACCGGCGGCGCCTCGAGGAGATCTTCGGGTACGAGTACCTGCTCGAGATGTACAAGCCCGCCGCCCGCCGCCGCTGGGGGTACTTCGCGCTGCCGATCCTCCACGGCGACCGGTTCGTCGGCAAGCTGGATGCCAAGGCCGATCGCAAGGCCGGCGTGCTTCGCGTCTTCGCCATCCACGAGGATCGGCCGTTCACGGACGAGGTCGCCGCCGCCGTGGACGCCGAGGTCGCCGATCTCGCGCGGTGGCTGGGTCTCGAGGTACTCGACGGTCGTCACTGAGCCGTGTTCCTCGTCCGCGCCCGTGGTGATCAATGCACGGTGAGCAGCATCTCGTCGCCCGACAGTCGCAGCGTGCCCCGGAGGGACCAGTCATCGGCCCGGTAGGTGAACGCCCCGGGGGTTCCCTCGCGGGTGCGGCCGGTGGCGGTCGCCACGATGATGCCGCCGGTGGCCGCGAACGACGCGGCATCGGGGGAGAGCGTCACGGCGGGGAGCCCTTCGATCCGGAAGGCGATCCGCTCGAGCTCGGCGAGGTCGGCCGCCCAGGGAACGACCAGTCCGCAGTTGTCGGGCACCGCGGTCGCAGGCTCGGCGCAGGCCTGGGCGTAGGCGTCGAGCTGCTCCTGGGCTCGACCGGTCGCGTCGGGCGTCAGCGAGGCCGTGACCTCGATCTCTACCGGCGCCCCGGCACCGACAGCGACCTCAGTCTCGCCCTCGACGATGCTGCGGGGCGCGGCGGCGGCGACGTAAGCAGCTGGAAGCAGCGCCACCGTCTGCCCGGTCGGGACCAGCGCGTCGCCGATCCAGACGGCGGGAAGGGCCGCTCCGCCCTCCAGCTGTGCCTCGACCGTCGCCGACGCGAGGTAGTCGCCCCCCAGGACCCAGGCGCCGTCACCGCCGCGGGCGAGCCGGAACGACACGTCGACACGCTCGCCGTCGATGCTCGCCGTGGCGTCCACTGCCACGGCGCCGTCCTGCCCCTCGCGCATGCGGTCGATCGTCGCATCCTCGACGAATCCGGCGTCGGTGAAGGCGGCCGAGAGGATCCGTTCCCCGTCGTCGTCCAGACGGTCGTCGCGCATCGACATGATCGTGTCGATGTCGCCCTCCGAGAGGGCGGACAGGTAGGTGCGAGCTGCGTCCTCGGCGGAGGGTGGGCGCGTCATCAGGAACCACGCCGCGCCGGCGCCGCCGACGACGAGCGCCGAGGCGACGACGATGCCGATCACCGCTGCCCGCTTCACCTCTCGAGGCTAGCTCGGGAGCTGTTCGGCGGCGAGCTCGATGGACTCGGTGTCGCCGTTTCCCGATTCGGCGCTCGCGACGCCGGGACTTCCGGCACCGGCATGGTGGCGGCGTGCCGCCGGCATCGCGCCAGCGAGGTCGTCGGTCGCATCTCCCCAATACGAGACGGAGACGGACTCGAGGCCCTGCCAGTCCGCGGCCAGTCGGAGTTCCGCCGCCACGCGGGCGGCAGCATCCGCCGGAGCACCGCGTTCCCACCACGCCGACTGCACCAGCAGAGCGGAGCCGGCTCGATCCGCCTTCAGGTCGACCCGGCCGACGATGCCGTCGCCGACGAGCACCGGGAGGGAGTAGTAGCCGAAGCGCCGCTTGTGCGCCGGCGTGTAGATCTCGATGCGGTACTCGAAGTCGAACAGTCGCTCCGCACGGTCGCGGAACCAGACCACCGGATCGAAGGGAGTGAGGATCGCGGCCGCATCGACCCGTCGCGGAATCGCCGCGTCGTCGTGGAGCCACGCCTTCGCCGGCCGCCCCGAACTGGTCCAGCCCTCGACGGAGACCGGATGGAGTTCGCCGCTGTCGGTGAGATCGCCGATGGCGGCCAGAACAGCCTTCCGGTCGTTGATCCGCCAGTAGTCGGCGAGATCGGCCGCGGTCGCCACCCCAGAGGCTCGTGCGGCGCGGCGCACGAGCTCGCGGATCGCCTCCTCGGCACTGATCGTCACATCCAGCGCTTCGGCAGGGAGGACCTGCTCGGCGAGGGCGTACCGTCGCTCGAAGCCGCGCCTGCCCGCGATGGCCACCTCGCCGAAGAGCCACATGTACTCCAGGGCGTGCTTGACGACATCCCAGTCCCACCACGGCCCGCGAGCGCCCTTCTTCGCGTCGTGCTCGATCTGCGCGGGTCGCAACGGACCCCTGTCCGCCAGCTCGGCGCGCACCCAGTCGACGATGTCGCGATGCGTGTCGAACCAGCCGCCCGGCTTCGACCCGTACTTCGCGCGCATCGCGTCCATCCGGAAGCGGAAGAGCCCCCAGTCGGTCGCGGGGACGAAGGCGGCCACATGCGCCCAGTACTCGACGTACGGCGGTCGGCGGGCGAACAGCAGACGATCGAGGGCCGCGGTGTCGTACGCACCGACGCGAGAGAACAGGGGCATGTAATGCGATCGTGCGAAGACGTTGACCGAGTCGATCTGCAGCGTCGCCATACGTGCGAGAGCGCCGTTGAGGTGGCGCGTGCCGGCACTTTCCGGGCGCGCCCGGCCGAAGCCTTGAGCGGCCAGGGCGACGCGGCGAGCCTCCGCCGCACTGAGGGACGACTTCACGCGGTCAGCCTAGCCAGCCCCGCAGACACGGCGTTTCCCGAGGCCCCGCACCGGGACCCACGCGAGTGGGGGTACGGCCACCACGCACGGCCCGTTCCATGACTGCCACGGCATGCGACGCGCCTAGACTGACGGGATGAGCGGCTCCGACGACAAGCCTCGCGGCTCGCTGTTCGACGCCCTGCGCGACCGTCGCCGGGTCGTGTCCACCGACCTGTCGGAATCGATCCCGTCCGGCCTGCGGGTCGCAACGGCGTACTCATGGCGATTCCTGGTGGTCGCTGCGGCCATCGGCGTCGCGATCTGGCTCGTGATCCAGCTCAAGCTGCTGGTCATTCCGCTCCTCGTGGCCATTCTCGTGACGGCGTTGCTGTGGCCGGCGTTCTCGTTCATGCTCCGTCACCGCGTGCCGCGGTGGCTGGCCATCCTCGTGTCGGTCATCGGCACCGTCGCGATCGTCACCGGATTGCTCTGGCTGGCGGTCTGGCAGATCACCCGGCAGTGGTCCTCGGTCCGCGACCGCACGGTCGAGGCGATCGAGGAGTTCCGCCAGTACCTCGTCGACGGTCCGCTCGACCTCAGCGAGACCCAGATCGACGATCTGCTCGCGCAGGGGTGGGCGTTCGTGCAGCAGCAGGCCGAGCTGCTGTGGACGGGAGCACTCGCCATCGGCACGACTCTCGGTCACTTCGCGACCGGTGCCATCCTCGCCCTCTTCATCCTGCTGTGCCTGCTCGCCGACGGCGCCGGCATCTGGCGCTGGGTGCTGCGGCTGTTCCCCAAGAGGGCGCGTCCGGCCGCCGACGGCGCCGCGCGCTCCGGCTGGCTCACCGTGGTGAACTACGCGCGCACCCAGCTGCTGGTCGCCACGATCGACGCCGTGGGCATCGGGCTCGGAGCGTTCCTGCTGGGAGTCCCGCTCGCCGTACCCGTCGCGGTGCTGGTCTTCCTCGGCGCCTTCGTTCCCATCGTCGGTGCCGTCGTGACCGGTGCGGTGGCGGTCTTCCTCGCCCTCGTCTACAACGGCCCGTTGATCGCGCTGTGGATGCTGATCGTCGTCCTCGGCGTGCAGCAACTCGAGGGCCACGTGCTCCAGCCGCTCCTCATGGGATCCGCGGTCAAGGTCCACCCGCTCGCCGTCGTGCTCGTGGTCGCCGGCGGTGCCATGATCGGCGGCATCCCCGGCGCCCTCTTCGCGGTGCCCCTCGCCGCCTTCGTGAACGTCGTCGCCGTCTACATCGGCCAGCGAGCGTGGGAGACCGGTGCGAGGCCCACCGGCGACCTCATCTGGAACACCGTCCCGCGGCCGAGGAGAACTCACCCGTGAGCACCACCACCCCGCCCCCCGTGCGCGACAGCGCAGCGAACCCGGCAGCCTCCGTCGCGCCGACTCTTCAGGATTTCGAGGACGCCGCCGCGGCCCTCGCCGGCGTGATCGCGGACACGCCTCTCGATAAGTCGCAGCACCTGTCCGACCTGCTGGGCGTGCCCGTCCACCTCAAGCTCGAGAACCTGCAGCGCACCGGATCGTTCAAGATCCGCGGCGCCACCTACCGCCTCTCGCGCCTGACCGCCGAGGAGCGGGCGCGCGGGGTCGTGGCCGCTTCCGCGGGCAATCACGCACAGGGAGTCGCGCTGGCCGCCAAGGCCCTCGGCATCCCGGCGACCATCTTCATGCCGCTCGGGGTTCCCGTGCCGAAACTCCTCGCCACCCGTGGCTACGGTGCGGACGTGGTGCTGGAAGGGGCGACCGTGGAGACCCCGTTGCGGCTCGCGGCCGATTTCGCCGCCCGCACCGGCGCTGTCTTCATCCATCCGTTCGACCACGCCGACGTCATCGCCGGACAGGGGACGCTGGGCCTGGAGCTCATGGATGCGGTGCCCGATCTCGACACCGTGGTGCTGGGCATCGGGGGTGGCGGACTGATCGCCGGCGTCGCGGCCGCCGTCAAGGCGCGCGCCGCGGCCGAGGGCCGCTCGGTGCGCGTGATCGGGGTACAGGCCGAGAACTCGGCGGCGTATCCCGCATCGCTCGAGGCGGGGCATCCGCTCGACGTCGCCACGAAGCCGACGATCGCCGACGGCATCGCGGTGGCGCGGCCGGGCGATCTTCCCTTCCAGATCATCCGCGAGTTCGTCGACGAGGTCGTCACCGTGACCGAGGACGACATGGCCCGCGCGCTGCTGGTGCTTCTCGAGCGCGCCAAGCAGGTCGTCGAGCCGGCGGGCGCGGTGGGGGTCGCGGCGATCCTCGCCGGCAAGATCCGCGCGACGGGACCGACGGTGACGGTGCTGTCGGGCGGCAACATCGACCCGCTGCTGCTGCAGCGCGTCGTGGCGCACGGGCTGGCGGCATCCGGTCGCTACATGACGCTGCGGATTCCGCTGCCGGACCGTCCCGGTCAGCTGGCCCGGGTGTCGGAGCTGCTGGCGCTGGCGGGCGCGAACGTCATCGAGGTGCTCCACACCCGGCATGGCCAGGGCCTGCAGATCAGCGAGGTGATCCTGCAGCTGAGCGTCGAGACGCGCGGAGAGGAGCACCGCGCCCACGTGATCTCGGTGCTGGGTGAGGCCGGCTACGAGCCGACGGTCGTCGAGGACTGAGCGGGGTCCTCGTGGGGAGGGGGAACGATCCGGGCCGATGCCCGGACCCGCTCACTGCCCGTTGTAGGTCTCGACCTTGACGATCTCGACGGCGATCTCGCGGCCGTTCGGGGCCGTATACGACGTCTTCTCGCCCTCTTCGCGTCCGAGGATGGCGGCGCCGAGGGGAGAGGCCTCGCTGTAGACGTCGAGCTCGGAGCCGACCGCGATCTCACGGTTGCCGAGCAGGAACACCTCTTCGCCGCCGGCGACGATCGCGGTGATCACGGTGCCCGGCTGAACCACACCGGTGCTCTGCGGGGCCTCGCTGACGGTCGCCGTCTTCAGCAGGTGCTGCAGCGTGCGGATGCGCGCCTCCTGCTTGCCCTGCTCGTCCTTCGCAGCGTGGTAGCCGCCGTTCTCCTTGAGGTCGCCTTCCTCGCGTGCGGCTTCGATGCGCTTGGCGATCTCCTCGCGCCCCGTGGTCGAGAGGTGCTCGAGCTCGGCGGCGAGGCGGTCGTAGGCGTCCTGGGTGAGGAAGGTCTCGGGGGCGTCGTTCGACACGGCTGACTCCTTCGGTCGGCGGAGGCGACGATAAACCGAACGCCCTGGCTCTCGGCCAGGGCGCGGTTATCGACTGCGGTTCCGACAGACTACGCCAGAGGAGCGAGGGGAGGCAAAACACCCCCGGCAGCGGACTCCGCAGGGAGCACCCAGCACGAGTTGACGAAGCCGGTCGTGGCCAGGGCGGTGGTCGGGATGACCTCGCGGAGGGCGCGAGAGTGCAGATCGGATGCCTCGACCTCCACGATGCGCCAACCCACGACGCCATGGTCCTCGTCCTGCGCCTCGATCGCGCAGGCGACGGCACGGCCCGGGGGCGCGGTGATCTGGAACGCGAGCTCGACCGCGTGCTCGTCGACGACCTCGAATCCCGTCGTATCGGCGTCGACCGTGTCGAGCGAGCCCTGGACGGTGAACCAGCCGAACAGCGCCACGATTCCGATCGCGAACAGGATGCCGATGCCGATCACCCAGCGCCGGCCGGGGGAGCGGCGGCGGCCGTACCGCTCGTCGAGCATGTCCTGCGTCGTCATATCGGGTTCCGTCGGAAGATTAGGCTGGAGCTCCAGGCTATGCGCTTCCGCGCTGCACGCCGACATCCGGACCCGCCCGCCGCTCGGGCAGAACGAGGACACCCATGCACGACGTGCTCGCCGCCCTGGCCGGTGCTGCGGCGACTCCGACGCCGACGCCGCAGGTCGATCCCGACCTCGTCACACCGGGTCCTTGGGGATTCGCCGTCATCGCGCTGCTGGCCCTCGTCGTGATCTTCCTGGTGTGGGACATGATGCGCCGCATCCGCCGCGGTCGCGTGCGGGCAGACATCGACGAGCAGCTCGAGGCCGAGGCTCAGGCGCAGCGTGCGACGGAGGCGACCGAGGTCGACGACCAGGACGTCGATGCGGCCGACGGCGACCCCCAGGGACCGCCCGCGCGACCCTGACGGCGGGCCGCGAGCTCGGCTCGGGCCGGAGGGTCGTAGCCGGGCGATGAGGCGTGGCGCCCGTTCGGTCAGCCCGGCAGTCCCAGTGACGGCGACAGCGGGTCGAGCGCGATCAGCAGGCACGCCGTCCAGTGGCACAGGAACGCCAGCACGGTGCACACGTGGAAGATCTCGTGGAAACCGAAGTGCCCGGGCCACGGGTTCGGCTTCTTCACCGCGTACACGATCGCGCCCCCGGTGTAGAGCAGTCCGCCCACGATGACCAGGACCATCATGATCTCGTTCGCGAGGAACAGATCCACCATGTACATGACCGCGGCCCAGCCGAGCGCGAGGTAGAGCGCGACGTACAGCCATCGCGGTGCGTTGATCCAGAAGACGCGGAACAGGATGCCGATGAGCGCTCCGCTCCAGACCACGACGAGCAGCAGGGCACCCTTGCCGGGGGGCAGGGCGAGCGTCGCGATCGGCGTGTAGGTGCCGGCGATGAGCAGCAGGATGTTCGCGTGGTCGATGCGCTTGAGCACCGCCCTGGTCTTCGGCTTCCAGTCGAACCGGTGATAGAGCGCCGAGTTGCCGAACAGCAGCAGCGACGTCGCCATGAAGACCGCCGCAGCCCATTTCGCCGGTGCGCCCTGCGCGACCGCGATGAGCACGATCCCCGCGACGATGGCGACCGGGAATGTGGCGGCGTGGATCCAGCCCCGCCAGCTCGGCTTCAGCTCGGGATTCGCGGCGTCGACGGCCGCGGCATCCATGAGCGGCAGCACGGGGACTTCGGGGGTGTGCGAGGTGCGTCCGCGGCGGCTCATCGTCCCAGGCTAGGGGGCGGCGCATGCCCGCGGGGGCACATGCGCCGTCCTCGCCCGGAAGGTAGGGTGCGCGGATGCCGCCGCCCGACGTGAGCGTGGGGAGCCTGCCCCATGCGGGGGTAGCGTAGGGGTGTGGCGCGCGCTTCGTCGAACGAGGGAAGAGGACCCCTCTATCGCCTCTACATCACCCGCCTGCGGCGTCGGCTGGACCCCGACACCGTGCCGCGGCACCTCGCGATGATGATCGACGGCAATCGCCGCTGGGCCCGGCAGCTCGGGTTCGACTCCGCGGCGCACGGACACCGCGCAGGGGCGGCCAAGATGCGCGAGTTCCTCCGGTGGTGCGACGATGTCGGCATCCGCGTCGTCTCGCTCTACCTGCTATCGAACGACAACCTGCGCAAGCGTGACTCGCGCGAGCTCGAGGACCTGATCGAGATCATCGCCGAGCTCGCCGACGAGGTGTCGCACGAGCGGGACTGGCGGGTGAAGCACGTGGGTCGCGCGGACGCCCTGCCGGCCGACCTGGCCCGGGTCCTCTCCGACGCCGAGCAGCGCACGCGGAACCATCCCGGTCTTCACGTGAACCTCGCGGTCGGGTACGGCGGTCGCGGCGAGATCGTCGACGCCGTCCGCAGCATCATCGCCAAGCACGACGAGGAGGGCGGGTCACTGGAGGAACTGGCCGCCAGCCTGACCCCGGAGCAGATCGGCGAGCACCTCTACACCGGAGGTCAGCCCGACCCCGACCTCGTGATCCGCACCTCCGGCGAGCAGCGACTGAGCGACTTCCTGCTGTGGCAGAGCGCGCACTCCGAGTTCTACTTCGTCGAAGCACTCGGTCCCGATCTGCGTGAGGTGGATTTCCTTCGCGCGATCCGTGATTTCGCGTCGCGAGATCGCCGGTTCGGCAGCTGAGTCGGCGCTCGCCTCGTGCTCACTCCGAGATTCTCCTTCGTCGAAGCACTCGGCCCCGATCTGCGCGAGGTGGATTTCCTTCGCGCGATCCGTGATTTCGCGTCGCGAGATCGCCGGTTCGGCAGCTGAGGCCGAGCTCTCGACGACCGGCACGAGCGGAGCGACGCACTCTGCCAGAATGACGGCGTGGATCTGGATTCCTACGTGGCCTCGTTCGACGGAGAGCCGGGGTACCTCGACTGGGCCGCGTTCGGACCGCTCTCACCCGCGGTGCGCAGCGAGATGCAGGCCGACACCGAGCTTCTCGGCTCCGGACGCGCCAGCAGCATCGCCCTCGTCGCCGATCACGTGCGCGAGGCCCGCGAGCTCGTCGCCGAGCTGATCGGGACGACGGATGCCTCCCACGTCGTCCTGCAGCCGTCGACGACCTACGGGCTCATGCATGCGATCTACGGGCTTGCCGGCGGTCTCATGGTCGGTCGCGGCGAGTTTCCGAGCCTGACCGTCGCCGCCACGCGCGCCGGCGGATGCGCTGGGCTCGATCCAGCTGCAGTGGCTGGAACCCGAAGACGGCTTCATCACCCCGGATGTCGTGCGGGAGGCGCTGACGGACGACACGCGCGCGCTCGCCGTGAGCCTCGTCGACTTCCGCACCGGGTATCGCGCGGATCTTCCGGCCCTTCGCGAAGTGCTCGGCGATCGGCTGCTGATCGTCGACGCGATCCAGGGGTTCGGTGTCGCCGACGTGGACTACAGCGCCGCCGACGTGGTGTGCGCACACGGCTACAAGTGGCTGCGCGCGGGTCGCGGCACGGGGTTCGCGTGGTTCGGCGATCGTGCCCTGGAGCGGATCGCGCCCATCCTGTCGGGATTCGCCGGGGTGGACGGCGACCTGCCGGTCGACGCCGTGCCCGCGCCGTCTCCCTCGGCGCAGGCGTTCGCCGTCGCAGGCTTCGACACGCTGGCCGCGGCGCGTCTCGCCGCCGCGCTCCGCGACGTGGCGACGGTGGGCGTCCCGTCGATCGAGGCGGAGCTTGCAACACTCACGGCGGACGTGATGTTCTTCGCCGACCGATACGAGGTGCCCGTCGTGACGCCGCGCGATCCCGAGCGGCGCGCGGGCATCGTGACACTTGCGCCCGCGCCACAGGATGCCGCGCCGCTCGGCGCGTCGCTGGCGAATCACGGGCTCACCGTCACCGCCCGCGGGGGACGGATCCGCGTCGCGCCGCACGTCGGCACCGGCGCCGACACGCTGCGCCTCTTCGGCGACGCGCTGGCCGCGTTCTCTGCGGCTCGGGTCTGGTGATCTGAAGTTCATCAAGACGACACGATCCTGTGCGTGTCGTGCGCACCGGATGTCGGCGGGCGGACGTACGTTCATCACATCGGGCAAGGCGCCCCTTCGAGTCGGCCTTTCGGAAACGACTCGTGACCCTGGTCGACTCGTGACTGCCGGGTTCTCCACCCGGGGCGGGAGTGGGTTGTGACCACACGAGCACCACACAAGCAGCGCAGTCAGGACCTCGAGCAGATCGAGGGGAACGACCAGGATCTTCGCACCTACGTGCTCGACACGTCCGTGCTGCTGAGCGATCCGCGGGCGTTCTTCCGGTTCGCCGAGCACAGTGTCGTCATCCCGGTGGTGGTGATCACCGAGCTCGAGGGCAAGCGCCACGATCCTGAGATCGGCTACTTCGCCCGCCAGGCGCTGCGTCACCTCGACGAGCTTCGGGTCGAGCACGGCCGGCTCGACTTCGCGGTCCCCGTCGGCGAGGGCGGCACCCTGCGCGTGGAGTTGAACAACACCGACGCTTCGGTGCTCCCGTCGGGAATGCGCCTCGGAGACAACGACAGCCGCATCCTTGCCGTTGCGATGCACCTGGCCCAGGACGGGCAGGAAGTGACGGTGGTCTCGAAGGACCTGCCGATGCGCGTCAAGGCGGCGTCTCTCGGCGTCTCTGCCGAGGAGTACCTCGCCGAACAGGCGGTCGACTCAGGCTGGACCGGGATCACCGACCTCGACGTGTCGGGCGACGACGTGAGCGATCTCTACGAGAGCGAGGTCGCCGTCAGCGAAGACGTCCGGGGTCTGCCCGTCAACACCGGACTGATCATCCACTCCGAGCGCGGCTCTGCTCTGGGCAGGGTCGTCGGCGACGGCGAGTTCCGCCTGGTCCGCGGCGACCGTGAGGTCTTCGGTCTGCACGGACGCTCCGCTGAGCAGCGCATCGCGATCGATCTGCTCCTCGATCCCGAGGTCGGCATCGTGTCGCTGGGCGGGCGAGCCGGCACCGGCAAGTCGGCGCTCGCCCTCTGCGCCGGCCTCGAAGCCGTGCTGGAGCGCCAGCAGCAGCGCAAGATCATCGTCTTCCGCCCGCTGTTCGCCGTCGGCGGCCAGGAGCTCGGCTACCTGCCCGGCGACCAGGCGGAGAAGATGGGGCCCTGGGGTCAGGCCGTCTTCGACACGCTGGGATCGGTGGTGTCGACGAACGTCCTCGAAGAGGTGATGGAGCGCGGCCTGCTCGAGGTGCTGCCGCTCACCCACATCCGCGGGCGCTCGCTCCACGACGCCTTCGTGATCGTCGACGAGGCGCAGTCCCTCGAGCGCAACGTGCTGCTGACGGTCCTGAGCCGCATGGGCCAGAATTCGCGGGTGGTCCTCACCCACGACGTCGGTCAGCGCGACAACCTTCGGGTCGGTCGCCACGACGGCGTGGCTTCGGTCATCGAGACGCTCAAGGGCCACGGCCTGTTCGGGCACGTGACTCTCACGCGCTCGGAGCGTTCGGCCATCGCCGCTCTGGTGACCGACCTCCTGGAGGCTGGCGAGCTCGCCTGATCCGAAGTGAACGACGGGCCGGGATGCCGATGGCGTCCCGGCCCGGTCGTGTCCGGCAGTCGCCTGCGCGGCGCGGGCCCGCACCGGCGAATGAGAAGAGTCTCATGGGTTGTCGCGGTTGCGGCATGTCGCCGTCTGTCACGATGGGGGAGGGCTCAGTTCCATGCCCGCGGATGGAGAACGATGGTGGACGCACGAGCGCGGCTCGCGATGGGTGGCGTGACCACCGTTGCCGCGAGCGCCGCCGTCATCTGCCTCGTCGCCTTCACGAACTCTGCGGTGCTGGCCGATTCCGAGGGCTCGACGGTCGCAGCGCCCCGTGTCGTCGTGCCGTCCACGGGTTCGGCCGCCCCTGCGGCCGAAGCGCTGCCCGAGGGGACGACGACCATGGTGGTGCCCGAAACCGTGCAGGCTCCCCACCCTGTGGTGGTCGCGGAGCCGCGCGTGAACGAGCCGCAGACACCCGTGCCGGCGGTTCCCTCCGACGATGCTTCGGGACCGGGATTCTCTGCGGAGCCCGACGAGGCCGTCGCCGCTGCCGCGGCTTCCGGCCGGTGGGATGAGGTGCGCGCGTGGGCGCTGGCGCACGGCTGGTCTCCCGGGCGAACTGACGCGTGGATCTCGCGCCTTCAGGACGACGCTGCCGTCCCGTCGCTCGCCGACGACGAGAGCGGCGTCGGGGGCAAGCCGGGCGCAGCCGAACTGGTGCAGCTCGGCGACTCCGAGCGGGTGGCTGTCGAGCCGCCGAAGCGGGGCAATGGCAAGCAGCCGGCGAACATGAATCGTTCTCAGTTGCGCCCCGGCCCGTCGCCGGTGCCGAGCCCGTCGTCGACACCCGACCCGGCGCCGGGCCCCGGTCGACCCGAGGCCCCGATTCCGGCGCCTCCCGCGGATGACGTCACCGTCGACCCCGGTGAGCCGTCGCCTCCTGCATCCGAGCCTGCGACGAGACCGTCGCAGCGCCCCGAACATGCGGGCCCGCCCGCTCAGACTCCGCCCCAGGTCCGCTGCAGCGAGAGACTCGAACGCGCGCGCAACGGCTCGGACAAGAATCAGTCGCGCGATTCCCCCAAAAGGCGCGGCTGACAACGGCCGGATCCCCCAGTCCGGCCTTTCCCAGCCCCCGGCGTCCCCCAGCGCCGGGGGCTTCCCCTTTGCGCGTTGACGGCAGGTGTCGCGATCCGGCGCCCGGTCACTCCCAGCGGTAGCCGGCTCCGCGCACGGTCACGATGTGGTCCGAGCCGAGTTTGCCCCGAAGGTAGCGGACGTAGACGTCCACGACGTTCGAGCCGGGGTCGAAGTCGAGCCCCCAAACGCGACTGAGCAGCTGCTCGCGGCTGAGGACCCGCCCCGGATTGCGCAGGAACTGCTCGGCGAGGGCGAACTCGCGAGCCGAGAGGTCGACCTCGCGACCCGCCACCGTCGCGCGGCGCGCGAGGACATCGAGCACGACGTCGTCGTGCGAGATCGAGACGCCGGGCTGCGGCACGGTCTCTCGCAAGCGGGACCGCACGCGAGCCAGCAGCTCTTCGAAGACGAACGGCTTGCTGACGTAGTCGTTCGCGCCCGCGTCCAGTCCCTCCACGGTGTCGCGCGTGCTGGATCGGGCGGTGAGCATGATGACGGGAATGACGGAACCCCGAGCGCGCAGCTCGCGCAGCACCTCGAACCCGTCCATCGTCGGCAGGCCGACGTCGAGCAGCACGAGATCGGCGTCGCCGCGCAGCGCGACCGCGAGCCCCTCTGCTCCGTCCTCGACCACCACCGTCTCGTATCCGGCCGACACGAGGCCTCGGCTGACGAAGGCCGCGATGCGCGGTTCGTCTTCCACGATCAGGATCTTCGTCACGCGGAAGCCTCTCGTTGCAGCACGACGTCGCCGGCGCGGACGGGTGCCGGCAGATCGGGTTCGACCGGAGGAAGGTGGATCGTGAAGGTCGCGCCGCCTCCCTGAGTGTCGGTCACGGCGCACGAGCCGCCATGACCTTTCGCGATCGCGTCCACGATCGCCAGACCCAGGCCGGATCCGCCGACGGAGCGCTTGCCATGGGCGCGGTCGAATCGGCGGAAGATGCGGTGCCGGGATGCCGGCGGAATGCCGGGGCCGTGGTCGCGCACCCACAGGCGTGCGCCAGCCGCATCGAGGGAGCTGCCGATCTCGATGGGTGATCCGGCGGGCGTGTACTTCGCCGCGTTGTCGGCCAGCTGCACCCAGGCCTGCAGCAGTCTGTCCAGGTCGCCGGCCGTCATGCCGCTCGCCTGCGCCTCCACGGTCCACACGTGGCCCGGGATCACGGCGACGAGCTCGCCGACCCGCGTGGTCAGCTCGGCGAGGTCGACCTCGGTCATCGTGTACGACTCGCCTTCGACGGCAGCCAGGAGATCGATGTCCTCAACGAGGCGGGCGAGCCGGTCGAGCTCGGCGATCCCGATCTCGCGCGCCGACGCCACGTCCGTCGCATCGCGCGGGTTCATCAGCTCGAGGTGCCCACGCACGATCGTGATGGGAGTCTTCAGCTCGTGGCGGACGTCGTCGAGCAGCTGACGCTGGCCGTCGACAGAGCCCTCGAGTCGGTCCAGCATCGAGTTGACGGTGCGCGACAGGTCGGCGATGTCGTCGTTGCCCTGTGGTGACAGCCGCAGCGACAGGTCGGTGATCGAGATCGCGTCCGCCGTCTCGCGGAGATGCCGGATGGGGGAGAGGAGGCGCCCGGTGACGAACCAGCCGACGACGGCGATCGCAGCAAGCACCACGAGCGCGGCGACCACGTAAGTCGTCATGGCGATGGTGACGGGCTGCAGCTCAGCGCTCAGATTGATCGCGCGGACGTAGAGGCCGTGCCGAGGGTCGCTGGGCATGGTCACGGGGATGGCGATGTACTTCAGTGCGCCATGGTCGGTGACCGCTGTTCCCTCCTTGGTCCGGCCGGAGGCGGTCTCATCGACGACGCGCTCGAGAAAGGCTTCGTCCTTTGAGATATCGAAACCCGAGAGTGTCCGGGGGAGCCAGCGGGCCTCGCCGTCGATCAGGCCCAGCGATGCCTCGTTGCGTGCCGGGACGAGCCGAGCCACGACGGCCTCCAGGTATCCGTCGATGGTGGTGTAGTCGCTGGGATCCACGACATCCGTCGCCTCTGCCGCCGGAGTCGCGTCGCGCACTTCCGGGGGAATCTCTTGGACGTCCGCGTCCGCCGCCAGCGCCTGAAGAGCCTTCACCTGGCTTTCGAGGCGTTCTTCGACGCCCCTCACGACCCCTTCACGCTGCACCCAGAACGTCACACTGCCCACGATGGCCAGACCGACGCACGCCACAGCGAGGATCGCCGCAAGGATGCGGACGCGCGCGGGGATGGGGCGGGAAGAGCGGGCCACGTCCTGATTATCCCGCCGCAGGGCCGGTTCCGGCACCGATCCCGGATCAGCCCGGGTGCGTCATGGAGAGCAGGTCGAGCTTCTCGTCGAGCTGCTCCAGCGTGACCTCGCCTCGCTCCACGAAGCCCAGGTCGATGACGGCCTCCCGAACGGTGATGCCCTTGGCGACCGAGTGCTTGGCGATCTTCGCCGCCGATTCGTAGCCGATGAGCTTGTTCAGAGGCGTCACGATCGAGGGCGACATGCCGGCGTAGGCGGCCGCCCGCTCGACGTTGGCCTGAAGGCCGTCGATCGTCTTGTCGGCCAGCAGGCGCGATGCGTTGGCGAGCAGCTCGATCGACTCGAGCACCGCCGTGCCCATCACAGGGATCGCGACGTTCAGCTCGAACGATCCCGACGCGCCGGCCCACGCGACCGTCGCGTCGTTGCCGATGACGCGCGCGCACACCATGAGCGTGGCTTCGGGGACGACGGGGTTGACCTTGCCGGGCATGATCGACGACCCGGGTTGCAGGTCGGGGATGTGCAGCTCGCCGAGGCCGGTGTTGGGGCCGGATCCCATCCACCGCAGGTCGTTGTTGATCTTGGTGAGCGAGACGGCGACGCTGCGGAGGGCTCCGGATGCCTCGACGAGGCCGTCACGGTTGGCCTGAGCCTCGAAGTGGTCTTTCGCCTCGGTGATCGGCAGCTCGGTGTCGGCGACGATGAGCTCGATCACGCGCTGCGGGAAGCCGAGCGGGGTGTTGATCCCGGTGCCGACGGCGGTGCCGCCCAGGGGGACCTCGGCCACGCGGGGAAGGACGGCCTGCACACGCTCGATGCCCAGGCGGATCTGGCGGGCGTAGCCGCCGAACTCCTGGCCGAGGGTCACGGGTGTGGCGTCCATCAGGTGGGTGCGGCCCGACTTCACGACGGTCTTCCACGCCTCGGCCTTGGCTTCGAGCGCGACGGCGAGATGGTCCAGTGCCGGGATGAGGTCGTCGATGATCTCCTGGGTGACGGCGATGTGCACCGAGGTCGGGAAGACGTCGTTCGAGGACTGCGAGGCGTTGACGTGGTCGTTCGGGTGCACCGTCGAGCCGAGCGCCTGCGTTGCGAGCGTCGCGAGGACCTCGTTCATGTTCATGTTCGAGGATGTGCCGCTGCCGGTCTGATAGACGTCGATCGGGAACTGATCGGCGTGCTCGCCGGCGATGATGAGGTCGGCGGCGCCCGCGATCGCGTCGGCGATGGCGCCGTCCAGCGTGCCGAGCTCCTTGTTGGCGAGTGCCGCGGCCTTCTTGATGCGCGCGAGGGCGACGATCTGCGCCGGTTCGAGCGGGTCACCCGAGATGGGGAAGTTCTCCACCGCGCGCTGGGTCTGGGCGGCATAGAGGGCGTTCTTCGGAACGCGCACCTCTCCCATGGTGTCGTGCTCGATGCGGTACTCGATGTCGGTCACGTCGTTGTTCCTCATGTCTCGGTACGGGCGGTGGTTCTGGGATCTTGTCAGGCGGGTTCGGCGATCCCGACGATCACGTCGGGGACCGCCGTGCCCTCGGCGAGCCGGTAGTTGGCGCCCACGATGGCCAGGCGGCCGTCGGCGACGGCGTCGCTGATCAGCTCGGAGGAGTGGAGCAGCTCGCCGACGGTGTCGCGCAGATGCTCGCGCCCGACCTCTTCGGCGTCGATCGTCGTCGACGTCGTGCCGTCGACCGCGGCGGCGCGCTGGACGCGGCGCACCGCGGGGACGATCGGCGAGATGAGGCGCCAGATGTGCGGGGGAAGGGGCGCCGCGTCGGCATCGGTGCTCTCGATGGCGGCGCGCACCGCGCCGCACTCATCGTGCCCGAGGACCACGATGAGCGGCACCTCCAGGACGGCGACGGCGTACTCCAGGCTGCCGATCACCGAGTCCGAGATGACCTGGCCGGCGTTGCGGACGACGAACAGATCGCCCAGTCCTTTGTCGAAGATGATCTCGGCGGCCAGCCGCGAGTCGGAGCAGCCGAAGAGAGCTGCGCGCGGGCGCTGTCCGCCGGCGAGCTCGTTGCGGCGGTCCACATCCTGCCGGGGGTGGCGCGGCTCGCCGGCGACGAATCGGGCATTGCCTCGCTGCATCTCGTGCCACACCTTCGCGGGCGTGCTCGTGGACTCGGCTTCGGACGCTGACATGGTGGTCACTCGGTCTCCTCCCGCAGCGCCGCGATGTCGTCCGACACGGAGGTCGCGGCGGCCTCGAGCTTCGCCTCGTCGGCCAAGCCGTAGATCAGGATCGTGTCGGGACCGGCCGGCGCGGCGAGCGCGACCGAGATGTTGCCGGTCCGGGCCGGGTCCAGCTGATAGCGGTCCCACTGGATGCCGTCGATGGTGACGGTGTCTTCCGGCGCCGAGCCCGACAGCACACGCGTCGCCCATGACTCATCGGCGTCGAAGCCCTGCGCGATGCGCAGGAACCCGCGCTCATCCTCGTCCGAGGGGGCGTACACGATGGTCCAGGCCCGAACCGAGCCGTCGCCCTCGATCGTCGCGCGATTGACCGTCCAGTCATCCGACATGGCCGGCGCGATGACCGTGCGGCCCTCCGAAGCGGAGATGCGCTCCGCGGTGGCCGCGACGTCGATGGGCTCCCGCTCGGGCGGCGTGCCGCGCGGCACAGCGAAGATGACCACGATGACCACCGCCAGCGTCGCCAGCAGCGCCGCGATGAGATTGCGGGTGTTCTGGCTCGAGCGGTAGATGCGAGACGACTCCGCCTTCCGGGCCGCCGTCTCGTCCGGTGTCTCGGGGCGGCCGAGCTCGGCGACGACGCGCTGATCGCGCGCCATCAGGCCGCGCCGCCTTCGCCGGCGTCCATGGTCGACGTGCCGCGGGCGGCATCGAGACGCCGCTTGGCGCCGAGCAGCCACTCCTCGCAGCGTGCCGCGAGGGCTTCGCCGCGCTCCCAGAGGGCGAGCGAGTGCTCGAGGGTCGGTGCGCCCTGCTCGAGTTCGGCGACGACGCGCACGAGCTCGTCGCGGGCCTGCTCGAATGACAGCGACGCGACGTCGGTCACGGCGCCGCTGGACTCGGTCATAGCTCCCAGTCTACTTCTGAGCGGGACCGGCCCTGCGTCCCGCCCTCGTCCTCCTGCCGGTTCGTGCGATGCGAACCGGCCGCGCCGTCCTCGGCGATGGGGCCTTCGGAGCGGGCGGCGAAGGAGCCTTCGCCGACCGTCACCACGACCGCGGTGGATGCCGGAGCCTGCGCCGCGTCCCGCACGATGACGCCGTCGGCCAGGTGCGCGATGGCGTAGCCGCGGGCGAGTGTCGATGCGGGGGAGAGGGCGCGCAGGGTGGCGCGCAGCTCGGCGGCGCGACGACCCTGCACGTCGAGCGCACGGCCGACCCGGTCGCGCCCGCGCGCCACCAGCAGCTCGATCTCGTGCGCCCGGGAGGTGAGCAGCGTCTCGGGAGTGCGCAGTACCGGGCGTGAGCGGAGCTGCTCGAGCTGCGCGATGTCATGGGTGACGCGGTGGGTGAGGCGCGAAGTCAGGCGTGAACGGAGCTGCGCGACGACCGCACGCTGCTCGGCGACATCCGGAACGACGCGCTTGGCCGCATCGGTCGGCGTCGAGGCGCGGAGATCGGCCACATGGTCGAGGAGAGGGTGATCGTTCTCATGGCCGATGGCGCTGACGACGGGAGTGGATGCCGCGGCCACCGCCCGCAGCAGCCGCTCGTCGCTGAAGCCGAGCAGGGTCTGCGGGTCGCCGCCGCCGCGGGCGATGACGATGACATCGACCTCGGGTGCGGCGTCCAGCGCCTTCAGCGCCGCGATGGTCTCCGGCACGCAGCGGTCGCCCTGCACTGCCGCGTACTTGGTGCGGAACCGCACCTGTGGCCAGCGCAGCTCGGCGTTGCGGTGGACGTCTTTCTCGGCATCCGAGTTCTCGCCGGTGATGAGGCCGATGACGTGGGGGAGGAACGGCAGCGGCTTCTTGCGCGCCGGGTCGAAGAGGCCTTCAGACCTCAGCTGCACGCGCAGCCGCTCGAGGCGCTCCAGCTGGTCACCGAGGCCGACGTGGCGCATGGCCGAGACTCCGAAGCTGAAGTCGCCGGTCTTGCTGAAGTAGTCGGCCTTGACGCAGGCGATGACGTGGTCGCCGACCTTGAGGTCACCGGGCAGGCGGTCGCGGGTCGACGACCAGATGCGGAACGAGATCGTGGCATCGGTGACCAGGTCTTTGAGACGGCCGAAGACGTTTCCGCCGCGCTGGTTCCATCCCGTGATCTCACCCTCGACCCAAACCGAGCCCCAGTTCTGGATGAAGCCGCGGATGGTGTCGTTCAGGCGAGCCACCGACGTCGGCGCCTGGGGCGTGGAGTCGCGGGGCTTCACCGAGTCGGCGGGCGGCGGCTCTCCGGGGAGCACCTCGGGCTGGAAGGTCGTCATGCGGTCCTTTCATCCCGTCGACGGCGGGTACGTGACGCGCGGAGCCTGCGTTCAGGGGCCGCCCGTAGACTCGTGGGGTGAGCACCGGCACCCTGGGTACGAGATCTGTGAGCATGCCCGTCCCGCGCATCCCGCGGCGGCGCGAACCGCTCCAGGATAACGCCGTCTCCGGACACAAGCGGGTGCTCCTCGCCTCGCCGCGCGGCTACTGCGCCGGTGTGGACCGCGCAGTGATCGCCGTAGAGAAGGCACTCGAGCGCTTCGGCGCACCGGTGTACGTGCGCAAGCAGATCGTGCACAATATCCACGTCGTCACCGAGCTCGAGGCCAAGGGCGCGATCTTCGTCGAGGAGGTCGACGAGGTTCCCGAGGGCGCCCACGTCGTATTCAGCGCGCACGGGGTGTCGCCCGCCGTCGTGAACGCGGCATCCGATCGGGGCCTTCTCGCGATCGATGCGACGTGCCCTCTGGTGACCAAGGTGCATCGCGAAGCGGTGCGCTTCGCGCGCGACGACTTCGAGATCCTGCTCATCGGCCACGAGGGTCACGAAGAGGTCGAGGGCACGGCAGGCGAGGCGCCCGATCACGTCACCGTCGTGAACTCTCCCGACGAGGCGGCCACCATCGAGGTGCGCGATCCGTCGAAGGTCGTGTGGCTGTCGCAGACCACGCTCTCGGTGGACGAGACCATGGAGACGGTCCGCCGCCTGCGCGAGCGATTCCCGCAGCTGCAGGATCCGCCGTCGGACGACATCTGCTACGCCACGCAGAACCGCCAGGTCGCCATCAAGAAGGTCGCCAAGGATGCCGATCTGGTGATCGTCGTGGGATCGGCGAACTCGTCCAACAGCGTGCGACTCGTCGAGGTTGCGCTCGAGTACGGGGCGAAGGCCGCCTACCGTGTCGACTACGCCGACGAGATCGAGCAGGCCTGGCTCGACGGCGTCGAGACCGTCGGCATCACCAGCGGCGCGTCGGTGCCCGATGTCCTCGTGCAGGAGGTGCTGCGAGACCTCTCGAACGCCGGCTTCCGCGACGTCGAAGAGGTGCGCACCGCCGAGGAGGACCTTCAGTTCTCGCTCCCGAAGGAGCTGCGGACGGATGCCGCGGGCAAGCGCGACGACCGCGCCCTCGGTGGACGGACGCGCGCATGACCGATGCCGCAGTCCCGGAGCAGCGGTCCCACCCGCACGGCGCCGAATCATCCGGACCGCGGCCCCACAGCTCCGAGCCGCCGCGGCCCCGACCGCAGTACGGGGAGTACGCGACGCCCGAGGAGCAGCGCGCGCGCATCCGCCAGCCCGACGTGACCGCGGCGCTCGACACCGGCCGTGCTCCGATCGAAGAGGCGCCTGTCGCCCCGGCTGCCGTCGCCCGCGCCGCCGAGCCGGCCGCACCCACCAGGTCCAGGGCGGTCGACCGCATCGTGACGTTCGCGCTGCTGGCCTACGGACTGGTGAACGTCATAGCGTCGTTCCCCGCGTTCCTGGACTACGGCTCCTACGCCGACACGCTGTTCTCGCTCCTCGGAGCCGACGCCGAGCTCTCCGATCCGGCGGCCGGGCGGCCGTGGGGGATCGCCGCTGCGATCGTGCTCGCCGTCGGGTGGTTCCTCGTCGCGGCCGTGTCGTGGTGGAACGTGCGCCGCGGGCGGCTGTCGTGGTGGATCCCGCTCGTCGGAGGCATCGTGTTCACCGTCGTCGCCGGAACGCTCATGTTCATCCCCCTGATGAACGACCCCGCGGTCTGGGACTCTCTGCTCGACACGATGCGCTGACGGCCGAGGGCTCCCCACGCGCAGCGTGGGAAGCCCTCGTTCTTGCGAGCTGTATCGTGCCCGCCTCTCCTCAGGCGCCCAGACTCTTGCCCTGTGAGCCGAGCTGCTGCGTGGCCTCGACGACGCGCGCGGCCATCGCCGACTCGGCGACCTTGCCCCAGGCGCGCGGGTCGTACTGCTTCTTGTTGCCGACCTCGCCGTCGACCTTCAGCACGCCCTCGTAGTTCGAGAACATGTACCCGGCGATCGACCGTGTGAAGGCGTACTGCGTGTCGGTGTCGATGTTCATCTTCACGACGCCGTTGGCGACGGCGAGGGCGATCTCGTCGTCGGTCGAGCCGCTTCCGCCGTGGAAGACGAGATCGAGGGGCTTGGGCCCGGTGCCGAACGCGGCGGCGATGCCCTCCTGGATCTCGCCGAGGAGCTCAGGACGCAGCTTCACGTTGCCGGGCTTGTAGACGCCGTGGACGTTGCCGAAGGTGAGAGCCGAGATGTAGCGGCCGTTCTCGCCGAGTCCGAGCGCTTCGACCGCCTTCGTGACGTCGGCGACGGTCGTGTACAGCGCCTCGTTCGAGCCCTCGTGCTGGACGCCGTCCTCCTCGCCGCCGACGACGCCGATCTCCACCTCGAGGATCGCGTTGATGTTTTTCATGCGGGGCAGGAGATCCTGGGCGATCTGGATGTTCTCGTCGAGGGGAACCGCCGAGCCGTCCCACATGTGCGACTGGAAGATGGGGTTGCGGCCGGCCCGCACCTCTTCCTCCGACGCCTCCACGAGGGGGAGGACGAAGCCGGGGAGGGCATCCTTCGGGCAGTGGTCGGTGTGAAGGGCCACGGTGATCGGGTAGTTCTTGGCCACCTCGGTGGCGAAGCGGGCGAACGCGAGGGCACCTGCGGCACGCGCCTTGACCGTGTGCCCGGCGAAGTAGTCGGCACCGCCGGTGGTGACCTGGAGGATCCCGTCGGAACCGGCCTCGGTGAGTCCCTGCAGGACGGAATTGATCGTCTGCGAGCTCGAGACGTTGATGGCGGGATACGCGAAGCCACCGGACTTCGCGCGGTCCAGCATGTCGGCGTACTGCTCCGGAGTGGCGACGGGCATGAGTGCTCCCTCATTCGTGGTCTCGGGGTGGGGTCGTGCGAAGTCTTCAGGAAGAGCCTAGCGAAGGCTCGATTCCTCGACCGGACGAGTGACGCCGGGACGAACCGGACAGCGGGTCGGTTCCAGGGTCAGCGAGGGGGTTCTGACGTGGGTGAAAGAATTGCGATTCCTTCACGGCTCGGTGGGTGAAAGTCGGCTTCGAGACAGGGCAGGCTGGCTAGGCTGACGCCATGGTGAGCCTGACCGCGGACATGAGTCCCCTTCAACCCGACCGCAACCTCGCACTCGAACTGGTCCGTGCCACGGAGGCCGCAGCGATTCGCGCGGTGCCGTTCATCGGCCGGGGCGACAAAGAGGCGGCGGACGGCGCGGCGGTGGACGCGATGCGGGCGTTCTTCACCACGGTCAACTTCGACGGCACCATCGTCATCGGCGAGGGCGAGAAGGACGAAGCGCCGATGCTCTTCAACGGCGAACGTGTCGGCAACGGCCGCGGCCCCCGGGCCGACGTCGCCGTGGATCCGATCGACGGGACGTCGTTGACCGCCGCAGGTCGCAACAATGCGCTCTCGGTGATCGCGGTGTCGGACCACGGAACGATGCTCGACGCATCGACCGTCTTCTACATGGACAAACTCGTGACCGGTCCCGCCGGTGTAGGCGTGGTCGACATCCGCCTGCCGATCGGCGAGAACATCCGCCTGCTCGCCAAGGCGCTGGGCAAGCCTGTCGACGAGATCGTGGTGTCGGTGCTGCACCGTCCCCGCCACGAGAAGCTCATCGCCGAGATCCGCGAGGCGGGCGCCGGGACGCGCCTGATGAGCGATGGCGACGTCGCCGGTGGCATCAACGCCGCTCGCCACAACGCCCGCACCGACATGTGCGTCGGCATCGGGGGGAGCCCCGAGGGCATCGTGACGGCGTGCGCCATCAAGGCGCTCGGCGGCCACATCCAAGGACGGCTCTGGCCCCGTGAGGACGACGAGAAGCAGAAGGGGATCGACGCCGGCCTCAAGCTCGACGGTCACGTCTACGAGGCCGACGACCTCGTCACGGGCAGCAACACGATCTTCGTTGCGACCGGCGTCACGGACGGGCAGCTCGTCGCCGGCGTGCGCCGAGAGGGCGGGTACGTCTACACCGAGAGCGTCGTGCTCCGCGGAGCCTCGGGCACCCTCCGCCGCATCTCGTCGGAGCACCTCGTCTCGAAGTGGCTCTGATCACCGCGTTGTGAGGGGGATCGCCGCGGATCCGGGACAGCTGTGACCGCTGCGAGTGCTGAGACAGGTGTGACCGTTTCGTGACGGGGCCTCGCCGGGATCTCTGGCACACTTGAAGGCGTGTCGAGGGAGACACAGCTGCTGTTTCCCGTCCCCAGGAGGTTCGTCGCATGTCCGCCACCGTGGGCAAGTCCTCACCTCAGACCGGCGCCATCGCGGTCGTGCAGAACGCTGTCGACCCCGCCCGCCGGCCCGACGTGCTGCTGCGCGTCCGCCGCGATGAGGGTCACGAACTCAGCCCGTGGTGGATGATCGGCGCATTCGTCGGTGTCTCCGCCGCCGTGATCCTTCTTCTCAGCTTCGTTCCGGGCGGCGCGTGACCGGCACGTCGGGCTGATTCCCAGCCTCAGTCCTCCGGTCGCGCAGCGAGCCGTGCGGTGATCTCTTCGCTCGAGATGCGCTCGCGGACGTCGCCGAGTTCGGCGACCGCCGTCACCTCGACAGCGTCCGGATCGTCGAGCAGGTCGAGTGTCTCCTCCAGGAGCTCGGGCGCGGTGAGACGGCGGGGAGTCTTCTCGATCGGTGCCGGCTGGCCGAGAGCGTCGAGCTTCGTGGCGTCGATTCCGGGAAACTTCCGTGCGCTCACCAGCACTCGGCTCTCGAGCGATCCGGCGAAACGGTTGTAGCTGTCGACGGTGCGCTCGATCGCCCGGCGCAGATCGTCCGCGTGCGCGGCGAGCGAGCCGAGGCGCTCGTACAGCTGATTGCCCAGCTCGAACAGCGTGCGCGCCTCCTGTGAGACGTCCTGCTGGGTCCACGTGTAGGCGACCGTCTTGAGTACGGCCCAGAGGTTCACGGGGGAGGCCAGCGCCACCCTCTTGCCGAAGGCGTAGTCCAGCAGCGAGGGGTCCTGTTCGAGAGCCGCGGCCAGCAGCGACTCGCTCGGCACGAAGCACACCACGAACTCGGGGCTCGACGAGAGCCCCGCCCAATAGGTCTTGCGGGCGAGCGCGTCGACGTGCGACCGCACCGCCTTGACGTGCTTGTCGAGCAGCGCACTGCGGCGCCCCGCCTCGGCTCCCTGGGCGGTGAAGGGGATGGCGCTGGCCTCGAGGTAGGCGTCGAGCGGCACCTTCGCGTCCACCGCGATCGCCTTGTCGCCGGGAAGGCGGATCACCATGTCGGGGCGACCGGCACCGGCGTCCGAACGCACCGATGCCTGCAGGTCGAAGTCGACGTGCTGGGTCAGTCCGGCCGCCTCGACAACGCGTCGGAGCTGTGTCTCACCCCAGACGCCGCGCGTCGCGCCCGAGCGGAGCGCACCGGCGAGGGACTCGGTCGTCGCTCGCAGCGCCTCGTCGGACTCGTGGGCTCGACGGAGCTGCTCGGCGAGCGTGCCGAACTGGGTATGGCGGTCGCGCTCGAGATCGTCGACCTTGGCGTGCATCGCCGCGAGAGTCTCCTGCACGGGCGCGAGGGCGCGGAGGACGGACTGCTCACGGCGCTCGCGCTCTTCGCGTGCCGCCTGGTCGCTGCGAGCCTGCGCGACGAACTCGCGGTACAGCGCGTGCTGATGGTCCAGCTGTGCCTGGACCGCCTGGCCGGCCGCCTCCGATGCGGCCAGCCGGCTGTGCAGGCCGGAGAGCTCGCGGGCGGCGCGCGACGTACCTCGCGCCACGCCGGCGGTCCAGCCCGCCAGCGCTCCGAGGAGGAGCGTCGCGATGGCGATCACCGGGAGGAGGAGTGCGTCCATGGCTCCAGCGTGCCCGAGGCTACCGACATCCGCCGGCACCGCGCCCGCCCCTCGGTCGTGGATCGTTCCGGCCGACCTGCGTCCCGCGCCCGCCCGCCATCCGCGGCATCCGAATCACGCCACGGCGAACGTGACCACCGGTGGCTCCGTGACGGTGATCTGCGACACCCGCACCCCGGCGGCCCCGGCCAAGGCGTCGATGTCGTCGACACCGAGGCGGCGGGCGGCATCGACCATCACGTGCGCGCACGCCAGGGCGTCGGCGGTGGCGTTGTGGTGCGGGAAGTCGGGGAAGCCCGCCTCTGCCGCCACGAAGGGAAGGCGGTACGACTCGAGCGAGTAGACCTTGCGGGCCACCTGCAGGCTGCACGCGTAGCGGTAGGGCGGGCAGTCGTCGCCTGTCGCTTCGCACGCGCGCTTGAGGACGGCCATGTCGAAGCCCGCGTTGTGTGCGACCAGGACGTCGTCGCCGGCGAAGGCGGCGAGATCGACGAGCTGCCGGGTCCACGTGGCCGCGTGCCTGACGTCTTCCGCGCGGATGCCGTGGATGCGGGTGTTCAGCTCGAAGAAGACATCGTGCCCGGCGGGCGGCCGGATGAGCCATCCGGTCTTGTCGACAACTTCGCCGCCTCGCACCCGGACCAGCCCCACAGCGCACGCCGAGGCGCTGCTGGAGTTCGCCGTCTCGAAGTCGATCGCGGTGAAGTCCAGAGGCACGTCCACAGACTCGCCCGGCGCCTCGGCGTGTCGCCCGAGGCGCGCCGCGAAGCCGCTCCATCGACACCCGACGGCATCCGGTGCGTGCCGCCCCCGGCGGACGTCGTCATAGGCTCGGGGCATGGCCAGCCGCGAAGAGATGTCGAGGTCGTTCGGATCCGTCGCCGCCGCGTACGAGGCGGGTCGGCCGGACTACCCACGAGAGGCCGTCGATTGGATGCTCGCGCCCGTCCAGCACCCCGGCCGCGCGCTCCGGGTCGCCGACGTGGGAGCCGGAACCGGCAAGCTCACGCGCACCATCGTCGAGGCCGGTGCAGAGGTCGTGGCGATCGACCCCGACGCCGAGATGCTCGTGGCCCTGCGGGCGAGCGTGCACGGAGTGCCCACCTTCGCCGGAACGGCCGAGCGGATGCCGCTGCCGGACGCCTCGCTCGACGCCGTGCTGCTCGGCCAGGCCTGGCACTGGGTCGATCCGGCGGTGGCATCGGCGGAGGTGGGCCGTGTGCTGCGCTCGGGCGGCGTGCTCGGACTCGTGTGGAACATCCGGGACGACGCCGAACCCTGGGTCGCGCAGCTCACCGCGGCGATGCACGGCAGTCACGCCGAGCAGATGATCGCCGAGGACGGACCCACGGTCGAGGCGCCGCTGGGGCCACTCGAGAACCGCACGTGGTCGTGGACCCGCACCCTCGACCGCGAGGGGCTGGTGCAGATGGTCTCGTCCCGCAGCTATGTGATCACGGCTTCGAGCGAGGATCGCGCCCGCGTGCTGGGGGCCGTGGGCGACCTGTTCGACGCGAATCGGCGGGTGGACGAGAGCGGGGCCGAGGTGGTCGACCTTCCGTATCTGACGCACGCGTTCCGCGGCATCCGTCCGTAGCGGCGAGGCGGGGCCCGAGAAAGGCGCGACCCCGTCGGCACGTAGACTCGATGCCCGTGGCTCTCACCATCGGAATCGTCGGTCTCCCGAACGTCGGCAAGTCGACCCTCTTCAATGCCCTGACCAAGAACCAGGTGCTCGCGGCGAACTACCCGTTCGCGACGATCGAGCCCAACGTCGGGGTGGTCAACCTGCCGGACCCGCGACTCGCGACGCTCGCCGAGATCTTCCACTCGGAGCGCATCCTGCCGGCGGCGGTGTCGTTCGTCGACATCGCCGGCATCGTGCGCGGTGCGAGCGAAGGGGAGGGGCTGGGCAACCAGTTCCTCGCGAACATCCGTGAAGCCGACGCCATCGCCCAGGTCGTGCGCGGTTTCGACGACGACGACGTCGTGCACGTCGAGGGCGCGGTGAATCCGCAGAGCGACATGGAGACGATCAACGCCGAGCTGCAGCTCGCCGACCTCCAGACCCTCGAGAAGGCGATCACGCGCTATGAGAAAGAGGTCAAGGGCAGGAAGCTCGACCCGAACGTGCTGGCGACCGCGCAGGCCGCGCAGGATGCACTGCAGCGCGGGGAGCTGCTGTCGGCGTCGGGCATCGATCTCGCCCCGATCCGCGAACTCGGCCTGCTGACGGCGAAGCCTTTCATCTTCGTTTTCAACGTAGACGAGGCGGTCCTGACGGATGCCGACCGCAAAGCCGCGCTCGCCGCTCTGGTGGCACCGGCGCAGGCCGTGTTCCTCGACGCCAAGATCGAGTCGGAGCTGATCGACCTCGACCCGGAGGATGCCGCCGAGCTGCTGGCGTCGACCGGGCAGGACGAGTCGGGCCTGGACCAGCTGGCCCGCATCGGCTTCGACACGCTGGGTCTGCAGACGTACCTGACCGCCGGGCCCAAGGAGGCCCGTGCCTGGACGATCGGCAAGGGCTGGAAGGCACCGCAGGCCGCGGGTGTCATCCACACCGACTTCGAGAAGGGCTTCATCAAGGCCGAGGTCATCTCGTTCGACGACCTCGTCGCGACCGGCTCGGTCGTCGAGGCCCGCGCGAAGGGGAAGGCCCGCCTCGAGGGCAAGGACTACGTCATGCAGGACGGCGACGTCGTCGAGTTCCGCTTCAACGTCTGACGCGGCCTATCGCCCGGTGATTCGTCGGGAGTCGAGGCGAGTACCGTAGCGCTGGAGAGCGGCTCGAGCCCGGAGGTCGGATGAGCGAGAGAGAAGACCGCTTCGTCGTCTTCGGTCAGATCGGTCAGGATCTCGCGATGCGGCTCGATCGCACTCCGGTCATCGGCTCCTCGTTCCGGGTGACCGACAGCAGATGGCTGCTCGGCGGCAAGGGCGCGAATCAGGCCGTCGGGCTTCGGCAGCTCGGAGCCCAGGTGGCGCTGGTGGGCGCAGTGGGCGCCGATTCGATCGGCGGGATGCTGCGGGATGCCGCGATCGACGACGGGATCGATGTGTGCGGAGTCGCTCGGCGAGGGGCCTCTGCGGTCCTGGTGGATGTCGTCGATCGGTCCGGAGAGCGTCTGCTGCTCGAGCATGTGCCGCCATCCTCGCTGGTGACGCAGCACGATGCCGACGCCGCCGAAGATCATGTGCGGCGCGCCGGAACGGTGTGTCTGCAGGCTCAGCAGCCGGCTCGGGTGCTGTTGCACGCGGCAGAGGCGGCACGCGCGCACGGGGCACGGGTCGCACTCGACGGTGCTCCGGAACCGGAACTGGCTGAGAGGCTCGTCGCCCTCGCTGACACCCTTCGCGCGGATGCCACCGAGGCCGAGGCGCTCGTCGGATTCCCGATCGCCGACGAGCATCGTGCCCGGGCGGCGTGCGCCGACCTGCTGAACCGCGGACCGTCGGTGGTCGCCCTGGAGGTACCGGGCCAGGGGGATCTCATCGGATCCCGGTCCGGCATGCGCTTCCTGCCGCATGGGGGCGATGTCGTCGACCGCACGGGCGCCGGCGACGCCTTCTTCGTCGGCCTGGTGCGGGCGCTCGCACGAAGCTGGAGTGCCCAGCGCGCCGGCGACTTCGCGGCGGCAGCAGCCGCCTCGACCGTGACGCGCCTCGGTGGCCGACCGTCGCTGTCGCACCTGCAGCCGCTCCTCACCTCGCGTGCTCCCTGACGCGTCCGCCCTCTTCTCGCAACCCCCTGTTCGTATCGGTTCCGGTCCATGAGGCTCGTCGGATGGCTGATGACGACCAGGAAGAGATCGCGAAGGACTTCGACCGCGCTGTGAACATGACGGCTGGCGAACTCGAGGAGTGGCTCGACACCGACGAATCCCGGTCGGTCGGGCAGAAGGACGGCGGCGGTGAGTCCGTCGGCCACGAATCGGGACGCCGCATCGTGAAGCTGCTGCGAACGAAGAAGGCCGACCTCACGGAGGCTGACTACGGCCACATGAAGAAGGTGAACGGCTACGTCGCGCGTCATAGCGCTCAACGTCCGGACGGCGACGTGAAAGAGACCCCCTGGCGCTATTCGCTCATGAACTGGGGCCATGATCCGCTGAAATAGCGCCGACCCCGCGCCGGGTGGAGAGATTTGAGTTCGGAACCGATGACGGCGAGGATGGAAAGTCGTCGAGTCGGTTCAGGCATGGCCGGCGGACGCGGGGACACCGAGACACACGCAGGCGAGAGGACTCGAGAGAGTGACCGAAACCCAGATCTTCGAGCCGGATCGCCGTGCGATCGCCTACGTCGATGAGGGTGAGGGTCCCGTCACCCTCGTGTTGATCCCGGAGCCTGGTCTCGAGCGCGATGCCCTGGCGGTGGTCGGGCACTATCTCGCCGAGGAGGCGGGCTTCCGCGTCGTGCGGATCGGATCCCGGGATGCGGCCGGGGCGTCGTCGGGCGAAGTGACCCTCGATGACCGTGTGGGCGACGTCGCCGATGTTCTCGACCACCTGGGTCTCAGCGGCACCTGGATCGGCGGTCATGGCCTCGGCGGAACCGTGGCCCGCGCATTCGGGGCGGAGCACGCCGGCCGGCTGAACGGTCTGCTGCTGCTCGGTGTGCAGGAGCAGGAGATCCCCCTTCCGCCGGCGATCCCCGTGCTGATCATCCAGGGCGCCGAAGATGAGGTCACACCGCCGGTCCAGGGAGACCTCCTGCAGTCGACCGCCCCCGAGCGCGCGAGTGTGACGACCCTCCGCGACGCGGGTCACCTGTTCCCCCTGACACACCCGATCGAGACCGCGGTTCTCATCGAGGAGTACCTCGACTGGGATTGACTCGCGCGACCGCGGCTCAGGTCCAGGGCAGGCGCATCGACTCGACGATGTAGATCCCGATGGCCACCACGAGCGCACCTGCGGCCATGGCCCCCATGAGCCACGCCAGCCGGCGGTTGACCGCCACCCGGTCGCTGCCCGCTCGACGGGACGCCAGGAGCATCACGACCCACATCACGACGACGTAGACGATGCCGACGACCGGCAGCACGATCTGGATCTGGAACGCGAAGCAGTAGAGCACGACGGCGACGGCAGCGAGCACGCCCGCCGGTACGAGCCACCGGGAGGTGGCTCCCGTCTGCAGCGCTGCCTGGTTGCTCAGGTCGGTCGGGTCCGGAGTCGGCTGCTCGTCGGGAAGCTTCATGGGCCCGTGCGCATCTCGGTTCGGGTCGGACATCATTCCTCCTCGGCGTCCGTCCCAGGATCCCCTAGCCGCAAGCGGGAACCGCGGGGGTTGACAGCCGGGCGCGTCAGCCTCTCTGGGCGGCGCCGGCACCGAGCGTCGACTGCTATCGGCCCTGCCGCTTCTTGAAGGGCTTCGGCTGACCCTTGACCACCGGCGCGCGACCCTTGCCCTTGGACGCCTTCGCCTTGCCGCCCGCCGGAACCTTGGGCTTCGGCGCCGAGGCCGGCGCGGCGGCGATCCGTCGCCTGGCCTCCGTCAGGAGGAGGACGCCCGCAGGAGTGAGTGTCCATCCCGCCTTCGCGCGGGTGAAGAGGGGGTGACCCACCTCGCTCTCGAGCTTGTCGAGGGAGGTGTGCAGGGAGGCGAGCGGAACGCCGAGGGCGTCTGCGGCACGCGGGACGTGCACGCCGGCGTCGACGACGGCGACGAAGCGCTCGAGCAGAGTGAGGTCCACGGAAGCCTTTCGTTCGGTGAATCGAACGTACCGCGCTTCCGTCTGCGCGAGATCTCAGGATCCCGCTGGAGGAGCGGACGTCGCCCTTGCCGTGAGTTCGTCGGCTACCTGGAGGAGGTGGGGGAGCGCCTCGTCGATCATCGGCATCGTCGCGGTCAGCGAGATGCGGAAGTGGTGGGGCTGGTCGAAGAGGGTGCCCGGCATCACATAGACGCCGCGTCGCGCGAGCGCGTCGCAGAACGCGATCGCATCGCCCCCGGGCGCGCGACCCCACAGGTAGAAGGTCCCCTCGGGGCGGGTGACTTCCAGCCCTGCGTCCGCCAGCGCGCCGTAGAGCCGATCCCGCTTCCGTGTCAGCTCCGCCATGTCGATCGTCAGCGTCTCCAGCTCGGGGACCGAGTACTGCATGACCGCATCCGGGAAGCCCCAGCCGATCGCGAGCCCGAGCGGCATGAGGGCCGCTCGCAGCTCGTCTCGCTCGGCGGCGGGGATGGCGGGGGAGAGCGCGAGATAGCCCAGCCGCTGTCCGGGCGCCAGCAGCACCTTTCCGAAGCTGTAGTCGATCACCGTCCACGGGTACGACTCAGCCGGGCTGGCGAAGGCCACATCGTCGAAGCGGATGCGCCGGTACGGCTCGTCGGAGAGGAGCCAGATGCGGCGCCCGTGGGTGCGCGAGGCCTGGTCGAGCACCTCGCCGAGCGCGTCCCACTTCTCCTTCGAATAGACCCGACCGGTCGGGTTGGCTGGGGAGTTGACGATCACGATCCTCGTGCGGGGTGTGATCGCCTGCGCGATCGCCCCGACGTCCAGGTCGAAGGTGACAGGCTCGAGGAACGCGCGCACCGGAACGAGATCCGTGGCATGCAGCATCGGCTCGTAGCAGAACCAGCCCGGAACCGGGAGGACGACCTCGTCGCCGGCATCCGTCAGGAGCGCCAGCGCAAGCTGGATCGCCCCGAACGCACCCTGCGTCATCGCGACGTCTTCGGGCTCGAACGGCAGCCCGAGCTCGGCGGTGAGCCCCGCAGCGACCGCTTCCTGCGCGCGGCGCTCGCTCGTCTTGTACGCGAACCAGTCGACCGACTGCGGCTCGACCTGAGCGCGGATCGCCCCCGACAGCCCGGGGAGGGCCATCTCGTGCGGGTTGCCGAATGTGAGATCGAGGGCGCGAGGGTCACTCGCCAGTGCCTGGATGCGGCCGAAGAACGTCGTCACCACGTCGACGGCGGCCTTCGCCTGAGCAGCACGAGTCGAGATCGTCACAGTGATCACCTTCATCCCCGGGGCCGGACGTGACCTGGTCAGCATCCCAACTGCGGGCAGAGCCGTCAATGACCCCGCGAGCACGACGTTCGAGGATCGCTCGACAGGATTCGCGCTACATCAGGAGGCCCAGCGACATGTCTGCCACGTCGGACGGCTGCATCGAGCGGTCGCCACTCGGGTGGAGACCGCGGGTCTTGGCGGCGAGCACGCGGACGGCCTCGTCGTCTTCGAGGTCGGCCATGTCATCGCGGTCGACCGCCGCAAGCGAGGTCATCCATCCGATGGTGAGGGAGACGTAGGACCGTTCCCCGTCGATCGTCATGATCGGCACCCGCACGACGTCGGCCCGGTGCTCTCGGGTCAAAGCCAGCCAGTAGTCGAAGACAGCATCGGCGATGGCGTCGCCGGTGAGGTACGACCCGACCTCGGTGATCAACATCTTCACGGAAAACCCCAAACGTGTGCGACTGATCGGCGGCTACCGGGGTCTGGGGTAGGAAACCCAGGGTAGTCGACGGTCGCCGACTCCGCACCCGGGAGATCGCTGAATTCGGCCGGTCAGGACGGTTCGGGAGCGAGTCGCAGTTCGCGCCGCACCACACGCGCGGCGACATCGCTGAGGCGCAGTCCATGCTGCCGCGCATAGCTGCGGATGAGGCTGAACGCGGCATCGATGGGGACACCCGCGGTGAACGAGACCACACCCTTCGCCTGCTCGATGACCACACGACTGTTGAGCGCGAGCTGCAGCTGCGCCGACAGGACCTCCGATTCGCGCACCGTCCGCTCATGGAGGATGCCGATCGTGGCGACATCCGCGAAGGCCCGCGCTGCGGCCAAGTCGTCGGCCGGCGGCGATCCCGGGTCCGACCGCAGCAGGTTGAGCGTGCCGATCGTGACGTCGCGCAGGCGCATGGGAATCGCCTCGACGGCGGCGAATCCGTTCTCCAGGGCGGTACGCCGAAAGTCGCTCCACTCCGGAGGAGCGTGCGCGACATCAGGCAGCGATACATGCTTCCCGCTGCGGAAGGACTCGATGCAGGGTCCGGACTCCGCGCCGACCTGCATGACCTCAACGAGATCGGCGGCCTCGCTGGTGGAGCTGATGAGTTCGAGCGAGCCTTCCGGATCGGCGAGCAGGATGCCGGCATCCGTCGTGTCGAGAAGATCGCGGCAAGCGTCGACCAGCGTCTGCAGCAGATCCACGACGTCGTAGTCGTCCACGAGGGTGTCGGCCAGCACCGCGAACGTCTCGAGAAGTCGAGCCTCGCGGGTGGAAGCGGTCATCGCGTCGCCTCGATCCCCGTGGACTGACGGACGAAGCGGAGTCGTCCCTCGACCACGTCCTTCGCGACCTGCATCATGCTGTGGCCGCTCGCGAAGGCGTGGGCCTGGATCACGAGCAGTGCGTCGTCCGGGGTCAGGTCCAGCTGGGCGAGCACGACGCCGGTCGCCTGATGCACGACGCGCCGGGAGTAGGGCTTCACCTGACTGTCGCCGTCGATGTCGATGTTCGTCAGCGCATCGCGGAGGACGTGGCGTCCGATGACCTCGGCCATCGCCGTCGCCTGCTGGATGTGACGGTCATCGAGGAGCATGCGGCGCCGCGAGTAGAGGTCGACGGCGCCGAATCGAAGATCGCCGACGGCGAGCGGGAGGGCGAACATCGACGTGACGTCATCCCTGTCGGTCGCGGCCACGAGGCTCGGCCAGCGCCGTGCACCGTTGGTCCGGAAATCAGGCTCCGCGACGAACGCGGCTCCTCCGACGACGTCCCAGCACGGACCTTCGCCGAGATCGAACTGCAGCTCGTCCAGATGCGCGGCGACATCGTCGGTCGCCGACACCGTCTCGCTACCCAGCACGCGTCCCACCGTGGAGACGGCGGCGCCGGTGATCGGGAGGACTCGAACGAACGACGAACTGAAGCGATCGGGGCGGTCGGCCGATCGCTCGAGCTCTTCGAGCGTGGTGATGAATGCTTCCGTCATGGCAGATCGTGCTCCACGCTACTCCGAACATCACCGGACCGCGCCGGAGAAGTGCCGCGGCGCGCGGGTAATCGGGAACAGCTCGGTGTCCGAGTACCACGATCGGGCGGCCTGAGCAACGCGGTGTGAGAACCGGCCCATTGTCCGCAGGCTGGGATCATGGTGATCCTCGGCTTCCATGCTTCGCACGAGCAGCTCCCGCCCTCCCAGCTTCTGGCAGATGTGCAGGAGGCGGAGCGGTCCGGCTTCGACGCCGCCATGTGCTCGGACCACCTCGCACCGTGGGGGATGGCCCAGGGCGAGTCCGGATACTCCTGGAGCTGGCTGGGTGCGGCGCTTGCGACCACGTCGTTCCCGTTCGGCACCGTGACCGCTCCCGGGCAGCGCTACCATCCGGTGATCGCCGCGCAGGCGATCGCGACGCTCGGCGAGATGTTCCCGGACCGCTTCTGGCCCGCGCTCGGCAGCGGCGAGGCGCTCAACGAGCATGTCACCGGCGATCCGTGGCCGCCGAAGGAAGAGCGCATGGAACGCCTCCTGCAGGCGGTCGCGGTCATGCGCCGGCTGATCGCAGGGGAGCGGGTCGACCACGACGGCCACTTCCGCGTCCACGACGCGCGATTGTGGAGCCTGCCGCAGAACCCGCCCCCGTTCCGCGCGGCCGCCGCCTCGGCGCCGACCGCCGCCTGGGCTGCGGATTGGGCGCAGGGACTGATCACGGTGGGGCACGATCCGCAGACCGTCCGCGGCGTGCTGGATGCGTACCGGGATGCCGGGGGCACCGGCCCCTGCGCGGTGCAGGTTCACGTCTGCGTCGCAGAGACCGAGAACGAGGCCCTGGAGATCGTGAAGGACCAGTGGCGACACGCCACCGCTCCCGCCGACGTGATGTGGGAGGTGGAGCAGCCGGAGGAGTTCGACCGGCTGGCGGACACCTCCGACCGTGCGGCCCTCGAGCGCGGCGCGATGATCGTGACGGACGACGACGACGCGGCCGAACGTCTCGCCGAACTCGCGTCGGTGACCGGCGCCGACGAGATCTTCCTGCATCACATCGGGAAGGACCAGAGCACCTTCCTGGCCCGAGCGAGGAACGGCCTGCTCGACGGCATCAGAAAGCGGGTCGACGACCGGAGGTGAGTGCGGCGCCGGTTTCCAGAGCCGGCGCCGCGCGGGGGCGACCCGCCAGTCACCCGGCGGGAGTGGGCTCGTCGCTCACTCCTCAGAGATCTCGGCGACGGTCCGCCCGGTCTCGGCTTCGGTCAGGGAGAGCGCCACGTCGGCTTGGCTGATGATGCCGACGAGATCGTGGCCGTCGATGACGGGAAGGCGACGCACCTGATGGCGCTTCATCGTCTCGAGGGCTTCTTCGGCACTGTCGTCGGCACCGATCGTGACGGGCTTGCCCTGGCCGAGGGATCCCGCCGTCGTCGTCGACGGGTCGCCGCCCTGCGCCAGGCACTTCACGACGATGTCTCGGTCGGTGATCATGCCCTTCAGCCGCTTGTCCTCCCCGCAGATCGGCAGCGCGCCGACATCCAGCGATGCCATCATCCTGGCGGCGTCCACCAGCGTCTCGTTCTCGCCGACGCACTGCGGGTCGGGTGTCATGATCTCCCTCGCGACGGTCATGGGTCGCTCCTTCCGTGAGGTTCCGTGGTTGCGCTCCCGACGCTAAGGAGGCGCTGCGCACGCCGCGCAGGGGGTTGACACTGTGCGATGGCGGGCGTAGTCCTGACGCAGGACCGGCCTCGACGCCGGGCCCACACGGACCCGCGTAACTGCGGATCTGCAGGGTGTCAACCCCCGCGGCCCCGATCCGTCAGTAGGCCATCCTCGACAGAGGAGGTTCGTTCGATGAGTGCCACCGGATCGGGACGACACACCGTCGCGCCGACCGATCACGGCGACGACGCATCGCGCACCCCCGACCCCCGCCGAGGAACCGACGAGCACGACGGCCACCCGGGTGCGAAGAAGACGGCTGACCGCCGCCGTTTCGAACGCGCCCTGCCGATGCCCGCCGACCGGCACGAGTGACCCCTGCACAGGAGGCAGACATGTACCGCACCGACAGCAACCGACTCGCCCTCATACCACTGGCAGACAAATCGTGGCGCCTCTGCGACCGCAGCGTCGCGCGCACCGACGCCGCCAGCCTCATCGCCTACGTCGAGCTGCTCGACTCCGGGATGTACGAAGTGGTCTGGGTTTCGATCGGCTTCGGAACCGCCCGCTATCCGTCGCTCGAAACCGTGTTCCGTGCCGCCTCCCGCATGCTGAAGCGCTCCCGAACCGGCGGCGCATTCAAGCCCGAGCCGATCCCGCACCGCCCGCCCGCCCACGCCTGACCCTCGCTCTGTCGGCCTGTCCCCGCCGGGTGGAATGATGGCCGCATGCCAGAGTCCCCCGAGGTCGAAGCTCTCGCCCGGTTCCTCGACGGAGAGGTGTCCGGGCGGGAGGCCCGGAGCGTCGACGTCCTCGAGTTCCGCGTGATCAAGACCCGCGCCGCACCGCCGTCCTCGCTTGTGGGAGCGTCGTTCACCGGCGCCAGACGTCACGGCAAGCACATCGAGCTGACTCTCGACGGCCGCAGCCTCGTCGTCTCACTCGGCCGTCACGGCTGGATGCGGTGGGATGCGGCGATCGGCACGGACGCGGGCGATGCGGCGGTCGAGTCGAATCCCGAGCAGCCGCCGGCGCTTGCGGAATTCGAGTTGTCGGGCGACGCGACGATGGCGGTGACCGACGCCGGAACCTGGGTCTCGCTGGGACTCTTCGTGGTCGACGACGCGCGTGAGGTGCCCGCGATCGCGAGGCTCGGGCCCGACCCCGCTGACCCATCGTTCACGCGGGACGTGTTCGAGGCCGCGGTCGGGGGTCGGCGCAAGCAGATCAAGGCGATCCTGCAGGAGCAGGAGTCGATCGCGGGCATCGGCAACGCGTACTCGGACGAGATCCTGCATCTCGCCCGGATCTCGCCGGTCGCGCATGCCGCGACTCTGACAGAGGATGAGCGAGCACGACTCTACGACGCGACGGTGTCGACCGTGCGGGATGCGATCGCCGCCTGCCAGGGCGTCCCGATCGATGAGCTCAAGGCGGCCAAGGTGGCGGCGATGCGCGTGCACGGGCGAGCCGGCGAGGCCTGCCCCGTATGCGGTGGCACGATCCGCGACGTCACCTTCTCGGGAGCTTCTGCGCAGTACTGCCCGACCTGCCAGACCGACGGAGAAGCGCTCTGAGGCTGCGGTCGACGCCCGCAGCCGCGTCCGCGCGTAGCATGGTCAGCATGACGACGCAGCAGCTTCCGACCCCCGCCGCCCTTCAGCCCGTCTCGGACGAGAAGAACCTCCTCACGGTGGTCGAGTCGGCGGGATCCTGCTGCGGCGGCTCCAGCTGCGGCGTTGACTGACGAGTCGCCGCGTCACCGGGCCGTCGATCCTCTCATGAGCGACGGCCAGCCGATCGCCTCGCCCTCGGTGGCGCGGATCCTCATGACCGAGGAAGCCGTCTACGGCCTCATCCTCGTCTCGGGGATGATCGTCGTCAGCGGCTCGATCGTCGGAACATCCATCAACGCCCTGGTGACCGTCGTCGTCACCGTCATCGTCTTCTACCTCGCCCACGTCTATGCGGGAGTGCTGGCGCGTCTGGCGATGACCGACGGGCACGCGGGGCTGCGAGCGAGCATCGGCGCATCCGCGCGGCATTTCGCAGGGATGCTGGTGGCAGCCGTCCCGCCGCTGGTCATCCTCCTGCTGGGCACCACCGAGGTGATCGACGACACGACGTCCATCTGGACGGCGCTGATCGTCGACACGGTCATCCTCGGCGTCCTCGGGTGGATCGCCGTCGCCCGCTGGAGCACGCATTGGATTCCGCGTCTGCTCAGTGCCGTCGTCACGGCCGGCTTCGGCGCCGTGCTGGTCGCGCTGAAGGCCGTCATCCACCACTGACATCCGCACGGAATCACCTTCTCGATCCCGGCATCCGGACATGCTGATGCCCCACCCTGAACAGGATGGGGCATCAGCGATGAGCTGAGGCGACGTCAGTGCGCCATCGGCGCGCCCATCGGCTGGTCGACCGGCTTGCGGATGAGGAAGGCTCCGACCAGCAGCGGCAGCGACAGGATCGCTGCGATGAGGAACGCCGCGTGCGTGCCCGCCGCCTCGGCGGCGATCGCGTCCGCCCCGGATTCGGCGGCCGTGGCCGAGGCCGCGGCCATGACGCCGAACATCAGCGCGATGCCTGCCGCGCCGGCGACCTGCTGGATCGTGCCGACGATCGCCGACCCGTACGAGTAGAACTTGGGCTGCAGCGAGCCGAGCGACGCGGTGAACAGCGGCGTGAACGACAGCGCGAGGCCGATCGAGAGGACCGTCTGCGCGATGGCGATCGTGAGAACCGGCGTCTGGGAACCGAAGGTGGTGAAGAACCACAGCGTGCCGCTCGTGATGAAGGCACCCGGCACCAGCAGCACGGTGGTGCCCCAGCGGTCGTAGATCCGGCCGATGACCGGGCCGAGAAGTCCCATCACGAGCGCGCCGGGCAGCACCACGAGACCGGTCTGCAGCGGGTCCACCTCGAGCACGCGCTGCAGGTACAGCGGCACCACGGTGATGGCGCCGAAGAACGCCATCGACATGATCGCCATCTGGGCGATCGACAGCGAGAAGTTCGACGATCGGAACACGCGCAGGTCGAGCAGCGCATCGTCGTTGCGCTGCAGCCGCACCTGACGCCACCCGAACAGGCCCAGCGCGACGACGCCGATCGCGAGCGAGACGACCAGCGTCGTGGTCGAGGTCGCGCTGGCAGCAGCCGCTTCGGCGCCACCGCCGTGACCGCCGGCACCGAGCTGGCTCAGGCCGAACACCAGGCCACCGAATCCGAGGGCCGACAGGATCACGGAGGGGATGTCGATCGGAGCGTGCGTCGTCTCGCCGAGGTTGTGGATCCACCGGGCGCCGACGAAGAGCGCGACGAGGGCGATCGGCAGTACGACGCCGAAGATCCAGCGCCACTCGAACGCGTTCAGCAGCGCACCGGCCAAGGTCGGCCCGATCGCCGGGGCGAGCGAGATGACGATGCTGACACGGCCCATCATGCGGCCGCGGATCGCGGCGGGGACGACCGTCATGATCGTCGTCATGAGCAGCGGCATCATGATCGCGGTGCCGGAAGCCTGGACGACGCGCGCGACGAGGAGAACGGGGAAGCCTGGAGCGAGGAAGGCGATGAGCGTGCCGGTCGAGAACAGGCCCATCGCGGCGACGAACATGGTCCGCGTGGTGAATCGGCGCAGCAGGAAGCCCGTGATCGGGATGACGACCGCCATCGTCAGCATGAACGCGGTCGTGAGCCACTGTGCCGCCAGCGCGGTGATGCCGAGATCGTCGATGAGGTCGGGGATCGCGACGCCCATCGTGGTCTCGTTGAGGATGGCCACGAACGCGGCGGCGAGCAGCAGCCAGATGACGCGGCTCTCTTTCGCCCCGAGTGTGAGCGGAGACCCCGTACTCCGCGCTGAGACGGCGGGGATGCTGCCGGTGCCGGGGGTGGTGTCGATGGCGGCCATAGGGCGTCTCCTCGAGGCTCGGATGGACAGCAAAGGGCCACCCGAGGATGGCAAGCCTCCACGATAACCACCCCGTCCGACGTCGCATTCCCGAATCAGGGGAACACGGCGTGAAAAGGCCGGGTCAGTCCTCCAGGGTCTCCTGATCGGCCGGCTCGTCCCACTTCTCCGAGCCGATGGCGTCGGTGGAGTGCGGTGCGGGCTCGCGATCCTCGACGTTCTTCGGCAGCGGGTTCATGAGCTCCTCGTGCGGGATCGCCTGAAGGGCGTCGATCTCCTCGCGCAGGGCGGCGAGATCGCTGCCGTCGTGGGCCGGAGTCACATGTTCGGGTGAGTCGGAGGTGGCGGTCATGCGGTCAGCCTAGCGTCGGCGCCGGTCGTTAGGCTGGCGGATATGAGCATGCGCGGGGGAGGCGGCGGAGGCGGCGGTCACCCCGGTTTTCGTCCGGTCGACAACGAGGCCCAGCGGCGGCTGAACGCCGAGGCGCCGAAGATCCCGGACCTCGGGCGCCGCGTCGTCGCGCTGTTCCGCCCCTACCGATGGTCGATCGCGATCACCGGCGTGCTCGTGGTCGTCGGCGCCGGCATCGCGGTGATCCCGCCGCTGCTCGTTCAGCGCATCTTCGACGACGCACTCTTCCCGGTCGACGGGTCCTCGCCCGACATCCCCTTGCTGTGGCGCCTGGTGGGGCTCATGATCGGGTTGTTCCTGCTGTCGGCCGCGCTCGGCGTCCTCCAGACGTGGCTCACCTCGACGGTCGGCAACCGTGTCACCGGCGACCTGCGGGTGACGCTGTTCGACCACCTGCAGGCGATGGAGCTGGGCTTCTTCACGCGGACCAAGACCGGCGTCATCCAGTCCCGGCTCCAGAACGACGTCGGCGGAGTCTCCGGCGTGCTCACGAACACCGTCACGAGCATCCTGGGCAACACCGTGACCGTGGTCGCGTCACTGGTGGCGATGATCCTGATCGACTGGCGGCTGACGATCATCGCCGTGATCCTGATGCCGATCCTCGTCATCGTGCAGCGGCGGGTGGGGCAGGTGCGGGCACGGATCGCCGGCGAGACCCAGGAGTCGCTCTCGGAGCTGACCTCGATCACGCAGGAGACGCTCAGCGTGTCGGGGATCCTGCTGTCGAAGTCGTTCAACCGGCAGCGCACCGAGTCGGCCCGCTACGCGGACGAGAACCGCAACCAGGTGCGTCTGCAGGTGCGGCGGGCGATGAGCGGGCAGGGCTTCTTCGCCGTCGTCCAGGTGCTGATGTCGAGCGTGCCGGCCGTGATCTACCTCGTCTCGGGGTACTTCATCGTCGGCGGCACCGACGCCATCACCGCCGGCACGGTGGTCGCGTTCACCACGGTGCAGGCCCGGCTGCTCATGCCGCTCATGGGCCTCATGCGCGTGTCGCTCGATCTGCAGACCTCGGCCGCGCTGTTCGCCCGCATCTTCGAGTACCTCGATCTCGTGCCGGCGATCGGCGACGCGCGCGACGCGGTGTCGGTCGAGCAGGCTCCGGGTCCGCTCGGCCGAATCGAGTTCCGCGACGTGGTCTTCCGCTATCCGGATGCCGCTCCCGACGCCCGAGCCACCCTCGACGGGGTCTCGTTCGTAGCGGAGCCGGGTCAGCATGTGGCCTTCGTCGGACCCTCCGGGGCCGGGAAGACCACGGTGCTCTACCTGACGCCGCGCTTCTACGAGGCATCCGACGGCGCCGTGCTCTTCGCCGGCGAGGATGTGCGACGGCTGACCCAGGAGTCGATCATCGACCACGTGGGGATCGTCTCGCAGGAGACCTATCTCTTCCATGCCACGATCCGCGAGAACCTGCGGTACGCGAAGCCGGAGGCCACGGATGCCGAGCTCGAAGCCGCCTGCCGCTCGGCGAACATCCACCACGTGATCGAAGGGTTCGAGGAGGGGTACGACACCGTCGTCGGCGAGCGCGGCTACCGGCTGTCGGGCGGCGAGAAGCAGCGCATCGCCATCGCCCGCGTGCTGCTGAAGGATCCGCCCGTCCTGCTGCTCGACGAGGCCACGTCGGCCCTCGACACCGTGTCGGAGCGGGTCGTGCAGGAGGCGCTGGACGCCGCCGCACGCGGGCGCACCACGCTGTCGATCGCACATCGGCTGTCGACGGTGATCGCCGCCGACGTGATCCACGTCGTCGAGGCGGGTCGCATCGTCGAGTCCGGGACGCACGGATCCCTTCTGGCGGAAGGCGGCCTGTACGCCGAGCTCGCCGCCCAGCAGCTGGCCACGACGCGCATCCTCGAGGTCGAGGAGTCCGAGCCCGCGGCCGATCACCCCGAGCGCCGGGCGGACGCCGCTCCGGACCAGGCGCTGCAGCCGCGGACCGCCGGCATCGCGCTGGTGGAGGCTCCGCCCGCCGAGGGCGAGTGAGTGCCTGTGGCGCGCCGGGCGGCGCTCACCAGAGGCGGGCGGCCGCCAGCGCCGTCGCGGCGGGGCCCGTCGGTCCGTCGCCGTTGACCCGGGAAGACACGTCCCGCACGAAGACTCCGAGCGCGCGCCGGTAGGCGTCGTCGGGGTGATTCTTCGCGAGGTCGATCAGCGGCGGAAGGTCCATCGCGAGGATGAGACGGACGCGGGATGCCGCGGCCCGCGCCTCGCCCGCCGCATCGAGCACCGCGATTCCGCCGCCGAGGGCCTCGAGATAGTCGCGGAGCACGGGCAGCTCGCTCCTGTGCTGAGTGATGGACGAACCGTCGGCGCGCTCGCGCCACTCCACCACCACATCGGGGATCACGTCGAACGACCGGGCGCGGGTGTACAGCTGCTGCGCGACGATCTGGTCCTCGTACGCCTTGCCGACGGGGAAGCGCAGGCCGGCCCGCCGCCACAGATCCATGCGGCTGACCTTCGACCAGGCGACGATGTTGCCGGATGCCTCGGGGTGGTGAGCAAGGGTCGTCCCGGTCCGTGCCGGTGCGGTGGCGGCGGCGACCCAGGGCTGCACCTCGCCCGCGGTGTAGCCGCCGGCGGTATCGGGCCGCAGGCGCACGTAGGCGCCGAGGGCCACGTCGCTGCCGCTCGCGGCGACCGTCCCGACCAGACGCTCGAGGGCGCGAGGGGTGTAGCGGTCGTCGGCGTCCAGGAAGGCGACGAAAGGCGTGCGCACCAGGTCGAGTCCGGTGTTGCGGGCCGCCCCCAGGCCGAGCCGCTCCGGGTGGCGGACGACGTGGAATCGCCGGTCGGCGGCGGCCGCGGCGTCGAAGATCTCGCCGGTGGCATCGGTCGAGGCGTCATCGACGAGCACGGCCGTCCACCGCGGCAGCGTCTGCGCGCGAAGCGAGTCCAGTGCCTCGACGGCATAGGCCGCGACGTCGAACCCCGGAACGATGACCGTCACCACGGGTGGTTCTCCGGGCGTCGCCCGGGACGAGTCAGGATCGGGCGCGTTCGGCGAGGTCACCCGCCCGATTGTACGGCGGCGACGGATGCGGCGACCGCGTCGGCGACGGCGTCCAGCGGTCCGCTCATCCCGTGCGAGAAGGTGAAGCGCACGGCGGTCTGCGCGACCTCGCGCGAGATGCCCATGGCCGTCAGCACGTGCGACGGCTCGTCGCTGCCGGCAGCGCACGCCGACCCGCTCGACGACACGATCCCGCGTCGCTCCAGTTCGAGGAGCACCGCCTCACCGCTGGTGCCGGCGAAGGTGAAGCTCGCCGTTCCGGGAAGCCGATGCACAGGATGGCCGGTGAGCGTCGCCGCCGGCACCGTCGCCAGCACACGGGCGATGAAGCTGTCGCGCAGCGCCGACACGCGAACCGACGACGCGGCCCGTTCGGCCTCGGCCAGTTCGAGCGCGACCGCGAAGCCCACCGCTCCCGCGACGTCCTCCGTGCCGCTGCGGCGCCCCCGCTCCTGTCCGCCACCGTGCATCAGAGGCTCGAGCGGCACGCGCCCGCGCACGGCGAGCACGCCGGTGCCCTTCGGGGCCCCGAGCTTGTGGCCGGCGAGCGAGACGGCGTCGAAGCCGAGATCACGCGACGAGAGCGGTAGCCACCCGGCGGCCTGCACGCCGTCGAGGTGCAGCGGAACGCGCTGCTCGTGGGCGGAGGCGGCGAGGGCCGCGGCATCCTGCACCGTCCCGACCTCGTTGTTCGCATACCCGACGCTCACCAGCGCGGTGTCGTCCCGTAGGGCGGCGGCGACCGCGTCCGCGGAGACCCGCCCGTGCTCGTCGACCGGAACCCGCGTCACCTCGAAGCCGTGCAGTCGGGCGAGGTAGTCCGCCGACTCGAGCACGGATTCGTGCTCGATCGGGGTCGTCACGATGTGACGGGCACCGCGCTGCTGCAGGGCCGCCAGCGCGATGCCCTTGACGGCGAGGTTGTTCGCCTCCGTCCCGCCGGACGTGAAGACGATGTCGCCCGCACGCATGCCGAGCGCCCGCGCGACCCGCGCCCGCACGTCATCGAGCGCGTCCGCCGCCGCCTCGCCGACGGTGTGGTGGCTCGACGGGTTGCCGAACCATCGGGTGAGGTACGGGGTCATCGCCTCGAGCACCTCCGGGCGCACGGGCGTGGTGGCTGCGTTGTCGAGGTACAGCATGCTCATGTCGTCGATCCGTCGTCAGCTGTGATCGCCCACGTCGATGCGGAGGTCGAGGCCGAGATCCAGGGCGCGCGCCGAATGGGTGAGGGCCCCGACCGAGACGACGTCGACGCCGGTCTCGGCGATCGCGCCCACCGTCTCGAGCGACACGCCGCCGGATGCCTCGACCGTCGCACGACCGGCGACCTGCGCGACACCGGTGCGGAGGTCGTCGAGCGAGAAGTTGTCGAGCATGATGGTGCCGATTCCCGCGGCGAGCACCGGCTCGATCTGGTCCAGTCGGTCGACCTCGACCTCGAGATGGGCGGTGTGGGGAAGACGATCCTTGGCGGCCAGGAGCGCGGCGGTGACCGACGCGCCCTTCTGCGTGAGGACTGCGAGGTGGTTGTCCTTGGCCATGACGGCGTCCGACAGCGAATGCCGGTGGTTGCGACCGCCGCCGTCCCTCACGGCCTTGCGCTCGAACGCCCGCAGACCGGGCGTCGTCTTCCGGGTGTCGGCGATGCGGGCGCGCGTATGCGCGACCTCGGCGACGTAGGCGCCGGTCAGCGTCGCGATGCCCGACATGCGCTGCGCGAAGTTCAGGCCGATCCGTTCGGCCGTGAGCACGCCGCGCGCCGGCCCGCTCACGACGGCGAGCACGGCTCCAGGCTCGAACCATTCGCCGTCCTCGACGACCAGCTCGACCTCGATGCGCGGGTCGGTCAGCCGGAACGCCGCGGCGAACACCTCGCCTCCGCTGAACACCCCCCGCTCGCGGGCGACGAGGTCGGCTCGTGCCACCGCGTTCTCCGGGATGAGGTATTCGCTCGTGAGGTCGCCCCACGGCGCGTCCTCTTCGAGCGCCGCCGCGACGACGCGGTCGATCGTGGCGCGGTTCAGCATGCGACGGCCTCCCTCTCCGCGGATGGCTGTGCACAACTCCTGAGATCCGCCGCCGGGAGGCCGGGCCCGTCCGGCTGCAGCACCCTTGTGGCCGCTTGTTCAGGAGTTGCGTACGTTGATGCGTCGCTGCGGTAGTGGGCGCCGACCGACTCTCGACGCTCGAGCGCTGAGGCCACCAGGCGCTGCGCGACCAGCAGCAGGTTCTCGTTCTCGTGCTCGTGCTCGCTGACCGGAGTCCGGGATCGCGCACCCCAGCCGGCGAGGACGGATGCCGCGTGCCCGAGGCCGTCGGCGTCGCGCACGAGACCCGCGTGCTCCCACATGAGCTGTTGCAGCGCGCGACGCGTGAACGGTGGAGCGTCGCGCGAGGCGCCGACGGACGGACGCGGAGCTTCGCGAAGAACGCTTCCCTCAGGTCGCGGTTCGACGGCGGCGGGCCAGCTTCCGGATGCCGCGTCCGCTGGGATGGCGTCGCCCGCGCGCGCCCCGAAGACGGCCCCCTCCAGCAGCGAGTTCGAGGCGAGCCGATTGGCACCGTGGACGCCGGTTCGGGCCACCTCGCCGACCGCGTACAGGCCGGGGAGCGAGGTGCGGCCGTGCAGATCGGTCGACACCCCTCCCATCAGGTAGTGCGCCGCCGGAGTGACGGGGATGGGCTCGCGCGCCAAGTCGAGGCCGCGCTCGCGCACCGCGCGGTCGATGGTCGGGAAGCGCCGTGCCAGGAACGCGGCCCGGGCTGCGGCATCCGTTCCCGGCAGGCTCGTGGCATCGAGCAGCACCGGGCGTCCGTCCTGCGCCTGCATCTGGCGGGCGATGGCGCGCGCGACGACGTCCCGCGGGGCGAGTTCGCCGTCGGGGTGCGCATCGAATGCGAACCGGCGGCCGTGCTCGTCGACGAGCGTCGCCCCTTCGCCGCGCACCGCCTCCGAGACCAGGAACGCCTCACCCACGGACGCGCCGGCGGCGTCAGCCGTGCCGGGGAGGACCGTGGGGTGGAATTGGAAGAACTCGAGGTCTGTTACCGCGGCGCCGGCGCGCAGCGCGGCCGCGATGCCGTCGCCGGTCGCGACGACAGGATTCGTCGAGTGCGCGTACAGCTCGCCCGCTCCTCCGGTGGCGAGCACGACGGCGTCGGCCTCGACCACGAGCCGATCCCCAGCCTGGTCCGCCGTCTCGCCGACGAGGAGCTGCACACCCTTCACGCGACCGTCACCGACGATGAGGTCGACGAGGAACGCGTGCTCGATCACATCGACGTCGCTCCCGCGCAGACGGGCCACGAGCGCCTTCTCGATCGCTGTTCCGGTGGCGTCTCCGCCGGCGTGGAGGATGCGCGGGTAGGAGTGCGCAGCCTCGAGGCCCTTGACGAAAGCACCCTCGACGTCGAGGTCGAACGCGACGCCGAGCGCGATCAGCTCCCGGATGCGGGCGGGGCCCTCTTCCACGAGAACCCGCACCGCCCGCGGATCGCTCAGCCCGGCCCCGGCGACGAGCGTGTCGCTGATGTGATCCTCGGCGCGGTCGTCGTCGAACATGACGCCCGCGATCCCGCCTTGGGCGTAGCGGGTGTTCGCGTGCTCGAGCACGTCCTTGGTCACCAGGGTGACGCGGCAGCCGAGCTCCACGGCATGCAGAGCGACGGTGAGCCCGGCGATGCCGCTGCCGACGACGATGGCGCGGGTCATGACGCATCCGCGACGACGGGCATCGCGTTCGACGGGACCGCCGCCGGGGGCTTGGCCGCCAGCATCCGCTCGAGGGCGACGCGTGCGGGTTCGGCGACGTCCTGCGGCACCGTGATGCGGTTGAGCACCTGGCCGGCGACGAGACCCTCGAGCACCCACGCGAGGTACCCGGGGTGGATGCGGTACATCGTCGAGCACGGGCACACGACCGGGTCGAGGCAGAAGATCTCGTGCTGGGGGTACTGCGCCGCGAGGCGCTGCACGAGGTTCACCTCGGTTCCGATCGCGAACGTCGTCGGCTCGGCGGCGCCGGCGATGGCCTTGCGGATGTAGTCGGTCGACCCGGCCTCGTCGGCCGCGTCCACGACCTCCATGGGGCACTCGGGGTGCACGATCACGCGCACACCGGGGTGCTCGGCGCGCGCCTTCTCGATCTGGTCGACGGTGAAGCGGCGGTGCACCGAACAGAAGCCATGCCACAGGATCACGCGCGCGTCGTCGAGCTGCGCGACGGATGCCCCGCCCAGCGGCTTGCGCGGATTCCACATCGGCATCTGCCCGAGAGGCACACCCATCGCCTTGGCGGTGTTGCGGCCCAGGTGCTGGTCGGGGAAGAAGAGCACGCGGCGGCCGCGCTCGAAGGCCCACTCGAGCACCGTGCGCGCGTTCGACGACGTGCAGACGATTCCGCCGTGGCGGCCGACGAAGCCCTTGATCGCAGCGGACGAGTTCATGTACGTGACGGGGATCACCGGAACACGGCCGTCGGCATCCTTCTCATCCATGTCGCCGTACACCTCGGCGAGCTGCTCCCAGCACTCCTCGACCTGGTCGATGTCGGCCATGTCGGCCATCGAGCAGCCGGCGGCGAGATTGGGCAGGATGACCGCCTGCTCGGGGCGTGAGAGCAGGTCGGCGGTCTCGGCCATGAAGTGCACGCCGCAGAACACGATCGCCTCGGCGTCGGGGTGCTCGAGGGCGGCGTTGGCGAGCTGGAAGGAGTCCCCGACATAGTCGGCGTGGGTCACGACCTCTTCGCGCTGATAGAAGTGGCCGAGCACCACGACACGGTCGCCCAGGGTCGCTTTCGCGGCGCGGATGCGCCGGTCGAGGTCGGGCTCGGACGCGTCCCGGTACTCGCGCGGGAGCTCGCCCTGCCGGGGCGCGCCGGTGGGGATGACGTCGCCCATGGACGACCCGGGACCGTAGCCGGGGCGGGCGTCGAAGTCCCAGGGGCCAGCGGCCAGGTCGGTGTTGCAGGTCTCGGCGATCGATGCTCCGGCGACGATCGCCTGGATGGCGTGGTCGACCGAGGCGTCGCCGCGAGTCCGCTGCGCGGGGCCGGGCTGAGGCTGGAGGGTGATGTTGACGGCGGGCATGTCGGGCGCTCCGTTCGGGTGTCAGGTGCGGGCGCCGAGCGGACCGCGGTCCGAGAGCTCGACGTCCTGGTTGTAGCGGTAGAGCCGCGCGGGGCGGTGGCTTCCGGTGCGGAAGCGGTCGGTGGGGATGAGGGTTCCCGAGTTCTCGACCTGGCGGCGAAAGTTCGCAGGGTCGAGGCGGCGGGAGAGGATCGCCTCGTACACCTCGCGGAGCTCGGCGAGCGTGAACTCGCCGGGAAGGAGTCCGTGCGCGATGCGGCTGTAGCCGACCTTGTTTCGCAGTCGCCAGAGTGCGTATTCGACGATCTCGTTGTGGTCGAACGCGAGCTGCGGCAGGGCGGCGGCGTCGAACCACCGGACGTTCTCGACGCTGTGGTCGGGGATCTCGTCCCCGCGGATCAGCGCCCAGTACACGATCGAGACGACTCGGGTGGGGGAGCGGTCCACCGCGCCGAAGGCGTAGAGCTGCTCAAGATAGCTCGGCGCCAGTCCGCTCGTCTCGGCGAGGGTGCGCGAGGCGGTCGCCTCGAGGCTCTCGGTGACGTCGAGCCACCCGCCGGGGAGCGCCCACTGACCTTCGTGCGGATCACGGGTGCGAAGGACGAGCGGCAGGACGACGCCGATCTCGTCACTGTCGGGAAGGCGTCCGAGCGTGAAGATGACCGTCGACACGGCCACGCGGGTGGCGTCTGCGGTGGCGGGCTGCGGGGATGGGGATGTTGTTCTTGTCATGATGACTCTAACTCTCACTCCGATCATAGTGTCATAGTGACCAGAAGCCAAACCGGCGTTCGCGGCACGTCGCGGTCGGTTCTCAGCCGGAATGCGTAGCCTTGCCGGGGGAGCGGGAAGGAGAGCGCATGATCGTCGTCGACGTGCTCATCATCCTTCTTCTGGCCCTCGCCCTCGTCTCGGGCATTCGCCGGGGGTTCTTCGCGAGCATCGGAACGCTGGCCGGTCTGGTTGCCGGTGCGCTCGCCGCGCACTGGCTCGCCCCGATCGTCAACGACGCCGTCCCGTCACGGCAGTACCGCGTGCTGGCCGTCATCGCCACGGTGCTCGGTCTGCTCGTGCTCGGCGCTTTCCTCGGCTCGGCGATCGGCGCGGCACTGCGCTCCGGTGCCGACCGGCTGAAGCTGCGCTGGGTCGAGCGCCTCCTCGGCGGCGTCGCCTCGGTGGTCGTCGCCGCGCTCGCCCTCGTGCTCGTCACTCCGCCGATCGCCACTGCCGGGCTCCCCGGCATCTCTTCCGCGGTCGCCTCGTCGCAGGTGCTGTCCGGGCTCAGGGCCATCACCCCCGATCCGGTCGAGAGGGCGCTCGCCGAGCTCGGCGGCGTCGTCGTCGACGATGGATTGCCGCAGCTCGGCGAGCTGCTGACGCCGGAGCCCGCCGAGCCGGCCGCTCCGGTGGCACTCGACGATCCCGAGCTGGCTCAGGCAGCCGCATCCGTCGCCCGCGTCTCGGGCACGGCCTACGCGTGCGGGCGCAGCGCGACCGGCAGCGGGTTCGTCATCGCGCCCGACCGTGTCGTCACCAACGCCCACGTCGTGGCAGGAGTGGAGACGCCCGTCGTCGAGCTGCCGGGTGTCGGGGCACGCGAGGGGCGCATCGTGTACTTCGATCCCGTGGACGACCTCGCCGTGATCGCGGTCGACGGCCTCGGCGTGGCGGCCCTGCCCACCGTGCCCGAACTGGAGCCGGGCGCTGCCGCCGTCGTGCAGGGCTACCCCCTCGGCGGCCCATTCAGGGCGGAGCCGGCGACGGTGCTCTCGTCGGGAACCCCGCCCGTGCCTGACATCTACGACGAGAACTGGACCCCGCGCGCCATCTACTCCCTCCAGTCACCCGTGCGCCCTGGCAACTCCGGAGGACCGCTGCTGACCGGCGACGGAGAAGTCGCGGGGGTGGTTTTCGCGCGCGGTGAGAGCGACCCCGAACTGGGCTACGCGATGATGACGGTGGAGCTGGAGCCTGTCGTGGCGCGGGCTCCTGCGCTGAACACCGCCGTGTCATCGGGCCGCTGCATCGGATGACGGGCCCGACCGGTATGCTGACTGCGCAAGTCAATACCGGCCAACGACCCGGGCGGGAGAGCCTCGGCAGCACCATCGCCGAGCACCGAAGGAGCAAGCCTCCCCGCCAATCTCTCAGGTACGCGTACCGTTCGGGACGGCCGACTCTGGAAAGCGATTCACGCGCAGCGGGAATCCGCCGACGGTGAAACCCGGGTGCTCGCACCCGGCGAAACTCTCAGGCCCATGTACAGAGGGGGAGTTCACAGGCGCCGACCGACGCCTGCCCGCCCACGGGAGAACTCATGACAGCATCCGCCGATCCGCTCTCCGCTCCGCGCACGACCGTGCTGCACGACCGGCATGAGGCGCTCGGCGCCTCGTTCACCGACTTCGGCGGATGGCTGATGCCGGTCCGCTACACCTCGGATCTCGCCGAGCACCACGCGGTCCGCTCCGCGGCAGGCCTGTTCGACATCTCGCACATGGCGGAGCTCCAGGTGACCGGTCACGACGCGCCGGCCTTTCTCGATCACGCCCTCGCGGGCCGGATCTCGACGATGCGCGCGGGCAAGGCGAAGTACTCGCTCGTGCTCGCCGAATCCGGAGGCATCATCGACGATGTCATCGTGTACCGCCTCGCGGACGAGCGCTTCCTCGTGATCGCGAACGCCGGAAACCGGGACGCCGTGGCTCGAGCGCTCTCGCAGCGCTCCTCGCGATTCTCGGCGACCGTCGAAGACCTGACCGACGACTTCGCGCTCGTCGCCGTGCAGGGACCGTCCGCGCAGGCGGTCGTCGAGGCGACCCCCGGCCTCTCCGACGTCTCGCCGTCGCTCGCCGACCTGGGGTACTACGCCTGGGCATCCGCGCTGTACGAGGGGGAGCCGCTGCTCATCGCCCGCACCGGGTACACCGGAGAGGACGGCTTCGAGCTGCTCGTGCCGAACCAGAAGGCGACGGCACTGTGGGACGCACTGCTGTCCGCAGGCGCTCCGCACGGACTGGTCCCGGCAGGCCTGGCCGCGCGCGACACCCTGCGCCTCGAAGCGGGGATGCCGCTGTACGGTCACGAGCTGACCTTGGATGTCGTGCCCGCCCAGGCCGGGCTCGATCGCGTCGTCGCCACCGACAAGGACGACTTCGTCGGCAGAGCCGGCCTCGCCGCCGCCGCCGACGACGCCCCCGTGCTCGTCGGCCTGGTCTCGGAGGGCCGGCGTGCCGGCCGTGCCGGCTACGCCGTCTTCGACGCCGCCGACGGGGGTACCCCGGTCGGCGAGATCACCAGCGGCGCACTCAGCCCGACGCTCGGGCATCCGATCGCGATGGGCATGGTCTCGCCCGCTGCGGTCGCCGCCGGCTCGCCGCTGTTCATCGATGTCCGCGGCACCCGCATTCCCGCCACCGTGACGACCCTGCCCTTCTACAGGAGGAAAAAGTGACCGACCTCAGCAGCCTCAAGTACACCGCCGAGCACGAGTGGATCGCCTTCGAGGGCGACATCGCGACGGTGGGGATCACCGACTACGCCGCCGACAAGCTGGGCGACGTCGTCTTCGTGGAGCTGCCCAGCGTGGGCAGCACCGTCACCGCGGCCGCCGTCGTGGGAGAGATCGAGTCGACGAAGTCGGTGGGCGAGCTCTACGCCCCGCTGACCGGCGAGGTCCTCGAGGCCAACGACGCCGTCGTCGACGACCCGTCGCTCGTGAACGCCGATCCGTTCGGCGACGGCTGGCTCGTGAAGCTGCGCGTCGACACGTCGGCTCTGGGCGACCTCCTCGACCGCGACGCCTACCTCGCCCTCACCGGCGGTGGGCAGTGACGGGCCGTTTCGCGGACCGCCACATCGGGACGGATGCCGCAGCCCAGCGCACGATGCTGCACACGCTGGGCTACGACTCGGTCGACGCCCTCGTGCGGGCGGCGGTGCCGGCATCCATCCAGTCCGCCGCGGGAGCGACGGGGCACATCCCTCCCGCTGCGACCGAGGCCGAGGCGCTCGCGGAGCTGCGGGTGCTGGCCTCGCAGAATCGCGTCGCCCGGCCGATGATCGGGCTCGGCTACTACGACACCGTGACGCCGTCCGTCATCGCACGCAACGTCCTCGAGAATCCCTCCTGGTACACCGCCTACACGCCGTACCAGCCGGAGATCTCGCAGGGCCGCCTCGAGGCGCTCATCAACTTCCAGACGATGGTCACCGATCTGACCGGGCTCAGCACCGCGAACGCGTCGATGCTCGACGAGTCGACCGCGGTGGTCGAAGGCATGCTGGTGGCACGTCGGGCCTCGAAGGCGGGCTCGAACGTGTTCGCGGTCGACGCCGACGCGCTGCCGCAGACGAAGGCGCTGCTCGCGCATCGCGCAGCCGCCGTCGGGATCGAGGTCGTCGAGCTCGACCTCGCGAACGGCGCGCCCTTCGTCGACGCAGCCGGTGACCCCGTCGACCCCTTCGGGGTGCTCGTCCAGTACCCGGGCGCCTCGGGACGCGTGTGGGACCCGGCGGGCGTCGTGGATGCGGCGCACGTCGCGGGAGCTCTCGTCGTCGTCGCCGCCGACCTGCTCGCGCTCACGCTGCTGCGGTCCCCGGGATCGTTCGGCGCCGACGTCGCGGTCGGCACCACGCAGCGCTTCGGCGTGCCGCTGGGCTTCGGCGGACCGCACGCGGGGTACATGGCGGTGCGCCAGGGTCTCGAACGACAGCTGCCCGGCCGTCTGGTCGGCGTCTCGCAGGATGCGGCGGGCCACCCGGCATACCGCCTTGCGCTCCAGACGCGCGAGCAGCACATCCGTCGCGAGAAGGCGACCTCGAACATCTGCACCTCGCAGGTGCTGCTGGCTGTCATGGCCTCGATGTACGCGGTGTACCACGGACCTGACGGACTGCGCGAGATCGCGACGGGAGTGGCCCGCAAGGCCGAGGCGCTCGCGGCCCGCCTGCGCTCGTATGGTCTCTCGCTGGCGACGGACTCGTTCTTCGACACCATCCGGGTCACCACCCCCGGTCCGTCGCGTCGCGTGATCGAGCGTGCCCGGGAGCGGGGCTACCAGCTCTTCTGGGCCGACGACGCGACGGTCGGGGTCTCGGTCGACGAGACAACAACGGCCGACGACCTGGCCGCCGTCGCGTGGGCGTTCGGTCTCCCCGAGGGCGAGTTCCTGGGCGCGGGCGAGCAGGGCGAGCGCACGCTCGGCTTCGCCGAGGCGGAGCCGCTCGCGGGGGTATCCGCCTCCCTTCGGCGCTCCGAGGAGTTCCTCACCCACCCCGTGTTCAACACCCATCGCTCGGAGACGGCGATGATGCGGTATCTCAAGCAGCTGTCGGACCGCGACTACGCGCTCGATCGCGGCATGATCCCGCTCGGGTCCTGCACCATGAAGCTCAACGCCGCGACCGAGATGGCGGCGGTGTCGTGGCCGGAGTTCGCGCGCGTGCACCCCTTCGCGCCCGAGGCCGACGTGCACGGCTATCTCGCGCTCATCGAGCAGCTCGAGGTGTGGCTCGCCGATGTCACCGGGTACGACGCCGTGTCGCTGCAGCCGAACGCCGGCTCGCAGGGCGAGCTCGCCGGCCTCATGGCGATCCGCGGCTACCACCGGGCCAACGGAGAGCTGGAGCGGACGGTGTGCCTGATCCCCTCCTCCGCCCACGGAACCAACGCCGCGTCGGCGGTGCTGGCCGGGATGAGCGTGGTCGTCGTGGCCTGCGACGAGGCCGGGAACGTCGACCTCGACGACCTGCGCGCCAAGATCCGGGTCCACGCCACCGCCCTCGCCGCCCTCATGATCACCTATCCGTCGACCCACGGCGTGTACGAGCACGACGTGCTCGAGATCACCCAGGCCGTGCACGACGCCGGCGGGCAGGTGTACATCGACGGAGCGAACCTCAACGCGCTGCTCGGCTATGCCCGCTTCGGCGACCTGGGGGGCGACGTGTCGCACCTGAACCTGCACAAGACCTTCGCCATCCCGCACGGCGGCGGCGGTCCGGGAGTGGGGCCGGTCGCGGCCAAGGCTCATCTGGCCCCGTATCTTCCCTCGCATCCGTTCTCGCAGCGCGCCGACCACGCCGGGGGAGTCTTCGATGGGGGACCCGTCTCGGCGGCGCCGCACGGCTCCGCCGGCATCCTCCCGATCTCGTGGGCGTACGTGCGGATGATGGGCGCCGAAGGCCTGCGCGAGGCGACGGCGGCGGCAGTCCTCTCGGCGAACTACATCGCCGCTCGACTGCGCGAGCACTACCCGGTGCTGTACACCGGCGAGGACGGGCTCGTCGCCCACGAGTGCATCCTCGACCTGCGGCCGCTGCGCGAAGCCACGGGCGTGACCGTGGACGACGTCGCCAAGCGCCTGATCGACTACGGCTTTCACGCGCCGACGATGTCGTTCCCGGTCGCGGGCACGCTCATGGTCGAGCCGACCGAGTCCGAGGATCTCGCCGAGATCGAGCGCTTCATCGAAGCGATGATCGCGATCAAGGCCGAAGCCGACCGTGTCGCCTCGGGGGAGTGGCCGGCCGCCGACAACCCGCTCGTACATGCTCCGCACACCGCCGAGACGGTGGTGTCCGGAGAGTGGGAGCACCCGTACTCGCGCGAGACAGCCGTCTACCCGGTCCACACCCTCGTCCGTACGAAGTACTGGCCGCCGGTCCGACGCATCGACCAGGCGTACGGCGACCGCAACCTGGTGTGCGCCTGCCCGCCGATCGAGGCGTTCGCCTGACCGGACCGGGGTGAGGGGATGCCGGAACGCCGGCATCCCCTCACTCCGTCGAGGCCGGCGAGGGGGTCGGGGTGGGAAGCGGCGCGAAGACGCCGGGCCACAGGGCCGCGGCCAGCGGATACCCGACGAACGCGACGATGTCGAGGACGGTGTGGGCGATGACCAGCGGCATGACGCGCCCCCACCGCTTGTAGCACCAGCCGAACACGACCCCCATCGCGAAGTTCCCGATGATCGCACCGATGCCCTGATAGGCGTGGTACGCGCCACGCAGCGCGGCGGTCGAGAGGATGATCGCCCACCAGTTCCACCCGAACCGGCGGAGACGGTCGAACAGATAGCCGATGAAGATGACCTCTTCGGTGAGGCCGGCGCGCAGCGCCGCCAGCACGAGCAGGGGAACCGTCCACCACGCGGCATCCAGAGGAGAGGCGACGACGGCCACCGTCACTCCGAGAGCCCGCCCCGCCGCGTAGAGCGCGAGGCCCGGCACGCCGATGACAGCGGCGAGAAGGATGCCGCGACCCGCATCGCCGCCGAATCGGGTGAAATCCAGCCCGATCCGCCGCAGCGCGCTGCCCCCGGGTTCCCACAGCAGGTAGACGACGAGCGCCACCAGCGCGAGTCCGAAGAACACCGAGAGAAGCTGATAGAGGATGTCCCACAGCGCCTGGTCATCGCGCGGCGGGTTCACCTGCGTCTGCTGAGAGCCCAGCGGGACCGGGGCCAGCAGACGCCGGACGAGGGCGACGACCGAGTAGAGCGCCGACTGCCCGACGGTGACGGCGAGGACGATCCAGATTTCCCAGGTCAGGCGCCGGCGCTCGTAGCGCGCGGACGGTGCAACGAGGGTACGCCCCGAGCGCTCTCCCAGCTCCTCCGGCGCGGTCATCTTGTCAGATTGCCACACTTCGGGTCGCTTGAGTTAAGGCTCTGTAACGTTTTCGTCCATCGTTTTGACCATCTCACATGCGGTGCTTATGGTTTTCCCATCCGCGCCCCGTCCGGCCTTCGCTCGACGTGTGCGCATTACCCTGCACAGGAGGAACAGTGAGAATGAAGCGCATCTCGGCCGCGGTGGCGCTCACCGCAGCCGGCGCCCTGGTGATCTCGGGCTGCGCCGCGGGCGGTGGCGAGGACACCGGCGACGACTCCGGTCTCGTCGAAGGCTCGTCGATCACCGCAGCGTGGAACCAGGCGTTCTACTCCATGAACGGCAACACGTCGTTCGGTAACGCCACCGCCAACAACAACATCAACTACCTGACGCTCGACGGGTTCAACTACTACAACAACACGCCCGAGCTGGTGATGAACGAGTCGTTCGGAACCTACGAGCTCGTCAGCGAAGACCCGCTCACCGTCACGTACACGCTCGCTGAGGACGTCACCTGGTCGGACGGCACGCCCGTCGACGCAGCCGACCTCATGCTCAACTGGGCCGCACTGTCGCGCGCCCTGGACACCCCGGACTTCGACCCGAACGAGTTCACCGACCCCGACACGGGCGAGTTCACCGAGTCGTTCCCGACGGACGTCGTGTACTTCGACTCGGGCGCCACGCCGGAGTCGGGCATGGGCCTCGTGTCGGAGACGCCGGAGATCGGCGACGACGGCCGCTCGATCACGATGACCTTCGACCAGCCCTTCGTCGACTGGGACCTCGTCTTCACGTCGCCCCTTCCGGCGCACGTGGTGGCCAAGAACGCCCTCGGCATCGAGGACAACGAGGAGGCCAAGCAGGCTCTCCTCGACGCCATCGAGAGCGAAGACGCCGCGGCCCTCGCGCCGATCTCGTCCTTCTGGAACTCGGGCTTCAACTTCACCGAGCTCCCCGACGACCCGGAGCGCTACCTTGCGACCGGCCCGTACATGATCAGCGACTTCGTCGCCGACCAGTACATCACCCTCGTGGCGAACCCCGAGTACAAGGGTGAGAACGCCGCCAACATCGAGGAGATCACGATCCGCTTCATCCCCGACCCGCTCGCTGCGGTTCAGGCGCTGGAGAACGGCGAGGTCGACATCATCTCCCCGCAGGCGACCGCCGACATCAAGACGGCGCTCGACGGCATCGACGGCATCACGGTCCTGACGGGCCTCGAGGGCACGTACGAGCACGTCGACCTGCAGTTCGATCAGGGCAAGAACTCGCAGAACATCTTCTCCAACGCTCAGGCTCGCGAGGCCTTCATGAAGGTCATCCCGCGCCAGGAGATCGTCGACACGCTGATCAAGCCGATCATCGGCGACGACGCCATCCTGCGCGACTCGCAGCTGTTCGTCCCGGGTGCAGCGGGCTACGACGAGGCCGCTGCCGACAACACGTCGGCGGACTTCGCCGAGGTCGACATCGAGGGCGCGAAGGCGCTGCTGGCCGAGTCGGGCATCACCGACACCTCGGTCTGCATCCTCTACGCGTCGAACAACCCGCGTCGTGTGAACGAGTTCGCTCTCATCCAGGCGTCGGCCGCTCAGGCCGGCTTCAACGTGACCGACTGCGGCTCGGAGGAGTGGGGCGGCCTGCTCGGCACGCCCGGCGCCTACGACGCGTCGCTCTTCGGATGGCAGTCGACCAGCCTCGGTGTGACCAACTCGCTGCCGACGTTCGTCACCGGTGGTATCAACAACATGAACTTCTACTCGAACGAGCGTGTTGACGAGATCATCACCGAGCTGAACGGCACGTTCGACGAGGAGAAGCAGATCGAGCTCCAGGTCGAGATGGATCGCCTGCTGTGGGAGGACTTCTACGGCGTGACGATCTTCCAGTTCCCGAGCGTCACCGCGTACAGCGATCGAGTGGAGAACATCGACCCGTCGATCATCGCTCCCACGATCTTCTGGAACGCATGGGACTGGGCAGTCACCGACGGCGGCTCGGAGGAGTAATCCGATAGCGCGGTGCGCGCTCGTCTGAGCGCGCACCGGGTGGGGTGCAGGTCCTCCTGGGGCCTGCACCCCGCCCGCGTTAGACTCCTCAGAGTGGCTGGGCCTGCGACCGGACACGATCCGATCGCCTGCTCGCGCTCTCCGATCGATTGGCAGGCGGCCACACCATGGCTTCATTCATCATCCGGCGACTGATCGCGTCGATCTTCGTGCTCTTCGCCGCCACGTTCCTGATGTACATCCTGACGGCGCTCTCGGGCGATCCCCTCGAGGACCTCAGGCAGGGCAACGCGCCCAACAAGGCCGAGCTCATCGAAGCTCGCACCAAGCTTCTCAATCTCGACGTCCCGCCCCCGCTGCGCTACTTCCTGTGGCTCGGCGGCCTGTTCCGCGGCGACTTCGGAATCAGCATCCAGAATCAGCCGGTCAACGCGCTGCTGGGGAATGCGATCACGTCGACGCTGACGCTGGTCACCACCGCCACCATTGTCGCGATCGTCCTCGGCATCACGGTCGGCATCGTCTCGGCGCTGCGTCAGTACACCGGCTTCGACTACTCGGTCACGCTGCTGGCGTTCCTCTTCTTCTCTCTTCCGATCTTCTGGGTCGCGGTGCTGCTGAAGCAGTACGGCGCGATCCAGATCAACAACTGGCTCGGCGACCCGACGATCTCGATACCCGCGATCGCCGGCATCTCCCTCGTGACCGGCCTGCTGTGGATGTCGATCATCGGCGGCAAGTGGAAGCGGCGCCTGATCGTCTTCGGTGCCTCGGCGCTGGCGACGGCGGCGGTGCTGACGTTCCTGTCGGCGACGAAGTGGTTCGCCGACCCGAGCATCGGCATCGTCGTGTACTCGGCACTGGCCCTCGGCATCGCGGTCGGCGTGACCGCGATCTCGACGGGTCTGCGCAACCGCAAGGCGCTGTACGCCTCTCTCATCGTGGCGGTCATCGGCATCGCGCTGTACTTCCCGATGATGAACTACATCCTCAACGGGATGACGCTGTGGTTCTTCGTGCTGCTCGCGGCGCTGTCGGTGGTCGTCAGCGGTGCGATCGGCTGGTTCATGGGCGCGCCCGACCGAGGGCCGGTCCTGCGCACGACCGCCATCGTCGGGTTCCTCGTGGCCTCGTTCATCGCGCTCGACAAGTACATGTCGTACTGGCAGGCGTACTCCAACTCCAGCCGCGTGCGCGGCCGCCCGATCGCCACCGTCGGCGCATCGACGCCCGGCCTCGGCGGCAACTTCTGGGTGCAGGGCATCGATCTGTACACCCACCTGCTGCTGCCGACGATCGCCATCATCCTGATCTCCTTCGCCAGCTACACCCGGTATTCGCGGGCGAGCCTGCTGGAGGTCATGAACCAGGACTACATCCGCACGGCACGGGCGAAGGGCCTGACGCAGCGCACGGTCGTCGTGCGCCACGCGTTCCGCAACGCGCTGATCCCGATCACGACCATCATCGCCTTCGATATCGGCGCGCTCATCGGCGGCGCGGTGATCACCGAGACGGTCTTCGGCTGGACGGGCATGGGGCGCCTGTTCGTCACCGCCCTGGACGCCCACGACCCGAACCCGGTGATGGCGTTCTTCGTGGTGACCGGCACCCTCGCCGTCGTCTTCAACCTCATCGCGGACCTCGTCTACGCGGCCCTCGACCCGAGAATCAAGGTGGGCTGACATGAACAGCACGACTTCACAAGAGCCCGGCGTCGAGACTCAGGCCCTGGCCGAGATCACGATCGAGCAGAAGGAGACCGAGGGCCTCAGCCAGGGGCAGATCGTCCGCCGGCGCTTCTTCCGGCACCGCGCGGCGCTGGTCTCGATGATCGTCCTCGCGTTCATCATCGTCCTCGCCTTCACCTCGGTCGGAGTCGACCTCTGGGGTGTGCGCATCCCGGGCTGGTGGCTGTACTCGTGGAACGAGATCCCGCCGAAGGTGAACAACGGCATTCCGACGCTGAGCCTGTGGCCGCTGCAGTTCGGCGAGCACCCCTTCGGACAGGACGAGGTCGGCCGCGACATCTTCGCGGTCGTCATGCGCGGCACGCAGCAGTCGATCATGGTGATGGTGATCGCCGGTGTCGTGGCGACGATCATCGGCGTCGTCATCGGTGCGGTCGCCGGCTACTACGGCAAGTGGACCGACTCGGTGCTGATGCGCTTCACCGACATCATCATCACGATCCCGCTGATCGTCATCGGCTCGGTGCTCGGCAACGCATTCGGAAGCCTCGGCGCGGCCGTGCTCGGCGTCGTCATCGGCCTCTTCGCGTGGACCACGATGTCGCGCCTGGTGCGCGGCGAGTTCCTGTCGCTGCGTGAGCGCGAGTTCGTCGATGCGGCCCGGGTGTCGGGTGCGCGCGACCGCCGCATCATCTTCCGGCACATCCTGCCCAACGCCGTCGGCGTCATCGTCGTGAATGCGACGCTGCTGATGGCCGGCGCGATCCTGCTCGAGTCGGCGCTGAGCTTCCTCGGCTTCGGCGTGCAGTCTCCCGACACGTCGCTCGGCAAGATCATCTCGGAGAACCAGGCGGCGTTCTCGACGCGGCCATGGATCTTCTGGTGGCCCGGCATCTTCATCATCGCGATCGCGCTGTGCGTCAACTTCATCGGCGACGGTCTGCGCGACGCGTTCGACCCGCGTCAGAAGAAGATGCCGAGCGAGCGCGCGATGGCCCGTGCCGGCCGTGCGAAGGGACCGCGGCCCACCGGCGGCGTCACCGACACCACGCCCGCCACGGCGAGCGGCCACATGGTCGACGTGGGTATCGAGACGGCGTACACCGGCGACGTGACCAACTATCACGACCCGCGTCCGGAGGAGCCTGGCGACGCCCGGCACAAGCCGCTCGACCCGGAGCGATGACGTGGCGCTGCTAGACCAGCAGACCGATCACCGTGGCCGCGGCCAGCGCCGCGACTACGGCGATCGTCGCCACATGCCACGTCGTGGTCGACGCCTCCGGATCGACTCCGCTCGCGAATGCTCCAGCATCCCGGAGCCGCTCCCAGTGTCCGCGGATCAGCTGAGCCAGGTTGCCGGTGGGCACCGTGACGGCATCGGCGGGCCGCAGCTCGCCGTTGCTGCCGCGCGCCGTGCTGCCGATGCCGTCGAAGTCCTTCGGTGCAAGCCCGAGTGTCCGGTGCCGGCTCGGAGCGGGCGCCGCCCACACCGGGATGCGGCCGTTCGCGGTGTGCAGCGTGAGCGAGTAGCGGGTGTCGATCGCATCGATCGCGGGCCACGGCACGAACTGCGTGCGCAGCACGTTCTCGACGGTGACGCCGTGCTGTTCGACATGGAGGCTGGGGCGCCAGAACAGCGCCCACGCCAGCACGGCGACGAGCAGGATCGGCCACACGTAGCGCAGCGCCGAGACGGGGTCGGACCAGAACAGGGCGACGACGCCGAGGGCGCACACCACAACGGTCACGACAGCGAGGATGCGGCCGAAGACCGGCCGGTAGTGGACCTCCTGGAACGACATGACTTCAAGCTTCGCAGATGGGACATGACGAATGACTGACACGACGGGCACCGACGCCATCATCGCGTCGCACGACGCCCTTCCCGAGACGATCCTCGAGGTCGACAAGCTCGGCGTCGACTTCTGGGTCGAGGGGGAGTTCTATCCCGCAGCGATCGACATGAACTACCAGGTCCGCCGCGGCGAGGTCCTGGCGATCGTGGGCGAGTCCGGCTCGGGCAAGAGCACGAGCTCCATGGCTCTGCTGGGTCTGCTCCCCGAGAACGCGCGGGTCACCGGGTCGATCAAGCTGCTCGGCCGCGAGCTGCGCGGCGCCGACGACGCGACCCTCCGGTCGCTGCGCGGCAACGAGATCGCCGTCATCTTCCAGGAGCCGATGACGGCCCTGAACCCGGTGTACACGATCGGCTTCCAGATCATGGAGTCGCTGCGTTCGCACGACCGCACCCTCGCGCCCAGCGAGGCCAAGGAGCGCGCCATCGAACTGCTGCGGATGGTCGAGATGCCCAACCCGGAGCAGTCGTTCCTGAAGTACCCGCACCAGCTCTCCGGCGGCCAGCGTCAGCGTGCGATGATCGCGCAGTCGATCTCGTGCGATCCGCTGCTGCTCATCGCCGACGAGCCGACGACGGCTCTCGACGTCACGGTGCAGGCGGAGGTGCTCGATCTGCTGCGCAACCTGCACAAGCGGCTCGATTCGGCCATCATCCTCATCACCCACGACATGGGCGTGGTCGCCGACCTCGCGGACCGCATCATGGTGATGAAGAACGGCATCGTGGTCGAGTCCGGCTCGGTCGAGAAGATCTTCCACAGCCCCGAGCACCCGTACACGCAGCAGCTGCTGGCGGCGGTGCCCCACCTGGGACTGGGCGTGCTGGAGGATGCCGAGCCGACGGTCACCGAGGTCTCCACCGCGACCTCGACCGTTCCGAGCGTGTCCGCCATCCGTGAGCACGCGTCCGAGGCTGCGTCGGTCATCGAGACCCGCACGCCGGTCCTGCACTTCGAGGATGTCGCGATCGACTACCCCAAGCGCGGGCGCATTCCCGCGTTCCGGGCCGCCGAGCACATCGACCTGGCGATCTACCCGGGCGAGATCGTGGGTCTGGTGGGCGAGTCGGGATCGGGCAAGACGACACTCGGACGTGCGGCCATCGGCCTGCTTCCGATCGCCGAGGGCAAGCTCACCGCCGTCGGGACCGACATCTCGAACGCGTCGCAGAAGGACCTCTTCGCGATCCGCCGCCGCACCGGCATCGTGTTCCAGGACCCGGCGTCATCGCTGAACCCCCGCATGCCGATCGGGCAGTCGATCGGCGAGCCGATCCTGCTGGCCGACATCGCGAAGGGCAAGGACCTCGACAAGCGCGTCGAGGAGCTGCTGTCCCAGGTGGAGCTGCCGGCGTCGTACCGCAACCGCTTCCCGCACGAGCTGTCGGGCGGTCAGCGCCAGCGCGTGGGCATCGCCCGTGCGCTCGCGCTCGCTCCCGAGCTCCTCGTCGCCGACGAGCCGACGTCGGCGCTGGATGTCTCGGTGCAGGCCCGCTTCCTGGACCTGCTGCAGGAGCTGCAGCAGCAGCTGCAGTTCGCATGTCTGTTCATCAGCCACGACCTCGCTGTCGTCGACATCCTCGCCCACCGGATCGCGGTGATGCACCACGGCAAGCTGGTGGAGACCGGCACGCGTGACGAGATCCTCCGCGGGGCGCAGGACCCGTACACCCAGCGCCTCATCGCGGCCGTCCCGGTGCCCAATCCGGAGGAGCAGCGGGTGCGCCGTGAGGCACGCGCCGCGCTCCTGCAGAGCAGCGGCGCACGGGCTGAGAGCTGACGCGCAGGTAGCGACCGATAGAGTGGGGGATGCCGACTTCCGGCATTCCCCACTCTTGCAAGGATTCCCTCATGGCCCGCGCCCTCCGTCCGGACCTCCGCAACGTCGCCATCGTCGCCCACGTCGACCACGGCAAGACGACTCTCGTCGACGCGATGCTCCGTCAGACCGGCTCCTTCGGCGAGCACGCGCACGTGGAAGAGCGCGCGATGGACTCGAACGACCTCGAGCGCGAGAAGGGCATCACCATTCTCGCGAAGAACACCGCGATCACCTACAACGGCGTGCACTCCGATGTGCCCGTGACGATCAACGTGATCGACACCCCCGGCCACGCCGACTTCGGCGGCGAGGTCGAGCGCGGCCTGTCGATGGTCGATGGAGTCGTCCTGCTCGTCGACGCGAGCGAGGGCCCGCTGCCGCAGACCCGCTTCGTGCTGCGCAAGGCCCTCGAGGCGAAGCTCCCGGTCATCCTCCTGGTCAACAAGACCGACCGCCCCGACGCCCGCATCGCCGAGGTCGAGGAAGAGGCCCACGACCTGCTGCTCGGACTCGCGTCCGACCTGCACGAGGATGTGCCCGACCTCGACGTCGACGCTCTCCTCGACGTCCCGGTGGTCTACGCGAGTGGACGTGCCGGCGCGGCATCCCGCAACCGTCCCGCGAACGGCGAGCTGCCCGACAACGGCGATCTCGAGCCGCTCTTCGGCGCCATCCTCGAGCACGTCCCCGCTCCGGCGTATGACGACGAGGCGCCCCTGCAGGCCTGGGTCACGAACCTCGACTCCAGCCCGTTCCTCGGTCGGCTCGCGCTCCTGCGCGTCTTCAACGGCACGCTGCGCAAGGGCCAGACGGTGGCGTGGGTGCGCGCCGACGGCTCCACCAGCAACGCCAGGATCACCGAGCTGCTGAAGACCCGCGCGCTGGAGCGCTACCCGGCCGACTCGGCCGGTCCCGGCGACATCGTCGCCATCGCGGGCTTCGAAGACATCACCATCGGCGAGACCATCGCCGACCCGGACGACGTCCGTCCGCTGCCCCCGATCCACGTCGACGACCCCGCGATCTCGATGACCATCGGCACGAACACCTCGCCGCTGGTCGGCAAGGTCAAGGGCCACAAGCTCACCGCTCGCATGGTGAAGGACCGCCTCGACCGCGAGCTCGTCGGCAACGTCTCGCTCAAGGTGGTCGACATCGGCCGCCCGGACGCGTGGGAGGTGCAGGGTCGCGGTGAACTGGCGCTGGCGATCCTCGTCGAGAACATGCGGCGCGAGGGCTTCGAGCTCACCGTCGGCAAGCCGCAGGTCGTCACGCGCAAGGGTGAGGACGGCAAGGTCAAGGAGCCGTACGAGCACCTCACGATCGACGCCCCCGAGGAGTATCTCGGTGCGATCACGCAGCTGATGGCGGCGCGCAAGGGCCGCATGGACAACATGACCAACCACGGCACCGGCTGGGTGCGCATGGAGTTCATCGTCCCCTCGCGCGGACTCATCGGCTTCCGCACCGAGTTCCTGTCCACGACGCGCGGCACCGGCATCGCCAATGCGATCTCGCACGGCTACGACGACTGGGCGGGCCACATCGTCACGCGACAGAACGGCTCCATCGTCGCCGACCGCGCCGGCGTCGTCACCCCCTTCGCGATCATCGCGCTGCAGGAGCGCATGTCGTTCTTCGTCCAGCCCACGCAGGAGGTCTACGAGGGCATGGTCATCGGCGAGAACGCCCGTGCCGACGACATGGACGTCAACATCACCAAGGAGAAGAAGCTCACGAACATGCGCTCTTCGACCGCGGACTCGTTCGAGTCGATGACGCCGCCGCGTCAGCTGTCGCTGGAAGAGAGCCTCGAGTTCGCGCGCGACGACGAATGCGTCGAGGTGACACCCGAGATCGTGCGCATCCGCAAGGTCGTGCTGAACGCGACCGAGCGGGGACGCACGACCGCACGCCTCAAGCGCCAGGACGCCAACGCCTGACACGGCTTCCGAAAGGGCATGTCACCACCGCGTTGCCGGGACGACATGCCCTTTCGCGTATTCAGCGCTGCGGGATCTGGTGTCGCGGTGCGGATCGATCGCGACGGCTCGTGGGACTCCGTGCCGCGGATGCGGCGGCGGTGCCCCGCGTTCCGGCGGACCAGGCCAGGGATCGTTCTGCGGCCCGGCGGCGAGGTCGGACGGTCTCGCTAGCATGACGCTGTGGCACCGCTCTCCGACGCCGAAGGATTGCACTTCGATGACGCGCACGAGGCGGGCGAGGCGCGACGCGCCGTGCGGGAGGCGCTCGGAGTGGCCCTCGCGACAAGCGCCTATGGCATCTCCTTCGGCGCGCTCGCCGTCGCCTCAGGGCTCGATGTCTGGCAGACGTGCGTCCTCAGCCTGCTGATGTTCACGGGCGGCTCGCAGTTCGCGTTCGTCGGGATCATCGGTGCGGGGGGCCTCGCTGCCGCTCCGTCGGCGATCGCGTCGGCGGCTCTGCTGGGCGTGCGCAACATCGCGTACGGCATCCGGATGTCGCCGGTGATCGGGCCGGGATTCTGGCGCCGGGCGGCGGCGGCGCATTTCACGATCGACGAATCGACCGCGGTGTCCCTCGCGCAGACCAGCGCGCGGGCACGGACGCTCGGATTCTGGGTGACCGGCATCGGGATCTACGTCGGCTGGAACCTCTCGACCCTCGCGGGCGCCCTGCTCGGCGACGTCCTGGGCGATCCGCGGACGTATGGGCTCGACGCGGCAGCGGCAGCCGCGTTCCTCGCCCTGCTCTGGCCGCGCCTGCGAGCACGCCAGCCGATCGTGGTCGGCATCGCCGCCGCGGTCATCGCCACGATCCTCACGCCCGTAATGATGCCTGGCCTGCCGGTCATCATCGCGGCGGCGGTCGCGATCTTCGTCGGATGGACGAACTGGCTCGGCCGGAAGCAGGCGACGGGGTCGGATCGCCCCGACGCGGATGATGCCGAGCCCGATGACGTGCCCGAGCGGGAGGGGCTGCCATGACCATGTGGAACGCGGTGCTCGTTGCCGCCATCGCCTGCGTCGCGCTGAAGACGGTGGGCTACCTGATCCCGCCGAAGTGGGTGCAGACGCCTCGGCCGATGCGGATCGCCGATCTGCTCACCGTCGCTCTGCTCGCCGCTCTCGTCGCGGTTCAGACGCTCGGCGAAGGGCAGGCGATCGTCGTGGATGCCCGCGTGCCGGCACTGCTTGCGGCGGCCGGGCTGCTCCTGCTGCGCGCACCGTTCCTCGTGGTCGTCGTCGCCGCCGCGCTCGTCGCCGCGCTGCTGCGACTGTGGGGGTGGGCGGCCTGACGCCGGGCGGCCTGCCACCGCCGCGCCCGCGTAGAGTCGAGGAGTGCGTTCGACTCTTCCCGCCCGCCTCGGCACCTGGATCGTCGCTCTCGTCGTCGGAGCCTTCTACGGTCTGGCGGGCACGATCGCCCATGCGTTCACGCTGGGCTGGTTCCCGCTGGGCCTGCTCCTCGCCGCCGTGGGCTGCGCCGCGCTGCTTCTCGCGGTCCGGCTGCTGACGGGCGATCGCTGGGCAACGCTGTCGACCGGCCTCGGCATGATGCTCGCGACCCTCGTCTTCTCGGGCAGCGGCCCCGGCGGGTCGGTGATCGTGCCCCAGACCGGCCTCGCGACCGCCTGGACCTTCGCCGTGCCCATCCTGGTGGCGGTCCTCGTCGCCTGGCCCGATCGGACGCGCGCCACGACCTGATCGCACGCCCGGGACGGAACGCGGCGACGTGGGAGCGGCGGCGTGGGACTCCCGACGGGATGGCGCAACTAGACTGGTCGCGTGACGTACGTGATCGCCCTTCCCTGCGTGGACGTCAAAGACCGCGCCTGCATCGACGAGTGCCCGGTGGACTGCATCTACGAGGGCGACCGGTCGCTGTACATCCACCCGGACGAGTGCGTCGACTGCGGCGCATGCGAGCCGGTCTGCCCCGTCGAGGCCATCTACTACGAAGACGACCTTCCCGACGAGTGGCAGGACTACTACAAGGCGAACGTCGAGTTCTTCGATGACGTCGGCTCGCCCGGTGGGGCCGCGAAGGTCGGCGTGATCCATAAGGATCACCCCGTCATCGCCGAGCTGCCGCCTCAGGAACACTGACGTGGGGGTCGCCGACCTCGCCGACTATCCCTGGGACGCCGTAGCGCCGTACGCCGAGCGCGCCCGCGCACACCCGGACGGCATCGTCGATCTGTCGGTCGGCTCGCCGGTGGACCCGACGCCCGAGGTGATCGGGGCGGCGCTGCGCACCGCGACCGATGCCCACGCGTATCCGCAGACGGTCGGCACCCCGGCGCTTCGCCAGACGATCGCCGACTGGTACGCGCGCCGCCGTGATGTGCCGGGGCTCACGCCCGATCACGTGCTCCCCACGGTCGGCTCGAAGGAGCTCGTCGCGCTCCTGCCGCTGCTGCTCGACCTCGGTCCCGGCGATGTCGTCGTTCACCCCCGCGCGGCGTACCCGACGTACGAAGTGGGCGCGCGGCTGGTCGGAGCCACTCCGGTCGCCGCGGACGACCCGGCCGACTGGCCCGCCCAGACGAGGCTGGTGTGGGTGAACTCCCCGGGCAATCCCGACGGACGCGTGCTCGGTGTCGAGGCGCTGTGCGCCGCCGTCGAGCGCGCCCGTGAGCTGGGGGCCGTGCTGGCATCGGACGAGTGCTACGCGGAACTGGGATGGGACGCCCCCTGGGATGCCGAGCCGGTGCCTTCTGCTCTCGACCCCCGTGTGACGGGGAGCGACCTGCGCGGCATCCTCTCCGTGTATTCGCTCAGCAAGCAGTCGAACCTCGCGGGCTACCGTGCCGCCTTCCTCGCGGGGGACCCCGCGCTCGTCTCCCGCCTGCTCACGGCGCGGAAGCACCTGGGGCTCATGCTGCCGCTGCCCGTGCAGACCGCGATGCTCGCAGCGCTCACCGACGACGAACATGTCGCCGGCCAGAAGGAGCGCTATCGCCGTCGTCGCCAGGTGCTGCGGCCCGCCGTGGAGGCGGCGGGATTCCGCATCGACCGCAGCGAGGCGGGACTCTACCTGTGGGCGACCGAGGGGCGCGATGCGTGGGAGAGCCTCGCACGCCTCGCCGACCTCGGGATCCTGGCCGGGCCCGGTCACTTCTACGGCACGCACTACCCGCAGCACGTGAGGCTTTCCCTGACCGCCACGGACGAGCGCATCGCCGCGGCCGCCGAACGCCTGCGTGCGGCCGGCGGATCCTCATCCTGAGGATTCCTCCATCGGATGCCGCGTCCCTTTGGCTGTGTCAGCAGTAGGCGCAGTGGCGGACTAGGCTGTAGGACGCGGCGGTGCGGCATCCCCGTCCCCGCTCCCCATTCCCGCAGACGCCGTCCCGGCGGCACGCGCGAATGGGACGACACCCCCGGCACGACCAGAAATCGCGAGGAGGCGCCGTGAGCGACGCGGGCACCCAGCAGGAGAAGGCCACCCTCTCGATCGGGGAGCGGACCGCCGAGTTCCCGTTGCTGCAGGGCAGCGACGGAACGCCGAGCGTGGATCTGTCGACGTTCACCCGCCAGACCGGATACACGGCGCTCGACTACGGGTTCGTCAACACCGCGGCGACGAAGTCGGCCATCACCTACATCGACGGCGACGAGGGCATCCTGCGCTACCGCGGGTATCCCATCGAGCAGCTCGCGAAGAACAGCACCTATCTCGAGGTGGCCTGGCTCCTCATCTACGGTGAGCTGCCCACCGCCGACCAGCTGGCGGAGTTCGACAACCGGATCCGCCGCCACACACTGCTCCACGAGGACCTCAAGCGCTTCTTCTCCGCGCTGCCGCACAACGCGCATCCGATGTCGGTGCTGTCGGCGGCCACGGCGGCGCTGTCCACGTATTACGAGAACGAGTCCGACCCGAACAACCCGGAGCATGTCGAGCTGAACACGATCCGGATGCTCGCCAAGCTCCCGGTCATCGCCGCGTACGCGCACAAGAAGAGCATCGGGCAGGCGTTCCTGTACCCCGACAACTCGCTCGGCTTCGTCGACAACTTCCTCAAGCTCAACTTCGGCGTCCTCAGCGAGATCTACGAGGTCGACCCGGTGATGTCGCGGGCTCTCGAGCGGCTGCTCATCCTGCACGAGGATCACGAGCAGAACGCCTCCACGTCGACCGTCCGCCTCGTCGGCTCGACCGGGGCGAACCAGTTCTCGTCGATCTCAGCGGGCATCAACGCGCTCTACGGCCCCCTCCACGGCGGCGCGAACGAAGCGGTGCTGAACATGCTCGCTCAGATCCGCGACTCGGGCGAGAGCGTGCAGCGCTTCGTGGAGCGCGTGAAGAACAAGGAAGACGGCGTCAAGCTGATGGGCTTCGGCCACCGGGTGTACAAGAACTACGACCCGCGCGCGAAGCTGGTGAAGGAGTCGGCCGACGAGGTGCTGGAGGCTCTCGGAGTGAGCGACCCACTGCTGGATCTCGCGAAGCAGCTGGAAGAGATCGCACTCAACGACGACTACTTCAAGGAGCGTCGCCTCTACCCGAACGTCGATTTCTACACCGGTGTGATCTACAAGGCGATGGGGTTCCCCACGCGCATGTTCACGGTGCTGTTCGCGATCGGGCGGCTTCCGGGCTGGCTCGCGCAGTGGCGCGAGGCGGCGACCGATCCGCAGGGCAAGATCGGGCGTCCGCAGCAGCTCTACGTCGGCGCCCGCGAGCGCAACTACCCCGGCGTCGGCTGAACCGACGCCGGTGGCACCGGAAAGGCCCGGATCGATCGCGATCCGGGCCTTCGCTGTCGGTGCGTCAGGCGTGGAGGGCCTCGTTGAGCGTCACGCCGATGCCCGCGCGACGGACCGCTTCGACCGCGCCGCTGACCGAGTTGCGGCGAAGAAGGATCCCGCTGACGCCGGACAGCTCTCCGCCCTTCACCGTCGGACGCGATCCGTCGGCCCGCGCCGGCTCGTCGACCAGCACGACCTTGGTCCCCGCCGTGACATAGAGTCCGGCCTCGACCACGCAGTCATCGCCCAGTGAGATGCCGATGCCGGCGTTCGCGCCGAGCAGCGTCCGGGCGCCCACCGAGACCTTGTGGGTACCGCCTCCGGACAGAGTGCCCATGATGGACGCGCCGCCCCCGATGTCGCTGCCGTCGCCGATCACGACGCCCTGCGACACCCGGCCCTCGACCATGCTCTGGCCGAGCGTGCCGGCATTGAAGTTCACGAATCCCTCGTGCATCACGGTGGTTCCCGGCGACAGGTAGGCGCCGAGCCGGACGCGTGACGCGTCCGCGATTCGGACACCCGGGGGAGTGACGTAGTCCAGCAGCCTCGGAAACTTGTCCAGCCCCTGTACCTGCACGCCGTCGCGAGCGAGGAACGGGCGGAGTCTCGTGAGCGCGTCGGGATGCATCGGCCCGGCGTTCGTCCACGCGACGTTGGGCAGGTGTCCGAAGATCCCGTCGAGGTTCACCTCGTTGGGGCGGACGAGACGGTGCGACAGAGCGTGGAGTCGGAGGTACGCGTCCGACGTCGAGACGGGGGCCGCGTCGAGATCGATCTCGACGGTGACCACATCCACGGTGACGGCACGCCGTGGGTCGGCGACGGCCAGACGGTCGAGTTCGTCGGGCGGCAGCTGACGGTCGAACCCCGCGGGGACCCGACCTGCGGCCGGGGAGGGGAACCATGTGTCGAGCACGGTTCCGTCTTCGGCAAGAGTGGCGAGGCCGACGCCCCATGCCCATCGTTCTTCGCTCATGCCATCCACGCTAGCGCGGAGTGCGCCCGCGGGATTCCGCGGAATCCCGGCGCGACACGCCCGGGCGTCACGCCGGATTGGCCAGGCACGCGAAATCCGTCGTAAAGTATCTCTTGTTCGCCCCACAGGGAAGAGCGGAGAGGCCGGAAGGCCCCGCCCCCTCAAGCGGAGAACAGCCCCTCACCGAGTCGCTCACCAGCGATTCGAACGGCCCTCGAGCCGCGAGCGGGATCTCCCGGAGCCAATACGTCGATTTGACGGACTGAGCGAAGAGAGA
>NZ_CAJF01000020.1 GCF_000304335.1 Microbacterium yannicii PS01 | reverse complement strand
GTTGAGCCGTCGCAGGTGGCCGCGCGGTCCGCCGCGACACCGCCGGCTGCGACGGCTCGGCGACGCCGGGTGGCGCCGGGTGGCGCCGGGCGGCGGCGGGCGGCACCCGAGGTTCCGGCGACGCCGGCCGGGCCACACGCGAGTTCGGGGCGACGCGAGTCCAGGGGCGGGGCGGGATGGACGCCGCGAACGGGTGGGGCGGCTCAGCTCGCGGTGAACTCGAGGCGTCCGCCGACGCGGCGGGCACGGCATCCGGGAAGATCGATCGGGCCCTGCCCCGACCAGTCGGTGACCAGGCGAGCCACCTCGAGAGTCTGCGACCGCGTGAGGCTCTCGTGGAACTCGCTGGCGACCACGTGCCGGATGATGCGGTGACGCAGGGCAGCGGGATTCGCCGCGAGCGCCGGAACCGATACCGAGATGCCCGCCTCGGCGTGCTCGACGATGTCTTCGATCGTCTCGTCGATCATCTCGTCGAACGCGGCGGCGTCTTCGCGCAGCTGGGCCGCGGTCCGGGCGAGCGCCTCCGCGATCCCCGGACCCAGCTCGGCCTCCAGCACCGGCAGCACCCTCTCGCGCACGCGCACGCGGGCGAAGCGCGGATCCGCGTTGTGCGGGTCGTCCCAGACCTCGAGCCCCTCGGCAGCGCAGGCGGCACGGGTGACGGCGCGGCGCACGCCGAGCAGCGGGCGCAGCAGACTCACGCCGCCGAGGTCCCCGGCCTCGGCCATCCCCTGCAGGCTCGTCGCGCCCGCACCGCGTGCGAGCCCGAGCAGCACCGTCTCGGCCTGGTCGTCCAGGGTGTGCCCCACCAGTACCGCAGCCGCGTCGACATCGCGGGCGGCGTCTCGCAGCACGCGGTAACGGGCTTCGCGCGCCGCCCCCTCGGGGCCGCCGGCATCGCCGACCTCCACGCGGACGACGAGGGCATCGAGCCCCAGAGCCGTCGCCGTGCGCGCGGCAGCGGCCGCGGCATCCGCGGACCCTTGCTGAAGGCCGTGGTCGACCGTCAGTGACGCAGCGCGCAGCCCGAGTTTCGGAGCCTCGAATGCCGTGGCGGCCGCGAGCGCGAGGGAGTCCGCCCCGCCCGAGAGCCCGACGATGACGGTGGAACCCGCGGGAAGAGGGGTGAGCGCTGCACGCACGGCTCGGCGCACCTCGGCGACGGCGGGGTCCAGTCTGGGGCGGCGCTCTTCCACCCGCCCACCGTACCGGCCCGACTCTGTTCGCAATTCAGTCCCGCTGCGCGCGGGCAGACGCGCGACCCGCATACTTCCGGGGGCCCTGGCCCAGGAGCGCAGTCGTGCGGACTGAATTGCGAACCGCCTTGGCGGCTTCGACCCGCCCACCTCGGTGGCTAGGCTTGTCGCGGCATCCCCCCGTCTTTCGAAGGAGCACCAAATGGGCGCGTACGACGCCGTCATCGAGATCCCGCGCAACAGCAAGATCAAGTACGAGGTCGACCACGGCACCGGCCGCGTGTTCCTCGACCGGATCCTGTTCACGCCGATGGGCTACCCCACCAACTACGGCTTCTTCGAGAACACCCTCGGCGAGGACGGCGACCCGCTCGACGTGCTCGTGCTGCTCGACCACGATCTGGCCCCGGGCATCCTCGCGAAGGTCCGCCCCGTCGGCGTGCTGAAGATGAGCGACGAGGCCGGCGGCGACGACAAGGTGGTCGCCGTGCTCGCCAAGGACCCCCGCTGGGCACACATCCAGGACGTCGCCGACATCCCGGAGTACACCCGCAAGGAGATCGAGCACTTCTTCGAGCACTACAAGGACCTGGAGCCCAACAAGTGGGTCAAGGTCGACGAGTGGGGCGGCGCCGATGAGGCCGAGCGCCTCGTCTCGGAGGCCTTCGACCGCTTCGCCGAGCACGAGGGCGAGACCCGCACGCAGGGCGAGGGCGTCGCGCCGAGCACGATCTGATTCACCTCGAGAATGCGAGAAGCGGATGCCGTCGGCATCCGCTTCTTCGTTTGTCGAGGTGGTCGCGGTCAGACGCCGACGCCGCGATCCGCCATGAAGTAGATCGGGTTCGTCGTGCCGCCGTTGACGTAGACCTCGAAGTGCAGGTGGCAGCCGTAGGAGTTGCCGGTGTTGCCCTCGCTGGCGATGAGCTGCCCCGCGCTGACCCACTGGCCGTAGCCGACGAAGATGCCGCCCGGGCGGATGTGGGCGTAGCCCGTGCCGATGCCGCCGCCGTGGTCGATCTTGACGTAGTTGCCGTAGCCGCCGTTGTAGCCGGCGTAGACCACGCGGCCCGCCGAGGCGGCGTAGATGCCGGCACCGCAGCCCGCGGCGAGGTCGACGCCGTGGTGGAACGAGCTGGAGCAGCCGTTCTGCCCACACGTCTGCGAGCGGGGCCCGTAGCCGGAGCTGCGCCAGCCCGACGACGGGCGAGCCCAGCCGGATCCGACGACACCGCCGCCGTTTCCTCCTCCGCCTCCGCCGCCGCCGCCTCCCCCGCCGCCTCCGCCGCCACCGGCGGCCGCTTCGCGGGCGATGCGTTCGGCCTCGGCTCTGGCTGCCGCTTCGCGCGCAGCGCGTTCGGCGGCTTCGCGCTCCTTGCGGATGCGCTCACCCTCCTGGTACGCCGCGACGGTCTTGGCGGTGGTGTCCTGCAGGGCGGCCAGCTGCGCCTCGAGCTGGCCACGGTAGGCGTTCTGCTCCTCGAGTGCCGCCTGTGCTTCGTCGGCTGCGGCCTGCGCCTGAGCCATCTTCTCTTCGGCGATCTTCTGGAGCCGGTCGCGTTCGACGCGCTGCACCTCGGCCTGATCGGTCAGGCTCCGGGCCGAGTCCCGCGCCGTGATCGCCTGGGAGTACACCGCTTGGTTGCGCTGGACGAGCTTGTCCATCGTGCCCAGTCGCGCCAGCAGATCGTCTGCAGAGGCCGCGGACCCGGCGAAGAAGAGTTCGAGCGAGGTGTCGTCACCGCCGTTGCGGTACAGCTGCGCGGCGACGCGACCGGCCTTGTTGGCCGCATCGAGCGCCGCGGTGGCCTGCTCATCGGCCTGCTGCTGCAGCTGGTCGGCGCGCAGCGCGGCGTCGAAGTACTCCTGCTGCGCGACATAGAACTCGTCGGCGGCCTGGCGGGCCGCCTGCTGCTTGGCGGCGAGGTCCGCCTCCATCGCGGCGATGATGCCCTGGATCTTCGCGACCTCGGCGGCCTTGGCGGCTTCGTTCGCCTTCGCGGCCTCGACCTCGGGCCACGACGGATAGTCGGCGGCGAACGCCGGTGCGACGAGCGGCCCGCCGAACGCACTGACAGCGGCGAGGCCGAGAACGCCGAGACCCAGCGCGCTGCGCCGGCTCATCGCGGGCCAGAGAAGGCGGCGCTCACGGGGCGTCGGCGCACATCCGCAGTCGGCGGGGTCGGCAGTCAAGGACTGCGCGGCGGCGTTATCGTCGTCCACCCGGTCCTCCCCTCGCCTCGTCGACTGGTTTCACACTAGCAACATCAGTCACAGGCGCAACCGGTTCTTCGACGCGTTCGACCGCCGCTTCAGACAGCGATCTCCTCGTCAGTCTGAACCCGGCACGGACGCGGCACAAGGAGGACGCGCCCTCGATTGGTGAATTCCAGGACTATTGCGTATGCTTGACCCTCGGTGAGTGAGCCCCCGGGTTCACCCGGCCCCATCGTTTAGCGGCCTAGGACGCCGCCCTTTCACGGCGGTAGCACGGGTTCGAATCCCGTTGGGGTCACGCCCTATAATTGAATAATCATGGCCCTGTAGCGCAGTTGGTTAGCGTGCCGCCCTGTCACGGCGGAGGTCGCGGGTTCAAGTCCCGTCAGGGTCGCTCCAAGCGACGGGCCCTTTTTCGAGAGGGCCTTTCGTCTAGGACGCGGCAAGCACGCCCGATTCGTCGGGAACGGATGCCGTGAGGCTCTGTAGCTCAGTTGGTAGAGCGTTCGACTGAAAATCGAAAGGTCACCGGATCGATGCCGGTCGGAGCCACTGGGACCCTCATCTGGCTTCTACAGGTGGGGGTTTCTTCATTTCCCGCGGAATCACTGGGATCCCGGCGAATTGCTCGCTCGGATCCGCCACTCACGGATGGCCATTCTGCGCGCTCAGACGGCTCGGCCGAAGCCGTCGCCACTCGGCTTTGCCCACGGATTGCCCACGACTGAATCTCGCGCAGCCCGATCGAGTGCGATCGAGACGGACGTCAGGTCTTCGGGGAACAGGTCGGCGTACACATCGAGCGTCATGGCGGCCGACGCGTGTCCAAGCATCCGCTGGAGGATCTTCACGTTCGCGCCAGCAGAGATCGCGAGGCTCGCTGCTGTGTGGCGCAGGTCGTGTGGGGTGATCTGCGGGAAGCTTTCCGACGACGCGACGTGAAGCCGTGCGACCGCTGGCGCGAACACTCGACGTCGGAAGTTCCCTCCGCGGAGCACTGTGCCCTCGCGGCCGGAAAAAACGAGGTCGTGGCGACCCCCCCTCGTGACATGGCTGTCCATGCCCTCGTCCAGCAGCGACGGGTAAGGCACCATGCGTTGTTCGTGCGTCTTCGGCGAGCCCCACACCAACGTGCCTCGAACTTCAGCGACAGCCCGACGCACGTGCACCAAACGCTTCGCGAGGTCGATATCAGCCGGCCGTAACGCCGCGGCCTCGCCCCAGCGCAGCCCGCTGTAAGCGAGGAACCTAACCAGCGTGCCCCAGTCGCCCGCCTCGTCCGCCAGCTCGTGAACCTCCCCGTGACTGAGGTAAAGCCGTTCCGACTTCGACAGTCTGGGAAGCTCGATGTCGGTGGCGACATTGCGCGATAACCGCCCGTCGCGCACCGCAAACGCCAACGCCCCCGACAACGCGAGGTACACCTGTCGCGTCGACGACGCCGAGAGTGTCGCCGACAAGCGAGCGACCCACGACTGGACTTCGGCGTGATCGATATCGACGACGCGCATGGCGCCCCACTGGGGCAGCACATGCTTGTCCAGCGAGTTCCTATAACCCGACCGCGTCGAGGGTTTCACCCGGATCTTGCTGTCGTACCATGCCTCAGCGATCTCGGCGAAGCGAACCCTCGAGCGAGCCGGGTCGATCCACTCGCCGCGAAGCTTGGACGTCTCAATGGTAGCGAGGAAGCTCTCCGCCTCCCGCTTCGTGCGGAACCCGCGCTTGTCCGTCTGCGTGTTGTCGGGTCGTCGGTACCGCACTCTATATCGGCGTCCCGCCTTGGATTCGTACGATTCGACACTTCCCACGCAGGCATCTTATTTCTTTCATGCGCAACGGATCTAGAGTTACGCAGAATACCGGCGTAGCTATCCGCATTACATCACTATCCGCAGGAGAGAGAGGTAGCCGCCACAGCTCGAGGCGACAGTCGCACGACCAACGCTCGCGCGAAGGACGAGGCTGCGCACCTCGAACAGGCTTCGACCGGTCGGAGTTCCGCCCCGCCACGCGGAGCCGCCTCGCGGTCCCCACGGCAACACCCGCAATAGGTTCGCAGCGGTCGACCTAGAACTCCCCGATTGCCATTCCGAGTCGGAGATACAGGTCGGTTACGGCCTCGTTGTTCACGCGGTACCGCACCCATACGCCGCCCCGCGGTTGAGCATCGCTCATGGGCGGGTCGGCGATGACGAGGCCAGCGGTCTCCAGTTCTACGAGACGGGGCTGGATGGTGGTGGGGCCGAGCGCGAGCGCATCACAGATCGGCTTCATTGTCGTATTGGGGTTCGCGCGGACGTACCGCAGGATCGCGGCCTTGACGAGATTGCCGAGCAGAGCGATCGGCTCTGCGGCATCTTCGGAGCCGGCGGGTTGCGCGAGTCGAGGCATGGCGACATTGTCTCCTATGGGTCGATCCGCCGTCCACAGAACCATCCTGTTTAGCAGTGTGCATATCAGCCGTACTGCTGTACAGTGTGGTTCATGAGCGAGGCAGTGGACATTGAAAAGCTGGCGTCACAGCCGGTACCGATGCCCCTGTCCCCCGAATGGTGGACAGACGCCAGCCTGATCGGACGAGTAATATCTCCCGCCGCACACCGACAGTCGATTGCCTCCTCCACAGTCCCCCACGTGGGGGCAATATTCCACACACTCCTGATTTTGGGGTGCTCCCGGGCCCGTCTCGTGCATAGACTTCCGGCACGGCGACCGTCCCCCAGCGTTTCTCGCCAGTGCACGGTGGCCGTCCTGATCAGGAGGGCGGACCAGTGACGAACCCAACTTCTGGACGCCGCGGGCTCGCTTGGGCGATCGTCGGCGGATTGGTCCTGCTAGCAGGGATCGTCGCGATCGTCGTGAGTTCCCTTTGGGCTCAACCCGCGCTCTATCCGACGAGTCCTACATCAGCCTCACCAAACACTTCCAGTCCCGCTCTCCCCTCTTCCGAGGGCGGTGATGTCGTGGATCCGGCAGTCGCCGAGCGAGGTTGGCTACCGGAGCCCATCACATCCGATCGCGAAGTGTACATTCGTGCCGCCCTGGAGGCGGCGGCCACATTCGACACGCAGAAGAGCACCCGGGAGGAGTGGCTCGACTACCTCGACACCTGGTTCACCCCCGACACGCGCTACACCTCCGAAGCCGACCAGCGAGCTGCGATGACCGAATCTCAAGGTCTACTTCGACAAGCGGTGGTCCTGCCCAAGGAGGAGTGGGAGTCCCTCGCGAGCGAGGACGGCCGCGTTGTCGCGGCGACGACAGGTGATCTCGTCTACGTGCCGGTCACGGACGACACGACGGGCGACATGTCGATCGGCACGTCGGATGTGACGTTGACGTTCACGCGCTCGGATGGAAGCGGCAGTGAGACGTCCTATGAGGAGCGGGTGCGGGTGAGTGTGCAGGTGCTGTGCGGTCCAGGCTCCGTACCGACCCCGGATTCTGCGCAGAAGGCGGGCGATTGCAAGGTGGTCCGCTACTTCACGGAGCCGTTGGAGCCCTGAGATGGGAGCCCCGGTGATCGCCGCCGCAGCCCTCAACTCGAGGACTGGCCGGAAGATCCTGGCAGGGGCAGTGCTCATCATCGTGCTCGTGATCGCGGTGCTGATCAGCCCGCTGATCGCGATCCCATTCGCCGTTGCGGGCGGCGCCGTTGGCACGATCCCCACCGAGGGCAACGCCGCCCCCGCCGCGAGCGGGGAGTGGGGGTACCCGCTCAGTGGTGGCTATTCGAAGGGCCGCGGGTTCGGGTACAACCCGGTGATTGGGTGCAGCTACTGCTCCACCAATCACCAGGGCTATGACATGGCGCAGGGCTGCGGAGCAACCATCTACGCCGCCGGCCCCGGACAGGTCATCACCGCGGGGTCGTGGCAGGGATACGGGAACGCCGTCCGCATCAATCACGGGGATGAGCTCGTCACGCTCTACGGGCACATGCAATGGGGATCACTACAGGTCTCGGTCGGCGAGCAGGTCGCCGCGGGGACACCGCTGGGGGCAGAGGGCAACACCGGCAAGTCGTTCGGGTGCCATCTGCATTTCGAAGTTCAGAAGTCCGGAACTCCGGTAGACCCGGAGTCGTTCATGGCCGGTGTCGGCCTCCAACTGAAGTAGAAACCAGCAAGGAGCAGCCCCATGCGCACGCACATCGTCCCGGGTGATGTCACGGTCCCCGACATCCAACCGGACTTCTCCGCCCCGTTCTTCCAAGGCTTCCAAGTCATCGCGTCCTACATCCTCGCCGGCGCGATGCTCGTGGTGCTCATCATGCTGATCATCGCCGGCGCCGCCCTCGCCTTCCGCGGGCTCGCCAGCGACCGGGTACGGACGTGGGCGGGCGAGAACATCCTATGGATCTTCATCGCCGCCGCCGTCCTCGGCGCCGCCTCCGGCCTGTTCGCCTGGTTCGTCAACTTCGACTTCGGCTTCTGATGAACACCCCCGGCCTCCTCCGAATCGGCCTCATCGTCGGCATCGCTCTCGTGCTCGGTCCAGGCACGGGGGCACACGCTGCCGCAGCTGACCACGGTGCGACCGTGTCGATGGAAGCTGTGTCCGGAGAACCCTGGTCAGCTCCGGCCTTCCCGGTCGACTGCCAGAGCTCGAGCGGGCAAGTCACCTGTACTCCTACCAACCCGCAGGAGGTCGCTGCGCAGCAGTGCTTTATGGGGGGTTTCCCTCGGGGGCGAACGCGGAACGGTTTGCACAACCTTCGAAAGCCACGTTCAGGCGATCCAAGCAGACGGCGGAACTCCCCTTGTCGTGAAGTACGGGTGCAGTCTCGGGGATGCGGTCTGCCTGACGTTCGAGAACGCGGGGCGCGGGATGGCGTTGGCGGCCACCGGGGTGATGTTCCTGGTGGCTGACAACATGCGGTTCGATACGTCGACGTTGTTGTGGACGGCGGCGGTGGAACAGTGGTCGTTCTGGCAGTGGGCCATCTTGATCATCACGTTCGGGGCGATGGTGTGGGCTGTCGCAGCCGCGGTGGTCTCCGGTGACCGTGACGAGCTGGTGGGCGCGCTGGTGCGGTCGTTCATCGCGATTCCGGCGGTTCCGATCATGCTGTGGTTGACCGGGCACCTGTTGAACGCGGTCGATGAGATGACGTGGTACATCCTCAACGGTGACGGGCCAGCCGGCATCTACTCGACGTTGCAGTCGGTGATGTGGGCCGGTGGGCAGGCGAACTACTTCTTCGCATTTCTCATCCACGGTTTGCTGATGCTGGGCATGTTCCTGCTGATGCTGGTGTTCGCGTTCCGCAACATCGTGCTCGCCGCGCTCATCATGGTAGGCCCGGTCGCGTGGATGCTGTTCCCCGTGCGCAGTATCGGCCCGCAATGGGTGGTCCGATACGTGTCCGCGGTAATCGTGCTGCTGCTGACCGGACCGCTCACGATCGGGTTCGTCACCCTGATCATCAACGGGCTTGCCTCGGTGAAGACGATCTGGAACCCGCAGTCCTGGCCGCTGCTAGTGGGGCTGGTGTTGGTGGCGTTCGCGCCGTTCGCGATCTTCGGGCTGTTCAGCTTCGCCGGCGCTGTCGCTGCCGACGGTGTGGGATCGCGGCTCGGCTCGCACGGCGGCCGGATGGCCACCAGTGGTGCCCGCGGGGTCGCGGGCATCCCCACCCGCCTGGGCGGTCTCCCCTCCGGCATCCGTCCCTCCGGCACCGGACCCTCCCCGACCGGACCGACCGCGAAGCCCGGCGCCTCCCGCCCAACGACGGCGAACAGTCCACGCGGCGCGACGTCGCCGGCGCAGGGCGGTTCATCGGCACACGGCGGCAACCGCGCGTCCGCCTCGTCCGCTTCCGCCTCGTCACCCACAGCCGCATCGGCCACGCCGCGACCAGCCTCCACATCGACACCGCAACCGCCTCGCCCTGAGGGGAGCCCGTCATGACCACCACCCCCGAGTTCGTTCGTCCGGTGCGGTTGCCGCGCCGGTCACGGCAAGGCGTCGTCATGGGCATGGACCCGTGGCAGCTCGCCTTCCTCGCCGCCGCGGCGGGGACACTCCTGGTGTTCGTGAACCGGTTCGGTCCCCTCGGGCTTCTCTATGGGGCGCCGATCTATCTCGGGTTCGGGGTGACCGCGCTGACGAGTATTCATGGGGTGTCGACGCCGCGGATGGCGGGGCTGTGGCTGATGAAGCAGGTCCGGCAGGCGGCCGGGGCGACCACCCACACCTACCGTCCCGAACGTCCGCAACTGGTTGGCACGCTCAACCTGCCCGGCACCCGCGCGTCCATTCAGCTGTGGGACTCGGACGGCATGGCCGCCGTGTATAACCCGCACGACCGGTCCCTGTCGGTGATCGCGGAACTCGAGGTGCAGGGGTTTCTGATGCACGACCTGCCCGAGCGGTTCGACCTGGCCGAGCAGTTCGACCGGGTGCTCGGCCCGTTCACGCAACGGCCGGGGGTGAAGCGGGTGACGTTGCAGGAACGCACCCTGCCGACCACCATCCGCGCCGCCCGGGAACACTACGACACCGTCCGCCGCGTCCGGGACCTGAACCCCGACTCCCCCGTCGCCCACAACTACCAGGACGTGATGGACCGGTCCGAGCGGTTCGAAGTCGCCCATCGCAACTACCTGATCCTCACCCTCGACCTGGTCTCCCTCGGCTCGCAGCTCAAAGCGCTCGGCGGCGGCAAGGATGCGATCGTGTCGTTGGCGCAGATCGAGGCCGGAAACCTCGCCGACGCGCTCACCGCCGCGAAGATCAAAGTGCGTCGCTGGCTTTCCCCGAGGGATGTGGCAGCGCTCGGCAGGCTGGCGTTCGATCCGGAGTTCGCGGCGATCGTGCAGAACCGTCCCGCCCCGGTCACCGGGGTGGACCCGGTCGCGATCGGACCGATGTTTCTGGATGAGCCGAAGGGCCGCAACGGGATCGTGATCACCGACTCCGGTGTGCACTCCACGATGTGGGTGCACGAATGGCCCCGCTCCGACTCCCCGGTGGGGTTCCTCTCCCCGGTCGTGTTCGCCCGGCACCCGAACACCGGGGAGGCGATCACCCACATCTTCTCCATCGTCCTCACCCCGATGCCGGTGTCGAAGGCGCTGAAGCGGATCCGGGATGAGAAGAAGGTGTGGCGAGGAAACGAGAAGCTGCGTGCCAAGCGGGGGGCGGACGGGTCGGCGGCGGATGCCGCGGACTGGCGGGCGCTGGAGCAGCAGGAGCAGGAGATCGCGAATGGGCACGGCGAGTTCCAGTACGGCGCGTACCTGACCGTCACCGCCGCCGACGAGGAGCGCCTGGACCAGGCAATCGCGGGGATGCGCAACGCGTTGTCGCGGGCGGGGATGGAGGCGCAGATCCTTTACTGCCAGCAGGCGGAAGCGCTGATGGTCAACGCCATCCCGGTCGGGTTGGGGATGAAGTGATGGCCCGCCACGCCGCCACCTTCACCCCCACCGGCCTCACCCGCCGACAGAAACGCGACCTGCAACGCCAGATCGCGGAAGCCCAACAGGAGGCCACACCCACCCGTTCTTCGCGTCGGGACCGGTCGGTTCCCGAGGCGGCGGTGCCGGGGCCGTTCGGGCCCGGGATCACGCAGGGCGGGTACTGGAATCTGGCGAAGGCGTGGATCCCGGCGCATCAGGCGACGTCGCAGCACATCGCCGGGATCTACCCGTTCGTCGCCGACTCTGGTCTCGGCCACCGCGGCCCGATCCTGGGTGTCGACCTGAACGCGGACGCGCTGTGGCACTTCTCCCCGTGGGAGGCGTACGTCGATTCCACCGAACGCGGCACGTTCTCCACCAACATCCTGGTGCTCGGCGCCTACCGGGGTGGGAAGTCTGCCACCGTGAAGACCCTCGTCACCCGTTCCATCGCGTTCGGGCAGCAGGTCGTGGTCCCCTCCGACCCGAAAGGCGAATGGGTCACCGTTGCCGAAGCGATCCCTGGTGGCCGGGTGATCCGCCTCGGCGGTGGTACCGGCACCCGGCTGAACCCGCTCGACCGGGGTCCGCGCCGCACTGGGACAACCGATGAGCAGCACGAGCAGATGGTCAAGCAGCGCCGCATCGGCACCCTCATAGCCCTCATCGAGATGACCCTCGGACACCGGCTCACCGCGGTCGAGCACGCCGCTATCCTCGACGCCCTCGACCGGTGCATCGAACGCACCGGCGACCACCCGACCCTCCGCGGTGTGTATGAGGAGCTGGGGCGCCTGGCAGGGGAGACGGATGCCGCGTTCCGCGCGGCGGACGGCGCGATCCAGCCCCGGTTCGTGCTGCGCCGGCTCGTGGAAGGTGACCTGTCCGGTCTGTTCGAAGACGAATCGACAGTCGAGTTCGACCAGGACGCGCCCATCGTCGTCACCGACACCAGCGAACTGTTCGCCCGCGGCGACCTCGCCGCCCAGCTGACCCAGGTGTGCTCCACGGCCTGGATCCAAGCCGTCATTTCCGACCGCGGCGCCCGCCGCACCCGATACGTGGTGCGAGAGGAAGGGTGGCGGGACATGACAAGCCTGTCCTCGCTGCAGATGTTTCAGCAGTGGCTGAAATTGTCCCGGCATTACGGGATCAGCAACATCGTCATCCTCCACAAGATGGGCGACCTGGACGCCGTCGGCGACGACGGCTCCCTGGAACGCTCGCTCGCGTACTCGATCGTCGGGGATATCGAGAACAAGTTCATCTTCCGCGTCAACCACCAAGAACAAACCGCGCTCCGCACCCGGCTGAACCTCCCCGCCCCGCACGTGGAGATGGCGAGGCAGCTGCGTAAGGGCGAGTTCCTCGCCTACGTCGGCCAGTACTCCTACCTGGTGGACTGCTTCGCCACCTCCACCCCCTGGGAGTACGAACTGTTCGCCACCGACGACGCCGTGAGCCCCGCCGACCATGACGACGCCGCGCTGCGGGTCATCGACCCCGACGAGCTCGACGCCCTCTGGCCCGAGGCTACCGAGCCTGCGGATCAGAGCGTTCGTGGGTGGTTGCAGCCGCCCGCCCGTGACCTGACCGAGGAGCTGTGAAGATGAGCATCGCCACCCACCCCCGCACCTACGCGACGGTCACCGGCCCGCACGCAACCTTCGTCACTCTCGACGGTCACGCCGAATCCGTCACCCCCACCGCTGATGAAGACATCCGCCAGGCCGTGGTCCGCCGCGCCACCGACGAGGCCCGCCGCTCCGGCACCGCGATTGAACTGGTCACCTCCGGCGACCGCGGCGAACACCACCTCCTCATCGACCCCGCCGGCTCGACCACCCCAATCACTCGCGGACCCGATCTGGAGCCGCGCGGACGCGCGAACTTGGATGTTGGCGATGAGGATCTCGACGACCCGGAGCTCGGTCCCGACAGTGCTGATGACATTGCGCTGTTTAGAGAGGAGGTGAGGGTACCGACTCCGCAGCCGGGCAACCGTCGCGCGGACGCCGACCCGGCTACGGAGTCTCCCGCCCGCCCGACCTTCCTCACTGATGCACCTGTTGTAGGCGCTCGGCCGACAGGGTGGCGCGGCGTCCTCGCCGGCCTCGGGCTCACGGTGAAACCGTCCCCGGCAGAGCAGCGGCGGGCGAAGGACAAGGCGGTGGTGTCTCGGCAGTGGGCCGGGTGCCGCACCGTCGCGGTGGTCAACGGCAAGGGCGGGGTCGGTAAGACGATGACCACAGCGATGCTCGCCGCGGTCTACGCCCGGGAGGGCGGTGGGAACGTGCTGGCGTGGGATAACAACGACACGCGTGGCACCCTGGGCTGGCGCACCGAGCAAGGCCACTACGACACCACGCTTCGCGACCTGCTCCCCGTCGCGCAGCACCTGCTTGCGCCGCTGGCGGGGGTGTCGGAGATCGCCCGGTTCGTGCACCACCAGACCGCCGACCGGTACGACGTGCTCCGCTCCAACCCGGAACTCCTCGCCACCGACCAACGCATCCACGCCGCCGACTTCGACCGGTTGATGCAGGTGGCGGCACGGTTTTACCGGATGGTGATCTTCGACTCCGGCAACGATGAATCCGCGCAGCGGTGGCTGCGGATGATCGACAACTCGTATCAGCTCGTCATCCCGACCATCGCCACCGCCGAATCTGCCGAATCCGCCGCACTCCTCCTGGACGCGCTCCGTGGGCGGGATCAACGCTCCGCGGCGCTCGCGGACCGTGCCGTAGTGATCGTCACCCAATCCGAACCCGCCGGCGCCGCGCAGACGCGGTTTATCGCGGACGGGTTCGCCGGGCATGTCCGCGCCGTTCACACCATTCCCTTCGACCCCGCCCTCAAAGCCGGGCCGCTCCGGTTCGACACGCTCCGGCCCCGCACCCGCGGCGCCTGGCTCGCTGTCGCCGCCTCCGCCGCCGAAGCCCTCTAGACAGGACCGACCAGTGAACCAGGGCATGATGGGCAAAGCAGCCGCCGTCATCGTGGCGGCCGGGCTGCTGCTCGCCCTGGCGTTCGGGTTCCTCACCGAAGCGCTCACGCAACTGGTCTGCGGCGCCCGCCCCACCCCCGATCACCTGTTCGCCGGGCTCGTCGTGGCTGTCACCGGCAACCCCGCCGGCTACACCGCACCCGAGGGATGCCCGATCCCGGTCACTGTGATCCGGATCGTCGATTTCCTCGCCGTGCTGCTGGCCGCCGGGTTGGTGGTGTGGGTGCTGGTCGCGGTGCGTCGGTATCGGGAGTCGGACCGAGCGTTCATCACCGACTTGCGCACCCGCCCGGGATTCGCCACCAGCTCGGAGATCCGCGACCACCTCTCCGCCAAGGCTGTGCTTCGCCGCGCCACCCAATTGCGGCCCGATATCCGCAAGCCGACCGCCACCGACGTCGGCTGGCGGGTCGGTCGCTCGCGCGGCCAGGACGTGTACGTCTCCATCGAGGATTCCGTTGCCCTCGAGGGCCCACCTCGCTCAGGCAAAGGGTACCGGGTGCTGATCTCGGCGATCCTGGACTGGTCCGGCCCTCTCATTACTACCTCCACCACGAACGACAACCTCACCGCGACGATGCGGATGCGGCAGACCCGCGGCACCGTGCACGTGTTCGACCCGCAAGGCCTCACGGGAACTCGTCATCCGCTCCGGGTGTCCCCGATCGCGGGCTGCGAAGATCCCCTCGTCTCGATGCAACGCGGCGCGGCGATCATCACTGGCACCGCCCTGGGCACCTCCCGTAGCAACGAGGAATGGGCGCAAGCCTCCGGCGTCGTGCTCGGCCGACTACTACACGCCGCCGCCGTCGGCCACAAGTCGATCGCCGAGGTGTATGACTGGGGCACCAGCCCCGCCCAAACCCGCGACGCCGTCGACATCCTCAAAGCCGACGGCACCCCCGGGTGGGGCGACAGCCTCGACGCCACCATCAGCGGCGACGAGAAACTCGTCTCCTCCATCTGGTTCGGGGTACAAGGCGCCGTCGCACCCCTCGCCGTCCCCCAGATCCGCGACGCCCTCATGCCCCGCCCCAGCGACCCGGTGTTCCACCCGCGGCAGTTCCTGGAATCCGCCAATACCCTCTACCTGATCGGGTCCTCGTCCGGCGCCTCCGCGATGGGCGGTTGGCTCGGGGCGGTGCTGGATGACATCGTGGAAGTGGCCCGCACGACAGCACTCGCCTCCCCCGGATCCCGCCTCACCCACCCGCTGGGGTTGATCCTGGATGAGATCGCGAACATGTTCCGGTGGGGAAACCTGCCCCGCATCATGGCCGACGGCGGCGGCCGGGGCATCTGCACCTTCATCGTCCTGCAAGCCCTCTCCCAAGCGGAAACCTCCTGGTCCCGCGCCGAAGCGGACACCATCTGGGCCGCCGCAACAGCGAAAGTGCTCCTCGGTGGCGCCAGCCACGTCGACCACCTTCGCGACATCGAATCTCTCCTCGGCAGCCGCGACACCCACCGGCACCAACGCTCCTGGTCAACCCGCGAGACCGGGCACTCCACCAGCGAGCACCACGAACGCCGCCCCCTGATGTCCGTCGACGAGATCCGCCGCCTCCCACCCACCACCGGACTCCTCGCCTACCGCAACCGCCGCAGCGTCCTGCTCGATTTGGCCGGCTGGGACGAACGCGCCGACGCCCACGCCATCAAAACCGGCAAACGCGAAACCGAACAAGAACAACAACGCGTCTTCGACACCAACCCCCGGACCTCCACAGTTCCGGAGTCCGAACCTGCGGAGCCGGCCGAGGCGGTGACCGAGGAATGAGCAACCGTCGCCGCCCCGCCCTGTTCAACGTCTACCGCAACGAGTTCCTCCGCTCCCCGGCCTGGTTCGCCCGCCGCGACCGATGGTTCACCCACCACGCCACCCTTAGCGAGCGACTCACCTGTGCCGGCTGCGGCCGCACCGCGACCCGTGCCGAGCTCGAGCTGCACCACCTCGACTACCGAGGCGTAAGGCTCGACGACGGCCGGTGGCGGGCTGGGGAGGCGGACGAGGACCTGGTGGCGATGCACCCGTACTGTCACGACCTTCTGCACCGACTCATCGACCGCGACGCCCTCCTGGCACGTGGCCGCACCCGCCGCACCGCCAACCACCTAGCCCTCCAACGGCTACGCCTCGCACTCCAGCCGACCGACGGGAGCACGCCGTGACGGACCTGCCACCGCCCCCGCCGGACCCGGACGACGACATCGCGAACGACATGACCGGTCACGACCCGACCAACCGCTACGGGCCGTCGGACCCGCTCGGTGCGCACATCATCAACTGGCGCAGCCTGCCCGACCACAAAGCCCGAGCCGCGTGGAACGCGCTCCGGGCATGGGTGGAATGGTTCACCGTCCGCTACCGCATCTCCGAATCCGTCGTGCCACCCTGCTGGTACAAGCACGGACAACTCGTCGAAGAACTCTCCGCCCTCCACACCGCGCACGTTGTCGCGTTCGACACCACCGACAGCGGCTACGGGCCCATTGGATGGCACGAACGGCTCAGCCTCGCCCTCCCCCGCCTGAACAAGGCGTACTCCGGCGGCTGCGCCCGCGGACACGACGCCCGCAGCCCGCGCTCGTGGGAAGGAACCGTGGATGAGCAGGAATGGGACGCGTGGACCAGACAGGCCCACGCCCACCGAGACACCACCCCCGGTGTCTCCCACAGGAAGGAAGAAGAATGACCACCAGAATCCCCGTCACCATCGAGGGCAACCTCACCGGTGACCCCGAACACGGCGCCGCCGAATCAGGCAACGAATATGCCCGGTTCACCGTCGCCGTCAACGACCGGCGCCTCAACGAAACCACCAACCGGTGGGAAGACGTCGGCACCGTGTTTCACCGCGTCGTCGTATTCAACCAGCAATCCCGGCACGTCGCCGACTCGCTCCGCAAAGGCGACTCGGTGATCGTCGCCGGCGACCTCCGGTTCGGGACCTACATCGACAAAGAGAGCGGACAAACCCGGGAGTCGCGGGACATCGTCGCGGACAACGTCGGTGCGTCGCTGAAGTTCGCGGACGTCAGCGTCGAGCGTTCCCCAAAAGCTAACGGCCCCGCAGCACACGCTTCGGGGCCGTTAGCGGTACCGGCCTCGTACGCCAGCACCGAAGTGTCACGCTGACCTGAACCAACAAGCAAGCGGGGCGAGAGACACTGTACTCCCGCCCCGCTTCGCTGCCCGCCGAGGTCTAGCCGCGCGGGAATCTGCTCAGGACTTGCATGATCTCTCACGCCAGTTCGAAGGACGGCGAGCATGGTTGCTTGCATAACAGCACCCGCTACCGCCTGTGGGACTGGGGGTGGCGGTGGCCGGCAGCGTCTCTCAGGTGCTCGGTGACAGTCTTAGCCCAGGTGAGCCAACGGACCGATTCCTCCGAGCGGAGGTCGGGCGATGTGTCGAGCAATTCGAAGCGTCGTAGCAAAACCCCGCCGGAGTCCAAGTCGCTGCGCAGCGTTTCGACGATCACACGCCGAACGCCAGCCAGCCCCCTAGTGTCTTCGGCGGCCAGCCGGGCGCGAAGCCGCTCGATGTGAGCATCGAAGTCAGACCGGACAATCTCCGCTTCGGACGTGAAGTAGCGAAAAAACTCGTCTTGCTGATACCCGCCTTTTCGGCGGTTATCGCGATCGTCGCGCCCGCGCAGCCGTGTTCGAAGAAAAGCTCGACGGGAGCCTCCGCGACTGCTCACCGCGAGGAGGCGGGAGGACGTCCGCGCTGAGCGACTTTGCCCATGATGCCAGCGTAAGGGGGTGGATACCTCGAGCGCTGAGGCCCGGGCAAGTCAAGGACCGACCGGCAACTGCCCCGTAACGAGGTGGATGCTCCTGAACGATGCGTGGCCGCTCACGCATGATGGCCGAATGATCGTAGCGGGCAACCTCGGCGCTATCGCTCGAAGCCCGCAAGCTGGAGAACGAGATCGCTGGTAGGTGCCGACGGGGCTGATGTTTCGTGCGTCATCACTGGCGCGGCACCCGAGTGTCGCTCGGAATGCTCAACGTGCTCACCGGGTAGGATCAAACTTTGCTGAGGCACGTAACAGGGCAGATTTCATCGCTCGGTGCGGTTCACGGAATCTGTGTGATCCCGATAACGCGCGCGCTCAAGGCGGCGCAGTTGTGGCCACGCCGGCGGAGCGGCAACCGCACTGTGAAGGTGGTGTTGCCCGGTTCGCTGTCGACCGTGATGGTGCCGTTGTGGGCGGCGACGATGGCGTGTGCGATGGACAGGCCCAGTCCGGTGCTGCCAGAGTCACGGTTACGGGAGTGATCTCCTCGGGCAAAGCGCTCGAACAGCCGGTCGCGAACGTCGGGGTCGATGCCTGGCCCGGTGTCGTTCACGCGGATGATCGCGTGAGTGTCGTCGACCGAGAGCGAGGTGGTGACGACGGTTTCCGATGGTGTGTGCGTACGGGCGTTGCGCAAGAGGTTGGACAGCACTTGCCGGAGGCGGTTCTCATCGCCTGGGACGATGACCTCGTCTGCGACCTCGTCCAGTCGCCACTGGCGGGTGGGATCGGCGGCGTGCGCGTCGCTGACTCCGTCGATGACGAGCAGTGGGAGGTCGACGCTGTCCTGACGCAGGGACTGGCCGGCATCAAGTCTTGCGAGTAGGAGTAGGTCATCGACGAGATCCGCCATGCGGGCGGATTCTGCGGAGATCCGGTCGAAGGAGCGCTCTTGGGTGGGCGTCATCGGTGCAGCTTCGGCCTGGGAGAGCTGCGCGTAGCCGCGGATGGACGCGAGAGGGGTGCGTAGTTCATGGCTGGCGTCGGCGATGAAGCGACGAAGTTGCTCTTCGCTGTGCTGTCGCGACGTGAGGGCGTCCTCGACGTGACCGAGGAGGGTATTCAGTGATCTCCCGACACGTCCCACCTCCGTGTCAGAATCCGTGTCCGCCACCTCCACTCGGTCCGGGATGTCGACTTCGCCGTCCGCTAGTTCGCGGGTGGCCACGCGGTCGGCGACGGCCGCCACCCGGCTCAGCGGACGAAGGCTCCGGGTGACCACCACAGCAAGACCGATGAGGATGAGAAGGAGCGTCAGACCCGACACCGTAAGGAGGATGAGGGCCAGCGCGGTGGTGGTGGCAGTGACATCCTCGACCGAGGCCCCGGCGATGACCGTGTTGCCCGCCTGGGACTCCGACACGACTCGGAACACACCTAGTTCCGGGCCGAGGTCGACGGTGGCGGGCACACCGTCGGTGAGAGAGGCCGACTGCAGGATGTCCGCCTGCGCGTCGGTGAGGGTGGCCTCCTCGCCGGTGTCGGTGACGTAGGCCGACTCACGAACGGAACCGTCTTCGTCCAGGAACACCTGCAGCGAGCCGACCCGCCCGGCTGGGCCATCGTCGTTGGAGAAACCGTCGGGTTGCTCCGGTCCCCCATCGCCCGCGGGGCCTCCGGGTCCCATCGCCCGCCCGAGCTCCTCGACCACCTGCGCATCCAGGCGCTCATAGACGAACGTCTGCAGGGCCACCGTGGTGAGAATGCCCGCCACGAGCAGACCGAGCGCGACCAGAGCACCGGTGCCGACGACCAGTGTGCGCCGCAGCGTCCACCGCCGCCTGCTCATGAGCTGGACTTGATGGTGTAACCGACCCCTCGCACCGTGTGGATCAGAGGCTCGCCGAGCGTGTCGACCTTCTTCCGCAGGTAGGAGATGTAGATCTCGACGACGCTCGAATTGCCGCCAAAGTCGTAGCTCCACACCTGATCCAGGATCTGCGCCTTGCTGAGCACCCGGCGAGGGTTCTGCATCAGGTACCTCAAGAGCTCGAACTCCTTCGCCGTCAGCTTGACCGGGGTCCCTCCTCGCTCCACCTCGTACGTGTCCTCGTCAAGCGTGAGGTCCCCTACATGAAGTCGGGGATCCTCGTCGGCGACCGCGGCAACGTACCTGCGCGCCATGCCACGGAGCCTGAGAACGACCTCCTCGAGGTTGAACGGCTTGGTCACGTAATCGTCTCCGCCCGCCGAGATTCCCGCGATGCGGTCCTCCACGGCATCCTTCGCAGTCAGGAGGAGAACAGGGATGTCGTTGCCGGTCGCACGCACGCGGCGAAGCAACTCCAACCCGTCGAGCCCGGGCATCATCACGTCGAGGACCAGCAGATCCGGCGAGAACTCGCGGATGACGTTGAGCGCCTCCTGCCCGTTCCCGGCGGTGCGCGCATCCCAGCCCTCATTGCGCAGCGCCATGCGCAGCAGCTCGCTGAGGTTCGCCTCGTCATCCACGACCAGCGCGCGAATCGGCGACCCATCCGGCCTGGTAAGCGGCGCCGGTCTGGGGGCTGGGACTGTCATGGTTCTAGCTTCCCGGTTTCGTATCTGTTGGTCCAATGTCCGGTCGGGTCACGCGCCACGTCCGTCGAGGGTGGTGGCGGGCGGCGCCGAACGGATCTCTCGCTACCGTGCGGGCATAACCTTCACGCTTCCTATGAACCGCCTAAAGCGAACGTTCGAAGTTCGAAGGCTTCCAGTGGGCTTGTCCTCGTCAGCGCGCCCAACCCGACCATCCGACTCTGCATTCGTGCAAATGCCGGTGTTCCCGGGCTCAATGCCGGTTCATAGGTCTGGGCAATGGCCGCTTTAGGTCCGACCCGTATCCATAACGCATGGACATGAAGACACGAACCCGGAACACCTTGATTACGTCCGGTCTCGTCGTCGCCCTGACGGGCGGTGGCGCGGCCGCGTGGGCTGCCGACCGCTTCCTCGTCGAGCACGTCGAGATCGCCGATGTGTCGGAGTACGAAGCGCAGAACTCCACGACGGATGAGACGTCGAGCGCCACCACCGAGGCGACCGAGACGACGGAAACGACGGAGGCCACCGTCACCGACACCTCCTATACAGACGGCGAGACGTCGGTCACGGTCAGCACGGTCACCGAGGGTTCCGGGGATGACACCGTCACCTACTACGTCGCCGACGTGGTGCTGTCGGATGCCACGACGCTGCGGAGCGCCTTCGCGAAGGACCAGTTCGGTGAGAACATCACCGAGCTCACCAGTCAGATCGCTCACGACAACGGGGCGATCTTCGCGGTCAACGGCGACTACTACGGGTTCCGGGACACCGGGATCGTTATCCGCAACGGCGTCGTGTACCGCGACGAACCGGCGCGCGCGGGGCTCGTGTTCTACACGGACGGCACGGTCGAGGTGTACGACGAGACCGCGACGAGCGCCGAGGAGCTGCTCGCCGCCGGTGCGTGGAACACTCTGAGCTTCGGACCGGCCATCGTCGAGGACGGCGCCGTCGTGGACGGCATCGAGACGCAGGAGATCGACACCAACTTCGGGAACCACTCGATCCAGGGCGACCAGCCGCGCACCGCGGTCGGCGTGATTGACGAGAACCACCTCGTGTTCGTTGTCGTCGATGGCCGTCAAGAGGGGTACAGCGCCGGGGTCACCCTGACTGAGCTCGCGGACATCATGACCGGCCTCGGCGCGACCACCGCCTACAACCTCGACGGCGGCGGCTCCTCGACCATGTACTTCAACGGCAAGGTCGTGAACCAGCCTTCCAACGGTGGCGAACGCGGCACCAGCGACATCCTCTACGTCGCGGGGTGATGACCATGATTGTGCTGATCCCCGCCTACGAGCCCAGCGCGCGACTCGAGCCGGTCGTCGCGGGACTTCTCGACGCGGATTCAGATCTCGAAGTCGTCGTGGTCGATGACGGCAGCGGACCCGGTTTCGCAGAGACGTTCACCCGAGTCGAGGCACTCGGAGCGAGGGTGCTGCGCCACAACAGAAACCGGGGCAAGGGGGCCGCGTTGAAGACCGGCCTGGACTACGTGACGGCGATGCATGCCGGGGACGACGTCGTGACGGCGGACGCCGATGGTCAGCACACCGTGCACGACATCCTGCGCGTCGCCGACGCGCTCCGCGAGGACGCCGCCGTCGGCACTCCGACGCTGGTGCTGGGTTGTCGCTCGTTCACTGGCCGCGTCCCGGTGCGCAGTCGAGCGGGGAACGCGCTCGCGCGCGCCGTGTTCCGGCTTGCGGCCGGGTGGAGCCTGACTGACACGCAGACCGGGTTGCGCGGCATCCCGTCCGATCTTCTCGGGTGGGTGCGTGATCAGCCGGGCGAACGGTTCGAGTTCGAGCAGAACGTGCTGCTGCGCTGCCGCCGCGACGGCGTGACGACCCGTGAGATCCCGATCGAGACGGTGTATCTCGAAGGCAACGCGTCCAGTCACTTCCGCCCCGTCGTCGATTCGGCGCGCGTCGCTCTGCCGCTCGTGCTGTTCGCCGGCTCGTCGCTGCTGGCGTTCGCGGTCGACACGGTGGCCCTGCTCATCCTCAACGCGCTCACCGGCCTCCTCATCCCGTCGATCGTCGCGGCCCGCATGTTGAGCGCATCGGTCAATTTCGTCGTCAACCGTCGCATGGTCTTCCGCGGCTCGATGGCCTCACCAGCCGGACGGGGCGGGATGCCAGGTCAGGCACTGCGGTACGCGTTGTTGGCAGTCGCACTGCTGGCGTCCAACGTCGTGTGGCTGGAGGCGCTGACCGGATTCGGCATCCCCCTGATCGCCGCGAAAATCGCAACCGAAGCCGTGCTGTTCGTCACCAGCTACGGCGTGCAACGCAGCTTCGTGTTCCGTGGCGCGGAGGACCGCCGTCAGTTCAGACCCGCCCCAGATACCCGTCCAAGCAACCACCAAGGTGCCGCAACTGGGATGGAATCCGAACACTTCGCCATCAGGAGGAACCCATGACCACCAGCGCGCTGATCCTGTTCGGTGTCGACCTCGCCGCCGCAACCATCCTGAGCCTCGGGCTCTACTACCGCCGGCACCGCCGCCGCGACCTCGTCGTCGCATTCATGGGCGTGAACGTCGGCGTCATGGCCGTCGCCGCCGTGCTCGGCACCGCGGAGGTGGCGATGGGACTCGGACTAGGGCTCTTCGGGGTGCTGTCGATCATCCGACTGCGCTCGTCCGAGATCTCGCAGCGCGAGGTCTCGTACTACTTCGCAGCGCTCGCGATCGGACTCCTGTCCGGCCTACCGCAGACCGATCCCTGGCCCGTGGTCGGACTCATCGCGCTCATGCTCGCCGTGCTGTGGGCCGCGGACCACCCCGCGCTGCTGGCCCGGAGCCGACACCAGATCGTGCGGCTGGACCGTGCGGTCAGCGACGAAACTGTCCTGCGCGCGGAACTCGGGCAGCGTCTCGGCGGCACCGTCACGTCCGTCACCGTGCAAGAACTCGATCTGGTCAACGACACCACCCTCGTAGACGTCCGCTACCGAATCGACCGGGCCCGGACGCGCCGGATGTCGCGCACCGTGACCACGACGACGGACGCGGCCGCCACGCGCACACGTGCCGTCCCACCTGCCACCGCCGCGTCCGGCGCGGCCGTGGTCTCAGACTCGAACCTCGCGGAGGCACGGCGATGATCGCGCTCGACCGTTTCGACCCGGTGTCGCTCACGGAGATCGTGGCGGAGGCGTCCCTTCTCACGCGGGTGGACCGCAAGTACGTTGTCCCCCGCGAGGATCTCTCGGCCGTGCTCGCCGGACTCGATGAGGGCACCCGCGTGCTCGAGATGGACGGTGCGCGGGACTTCGCATACGAGTCGGTGTACTTCGACACTCCCGACTTGCTGAGCTTCCGGATGGCCGCGCAGCCCCGGCGACGCCGCTTCAAGCTCCGCACGCGCAGCTACCTCGACACCGGATCGTCCTACCTCGAGATCAAGACACGCGGGGCCCGAGGCACCACCGTGAAGGAGCGCGACGAATATGATCCGCGGCGACGCGGCGAACTCACTCCCGACGCCCGCGACGATGTCGCCGATGCACTCGCCACGATCGGAGTGGCATCACAAAGGGCCCAGGAGCTCGACGCGACGCTTATGACCCGCTACCGCCGCGCAACGCTCCTCGCCCCCTACGGTGCGGGGCGTGCGACCATCGACACCGCGCTGGAGTGGATCGAGGCGGACGGCCACGGCTTCACGCTCCCGCGACTCGCGATCGTCGAGACCAAGTCCGGGTCGAGCGCGTCCGCCGTTGATCGGCTGCTGTGGCGATCTGGGCACCGCCCCGCCACGGTCAGCAAGTACGCGACCGGACTCGCCGCAATGCACCCCGAACTGCCCCGCAACCGCTGGGCGCGCCTACTGCGCGGGCCGTTCGCCGACTTCCAAGACTCACATCGCCCCGTCCACGCCCGACTGACCACGCTCACTGCACCGACCGGCCCAATGGCCGCCGCACGAACCATTCCGATCCCGACCCGAATCGAGGACGCATCATGCTCCGACGCCGCCTGACACTAACCGCCATTCCCCTCTCCGTCGCCGCACTCGTGCTGGCCGGCTGCGCCACGCAGACCGCCGCGTCGTCGTCCACCTCAACCACGACCGAGGACACCACCACCGTCGAAACGACGGCCGTCGTAGACTCCGATCTGACCGCCGACGCCGTGCTCGCCGCAAACGCCGACGTCACCGTGGTGAGTGACGACGAATGGTCCGAATCCGACGCCATCGACATCACCCTCAGCGGCTCGTCCGCATCGTCCGACTCCGACGCCGTGACCGTCGACGGCACCACCGTCACGATCACCCAAGCCGGCGTGTTCCGCCTCTCCGGCTCGCTTGACGGCCAGGTCGTCGTCGCCGCACCCGAGGACGCGCAGGTCGTGCTGATCCTCGACGACGCCGACATCTCCGCATCCGACTCCCCCGCCATCACCGTCACCACGGCTGACGACGTCGTGATCGCCCTCGCCGACGGGACGACGAACACCGTCTCCGACACGTCGTCGTACGCCGACGACGCCGGGGCGAACGCGGCGATCTACAGCGACGCCGACCTCACCATCACCGGCTGGGGCACGCTCGAGGTATCGGGCAACGGCAACGACGGCATCGCAAGCACCGACGACCTCGTCATCCTGTCCGGCCAGATCACCGTCGACGCGGTCGATGACGCGCTGCGTGGCACGGACTCGCTCACCGTCGCCGGCGGGACGCTCGCACTCGATGCCGGCGGCGACGCCCTCAAGAGCGACCAGGACGAGGACGCCACGCAGGGCTTCATCGTCGTCTCGGGCGGCGACCTGACCTCGACCAGCGGCGACGACGGCCTGGCCGCGACGACGGATGTCGTCATCACGGGCGGCACCGTCGATCTGGTGGCGGGGTCGGACGCCTCCGCGGCCGATGCCGCTCCGAAGGGCGTGTCGGCGGGCGTGGTCGCGGTGATCGAGGGCGGCGACGTCACGATCGACTCGGCCGACGACGGCGTGCACTCCGATGGCTCGATCGGAATCGGCGGCGGCACCGTGACGGTCAGCGCCGGCGACGACGGCATCCACGCCGAGCAGTCGCTCGAGCTCCGCGACGGCGACGTCACCGTCACCGACTCCGTCGAGGGACTCGAAGCCGCAGCCGTCGCCGTCTCGGGTGGCACCGTGGATGTCACGGCGAGCGACGACGGTGTAAACGCCGCGAGCGGCACCACGACGACCAGTCAGGGCGGCATGGGCGGTGGCGGCGAGGCCGACACCGGCGAGACTCTCACCGTCTCGGGTGGGACCCTGCGGGTGGTCGCCGGTGGCGACGGCCTTGACTCCAATGGCTCGATCTCGTTCACCGGCGCTACCACCACCGTGGCCGGGCCGAGCTCAGCCGGCGGCGAGGGCGCAGTCGACGCCAACGGCGACATCGTCCTCGACGGCGGTGAAGTCTTCATCGCCGGCAGCGTGCTGGTCGCACCGACCGGCGCGCAGCAATGGGTCGCCGCAGCGGCCAGCGGGTCGGCGGGCGACACGGTCGAGGTGGCGGATGCTTCAGGCACCACCATCGCCTCGTTCCAAGCCGACCAGTCCTTCGCCGCCGTCTTCTACAGCGGCCCCGGCATCACGGACGGCGGCAGCTACACCGTCACCCTGAACGGCTCGGCGGCGGCCACCGTCACGGAAGGCACGAACGTGACCTCCGCGATGGGCGGGCCCGGAGGCGGTGGCGGTGGTGGCCGGCGACCCTGAACGCCCTTGAGCAAGCCTTCACGTTCCATGTCCCCTGCGGCGGAGAGACCCCACCCCATCAGGGCCTAGGGGGCGTGAACATCGCCTGGGGTGAGTGCGCCGGAAGCTCTCACCCCGGCGTCCACCCGGCGCTCGTCTCCGCCAAGGTGGATACCGAGGAAGCCGACTCACAGGCGCGCGGTCAGCCCGGAGCAGCTTTCACGCCGCATCGCGTTCGACACGGCGGGCAAGCCCGAGAGCCTGGGCAACAGCGGGCACGCGTCCCTTCTGAAGGGCCACCGACAGCGCACCTGGCGCGATGACGATGGAGCCGCGGCAGTTGTGACGACCGTGATCGCCTGCGAGTCACCGAACAACCATCGTGTGCTCCGGTAGTCAGCGGTCATACAAGGGGCCGGCCCTTGTCGTACCGGCCCCTGCTGCTCAGTACTCTCCGAGGTCCTGCCAAGGTCCTGACGGGTCACCGGGCTCCTGGTTGCGGGTCCACCACTTCGCTTTCCAGGTGCGACCGTCGTGGGCAATGGTCTCGTCCCCGGCGTAGACCCAGGAGAACGTCCAGGCTCGCACGTCTGTTCCGGCCGCCGGCACGGGAGCACCCTGCTCCATCCAACTGCCGTTCGGTGTCGAGCCAGGCTCCTGGTTTCGCGTCCACCACTGGGCGACGTAGATCGCGCCGTTGTGCGTGACCTCGTCGCCGGTGTCGTACACGGTGTTCGCCTCCCATGCGGGCGGCTGGGGCTCTACGAGCGTGAACGTCACGGTCGTGACGTTGCCCGCCACGTCGTAGACCTTGAGCTCGTTCGCCCCCATGACGGCACCGAAGACACCGGGCGCCAGGCCGTTCACATCCGACCACGCGTCGTCGACCAGGTCCTTCACGACACCGTTCACCTCGACGCGATCGATCAGTCCCTCGTCATGCAGCTTGAACGACACCTTCTCGTACGTGCCGTCGGTGCCGATGGTGAACTCGTCACCTGCTTTGACCGTGACGGTCGGCGCCGTGGTGTCGACCGCCGAAACGGTGCCGAACAGGCGCAGCTCGGCGACGTTCAGGATCTGGCCGTTGGCCAGCCGCACGTAGCGGTACGCGCCGTCATCGGCTACCACCCACTGCTGCCAGTCCAGCGTCTTCGCCGGCACGCGAGGCGTGAGGCGAGTCCATGTCTGGCCGTCGTCGGATCCCTCCAGCCGCATGTCGGCGATGCGCGAGATGCCGTACCCGTCCTGGCGCACGAGCAGCTCGGCACCCGACAGCGACACCTCGGTGCCGGCGCCGAAGTCCCAGACGTTGCCGTACAGGCCGCCGTTGAGGCGGGTATCCGACGCGGTGGCGGCATCCCCGTCGAACATCTTCGCGGTGTTCGCGGTCCACGCAGCGTCGGCCACCCCGTCCGGACGAAGCACCTGCGCCGCCCGGAACGCGTCGTCGACCACGCCCTCGTCCGTGGAGACGTAGAGCTTCGAGCCGTCGGATGTCGCGGAGATCGCATCCGCCTTTTCACCCTCGGGTGTGGTGAAGCCCACCTCGAAGGACACACCGCCCGCGGGGGCCGCCGGAGGCACCGAGACCGTGGCGAGCCACTCCCCCGGGTTGGGAGACGTCACCGATGCCGGCTGCCCGAGCAGTTCCACCGCGACGTCGGTGTTTCCGGCGTCGCCGGTCAGGCTCAGCTGGATGAGGTCACCGGGGACCACACGGCCGGCCACAGCATCGGGCGACGAGAGTGTGACGGTGTCCATCGCCCCCACCGCTTCGCTGCGTACGCCGTCGATCCTGATGTCGGCGATGCTCCAGATGCCCGGATAGGCGGGATCCGAGGGAACGCCCGGTTCGTCGACCTGGAGCTTCACGAAGCGGAAGCGCTCGGTGCGAACGCTCTCCCGCACGTCGATCCACTCCACAGAGGCGTCCTGCCCGGCATTGGGATGCTCGGTCAGCAGCGTCCATGTGGCGCCGTCGTTGGAGCCGTAGACGTTCGTTCCCTCCGCACGGTTGGTGAAGGAGTCGCGCGCCTGGATGCCGAACCTGTCGGCGCGCAGTCGGAACGCCGACCCGAAGTCGAAGACCACAGAGGCGACGCGCTGGTCTCCCCACGTGCTCTGGTTGTCGCCGTCGGTCAGGGCGCGCAGCTGCGGGCCGGTGAGCGACGGAGCAGTCACGAGCTTCGGGAAGTCGAGCGTGCCGTCCGCGAGTTGCGGGTTGAGCAGCTCCAGTGCCGCGACCGCGTCGCTGAGCTCCTCGAGCAGTGTCGCGAACTCGGAAGCGTCTGCAGTGGCGAGGGCGTCCTCTGCTCGCGTGCGCGACTCCGCCACGGCCCCCCAGCTCGCGGAGGTGTACATCGCCTCCTCTTCGAGGCCGTCGACAGCCTCGTCGATCGCCGCCTGCCGCGTGTCCGCGACGGTGACCGTGACCGGGAGCGCCGTGACGGTTGTGCCGTCGGACGCTGCGATGAGCATCTCGGCCGTTTGGGCCTCCTCCGGCGTCCAGCTCAGCCGTCCCCCGCTGAGCTCGGCACCCGCCGGCGCGTTCTGAAGCGACAGGCTGACGTCGCCGTCGTCCGTCACCTCGAACGATCGCGTCCAGGGTTCGCCGGCCACCGTGACGGCGTCGAACGCGGGGGCATCGGCGAACGCGGGCGGCGTGAGCACGCCGTTGGCCTGGGCAAGGACTCCTGCGACGTCGACGTGCGCGTCCGATCCGGTCGCCTGCAGGAACAGGATGTTCTCGCCGATCGCGCCGGTGGTCTTGTCCTGGTGCAGATCGAGCCAGACATGGCGCCACTCGCCCGCGGTGTCGGGCAGCACGATCTCGGCGAACGGGTCCTCGATCGACGTGCGCGACGCATGCAGCCGGGCGACGCCGTCGCTGCGCACCTTGATGCCGACGAGAGAGGTCTTGGTCCGGTCCGACCACACCGCGCGCCGGACCGCGAGCTCGGCGTCATCGGCAGCCGCGTCGAGTCGGATGAACTCCGTCCCGTCGTCGGTCTGCAGTCGCTGCGCCCCGTCGCCGAGCGTCGTTCCGAAGGTCTCGACAGAGAGCTCGGCACTGTCGGCCACCGGCGGGACCGAGGTCTCGACCTCGGCCAGCTCCTCCGGGAACGCCACCCAGTATTCCGCGGCGGTGTAGTCCGAGCCGCGGTCGTTCCAGAAGTTCGAGACACCCGATCCGTAGTAGTAGAGCGGTCCGTCGCGGTGCTCGTAGAGCTCGGCGACGTGCGGAGCCTCGGCTTCAACGTCGACGTCGGCGACGAAGCGGTACTGCAGGTACGTCTCCGACATCGGATCCTGCAGGCGACCCCGGTACGCCTGCGAGATCGTGCCGCCCTCGGTCGCCGGGACGAAGGGGATCTCCTCGCCCATCATGAAGGACGAGAACATCTCCGCGCCGGCGAGTATGCGGTTGTCGAGGAAGTGGTACGGCGAGACGGCGTTCGCGTCGGTCGACACCGTGCCGTCAACCGGATCGATCCTCGTGCCCTGGTTCTCGACGATGCGCGCGAGCGCCACCAGGATGTCGACGTCACCTTGACCGTGAGCCTGGTCTCGCAGCATCTCCATGTGCTGCACGAACGGCTCGCCGGTGGTGTTCCGGGGGTCGTCCGCCGGGATCTCGCGGAAGATCGCGGCGAGCGCTCCGTTCACGTCGCCACCGAAGAGGTCGTGCTCGCTCTCGTAGCCGGCGTTCACGGTGAACCACTCGACGCGCTCGGCGTAGAGGTCGGCGTCGTCCAGGAAGATCGCGGCGGCCACCATGCCGATGACGCCGTACAGGTGCTGGTTCCACAGCCGGTTGTTGGAGTACAGGAAGGTCTCGAGCACCGGACGGGCGAGATTGTCTTCGATGCGCTGCTGGTCGGTGTCGGTCCACCGCAGGTCGTACCCGTCGAGCGTCTCGTTCGCCGGTGTGGTGGCGCGCAGCACTTCGGCGGCGATCAGCATGTAGTAGAGCGGCACGCCGGTGTGGATGTGGGCGTCCGCGAAGTATGCGTACTTCGCCGGGTCGAGGCTGCTCCACGTGCGGAGAACGTGGAGCGCGTTCGCGCGGTACTGCTCGTCACCGGTGACGACGTACTCGAGGGTCTGCGCCATCGCGCCGAGGCTGTCGCGCAGCGCGCTGGACCGCATCCCCGCGTCGGAGTAGGCGTCGTTCTTCGGGGTGTCGGTGCCCGGCTGGGCGTTCTCGGCACGGAAGTCGCGTGCCGCGTAGCGGGTCTGCGTCATCGCGTCGTAGTAGCTCGCCCACGGGTCAACTCCGCTGAGCACCTGTGCCCGCATGTTCTCGAGGTGATCGGCCGTGAACCCCACTCCCGGGTGCGCGAAGCCCGCATCGCTGACACTGCGGACGATCTCCGGGGGTGACGGCGCTTCCTCCGCCGCGGCGGGCTGAGCGGCGATCAGGGCGCCGGCGGCCGCCAGGGCTCCTGCCGTCACCACGCCGATCATCCGGTGCATCCAACGTCGTTGTTCGATCTTCATCGATCTCTCTCTCGTCTCCGCAGCCCTCGTGGGCGGCGGTCTTCCTGACTTGGATAGCGTTTGCCAGTTAACGATGGCGTCATCGTCGCCTGACGTCAAGGCCTTATTTCAGCGCATGGACTGCGGCGTGAGGCGGACGCGCGCGCTGTCGACATCGACCACCCAGCCGCGGCCATCGAGGTCGTCCGCGCGGACGCCGAAAAACATCCCGGTGAACCGCAGGCGCGGCCCGTGGTCATCGGAGAGCGTCCACGCAGGGAAGGCATCCGGCACGTCGTGCCACTCCCCGTTCGCCGCGGCGAACGCGCACCGAAGCTCCGGTCCGTCGAGCGACATCCGCAGCCGAAGGGGGCCATCGGGCGCCGTGAGGGCCTCCGAGCGCGTCGTCGTCGCCCCATCCCTGCGAACGACGCGCAGATGGCGACGGTTCGCAGCGTCGAACGTCACCTGCAGCCAGATCCAGCCCGACCTGTCGTACCACGCGATCGGTCCCGCGGCCTCACGACTGGTGCGCGGCTCAGCGTCGAGCAGGATCTCGAACTCGGCGCGATGTTCTTCGACACGTGTCACGATCATCGACTGATCGAAGACGGATGCGGCGGAGTGACCTCCTCGCAGCCTCAGCCATCCCGGCCGCGCGCCGAGATCCGCGACCGCGGGTGACAGGGCCGCGCGCAGCGCCGACCAGCGCCGCGAGTCCAGCGTCGGGCCGTCGAAGTCGTCCACCCATTCGCGGGCGCCGGGCTCGGCATCCATCGTCGTCTCCGGCTCGCGGCCGACGGAGACGTCGACGCTCGCGTGGTGCCCCGGCTGGGCGAGACGCAGCCATCCCTCCTCGTCGAACACGACACGCTGGAGGCAGGTCTCGCGCCCCAGTGTGGAGTACCGCTCGCCGAGGTGCAGCGTCGGTCTGCTGGCCAGATGAACGAGCAGCCAGTCCCCGTCAGACGTCTGGACGAGTTCGCCATGACCCGCCTTCTGCAGCGGATGCCCCGGCGCGTCGCGCGTGGTCAGCACGGCCTCGCGCGCATCGCGCTCGTACGGGCCGAGCAGAGTGCGGGACCGCGCGACGGTGATGCCGTGGTTCCAGCCGGTGCCGCCGGCGGCGATGAGGAGGTGGTACCCGTCGCCGATGCGATAGAGGTTCGGGCCTTCGACCAGCGAGTCCTCGCGGTAGATCACGGTGGCCTCGCCGGTGGTCCGCCGCTCGTCAGGAAGATACTGCTCGACGACCAGCCCCGAGAAGGACGGGTGCTCGGGCCTCTGGTCCCACTGCACGCCCACGATCCAGTGGGTGTCGTCGGTGTCGTGGAAGAACGAGAAGTCGAACCCGCGCGAACCGAGGTACACCGGCTCGCTCCACGGGCCCGCGATCGACTCGGCCGTGACGAGGAAGTTGTCGATGTCCTTGTCGTCGCCATCCATCGTGCGCACGATCGAGTACGCGAGCCAGAAGAGGCCATCGGAGTGCGAAAGGCTCGGCGCCCACACCCCACCGGAGTCGGGGATGCCGCGCAGGTCGAACCCCTCGTCGAGGGCGTGCCCAATGGTCGTCCAGGTCACGAGGTCCGTCGAGTGATGCAGCCGCACCGCGGGGTGGTACTCGAACGTGCTCGTCGCGATGTAGTAGTCGGCACCGACCCGGAGGATCGACGGGTCGGGATTGAATCCGCGCAGGATGGGGTTTCGGATCGTCGGCACGGCTGCTTCCTCGTCGCGGATACGGTCAGGGGTTCATCGGGTGCGCGAACGGCTGCCCGGCGACCAGCAGCTCCACCTCGGCGAGCGCGGCGTGGCCGAGGCGGCGAAGCTCGTTGCCCATGGAGCCGGCGAGATGGGGCGTCAGGAACACGTTGGGCAGTGTGTACAGCGGATGCCCCGGCTCGAGCACATCGGGGTCCGTGACGTCGAGGACCGCGCGCAGTCGGCCGCTCTGGAGTTCGGCGACAAGCGCGTCCTGGTCCACGAGGGCGCCGCGCGCGGTGTTGACGAGCGTCGCGCCGTCCGGCAGTGCGGCCAGCACGTCACGCGAGATCATGCCGATCGTCGACGGCATCTCGGGCGCGTGGATCGAGAGGATGTCGCTGCGCGCGGCGAGCTCGGTGAGATCGGGAACGAGCTCGACGCCGAGCCGCGAAGCGGTCTCGGCGGTGGCGTACGGATCGTAGAGCAGCACGTGCACGTCCCCGCCGGCGAGGTTCTCCATCACGAGCGTGCCGATCGCCGAGGCGCCCACGATGCCCACGGTCGTGCCGTAGAGGCCGGTGCGGGGAAGCTCCTGCTCCCGGTCGACGAAGCGCTGCTCCGCGGAGTACAGCCGCGATGCCCAGAAGGCGTCCTTGGCCGCAAGCGTGATCATCGCGAGCGTGAACTCCGCGACCGGAACCGCGTTCGCCGCCCGCGCCGAAGAGACGAGGATGCCGCGTGCCGTCGCGTCGCGATCCAGGAAACCGATGCCGCCGCCCCAATGCACGATCGCCCGCAGCGCCGGGAACGCGTCCAACTCGTCGGTGCGAACGAAGGGGACGCCCCATCCGGTGACGAGGAGTTCGATCTCGGACGCCCTGGAGATCGCTGAGAGCGCGGTCGCGGCATCCGTCATATCGATCTCGAGCAGCTCTTCCAGCCGAGCCCGCTCGTCCGCGCCGAAGACGAACGGGACGAGCGCAGGGTCCATCAGCAGCGCGGCTCTCATGCGCCGTGCTCCTCGATGGTCCACGCGTCGCGCCATTCCAGGTGCACGCGTCCGTCCTCGATGCGCAGGGGCAGCCACACCGCGGGCGACTCGGCGAGGAGGGCAGGGTTCCACCGGTCGCCGATGTAGACGTAACCGTCGCCGACGGGGGCGACCACGCTCACCTGCGACTCGAAGGTGTTCGCGCCCGGGGGCGCGATGGGCTGCCAATCCTCCCAGGTCCCCTCGAGTGCGGGCGCGCTCGTCCACATGTTGTCGTTCATGTTCCAGCCGGTCAGGTCCGAGCCGAAGAGGTAATAGCGGCCATCGTGCGCGACGAGGGTGGGCGACTCGTAGCCGATCTCGGGGTGCGCCTGCTGACGAAGGGTCGCCACCACCGCCTCGACAGCGAGGTAGTCGTCGCGCAGCCGGTAGATGTGCAGTCCGTTGTCGCGGTCTTCCGAGAGGAGGTAGCCGACGCCGCCCTCCTGGAAGACTCCGATGTCGCGGCTGAGATTGCCGAGCGGCCGCTCGCTGGCCACGTACTCGAAGGGCCCCTCGGGGCGATCCGAGACCGCATAGCCGACGCGCGCGAACCCGTAGTCGCCGGAATCGATATGGAGGAACATCACCCAGCGTCCATCGGCACGCTGCAGCACCTTCGGTCGCTCGACGATGCGGTCTGGGCCGATGTCGCCGTCCGCCGCGGTCAGCGCGTCGCCCTCGTAGCGCCAGTTCGCGAGGTCGGCGGACGAGTAGCAGGCAACGGCGGTGAAACGGTCGCCGGCGGTCTTGTCCTCGCCCCAGGCCAGCCAGCGGTCCCCCACTCGCTGCAGGCCGATGCCGTGCAACTGCGCGGTGAGGCCGCGGTCGTCGGTGAAGACGCGGCCGGGCGTGATCGTCCGGTCAGCCACGGTTCACCCGCAGCACACGCGCGCCGATGCCTGCCGGCGTCGTCACCGACAGTCCGCCCGTCGTCGGGAGGAGACCCCACGGCGCCCCGTCGGCGGGGAAGAGCACCTCCGCTTCACCGACGCCCGGCAGCAGGAACGACGCGGGCGCATCCGTCCGATCCCACACGAACACGAGGTCCTCGGTGGCCGACCGCAGGCCCAGGCTCACGGTCTCCGCGCTCCACTCCGGAAGACCCCGCGGCCAGAACGGCACGGTCTCCGTCAGATCATCGCGCAGGGACTTGTGCAGCGAGACGGCCTCGGCGATCCGCGCGCGCTGGTCGGCACGCAGGTCGTCGAGGAACCCCGACAGGTACAGTCGGCCACTCAGGCCCGTCACCAGCGAGAACACCGTCTCTTCGTCGTCCATCTCACGGGCAGGATATGCCCAGTTGCCGCACTGCTCGGGAAGGATGGACGCCGGCGCCGAGGCCGCGATGGGCGGATACAGCCGGAAGTCCTGCTGATCGCTCGTCGACTGCAGGTGCGTCACCGCCAGGAGCGAGTAGTCGGCCCGCATCGCGCCCGAGCTGCAGTTCTCGATGCGCAGGGACGGATGCCGCTGCTGCACGCGCACGAGCCAGTCGCGGAACGCGCGGGTGTGCGCGAGCAGCCCGTCGCCTGCGCCGGCCGCGTTGTGCTCGGTGCCGGCGCCGGGGTTGATGTTGTAGTCCAGCTTCAGGTAGCTGATGCCGAACTCCTCGACGAGGTGGTCGACGGTCGCGTCCAGATGAGCACGGGCGGCAGGATGCCGGAAGTCGAGGTGATACCGGCTGTGCTCCTGCACGCGCCGGCCGTGGCGCTGGAAGAACGCCTCGTCGGGAAGCGTCGCCGCGGCCGGACTGTCGACGCCGACGACCTCGGGCTCGAGCCACAGCCCCGGCGCCATGCCCAGCCGGTGGATCTCGTCGATCACTCGCTTCATCCCGCCGCCTGGGAACCGGGATGCCGCCTCGCGCCATTCCCCGACCGTCGACCACCAGTCGCCGACGGCCGGGTCGGCGAACCACCCGGCGTCGATGCAGAACACCTCTGCGCCCGCCTCGGCGGCTCGGCGCACGAGCGGCATCAGCTTCTCGGTGCTCGGCTGGCCCATGAGGGTGTTCATGAAGTCGTTGTAGACGACCGGCAACTCCTGCTGCTGAGCCTCCCCTCGCAGCCAGCGTCGGTAGTGGGTCAACTCCGCCACAGCGCCCTCGACCGCGTCGGCAGATACCGCGACCGCCACGGGGACCGCCGCAAAGATCTCCCCCGGCAGCAGCTCGTGCGCGAACTGATGCTCGAGATCCGTGGGACCCAGCAGCGACAGCACGCCGCCGCCGAGGGTTTGGCACAGGTCGACATGCCAGCCGGCGCTCGCCTCGATCTGCCACATCAGCGCCTCGCCGTCGCTGCGTGCGAGGTAACCGCACGGCACGTGCTCACCGCTCGACCACGCGCCATGACTCGTCAGGCTCGCGTGACCACGGCCGTCCTGCCCGTGCAGGTCGAGCGAGAGCTCGGGCAGCACGTCGCGCACCGGGATCTCCCGCCACCGGTTCTCGGCCAGCCACTCGCCGGCCGCGGTCCCCCACTGGATCTCGTCGAGGTCCCGGGAGTCCGCGCCGAAGCCGATCGTGGCCGACGCGATGGCCGTGACGACGACCGGCTCGCGTCCGGCGTTGCGGACCTCATGCTCGATCCGGACCGCGCGGGCAGCGGTCGGCGCGGTGACCGTCGTGCGCACCTCCAGCCCGCTGACGGAGTCCTGCTGTACCACGATCGCTTTGCTGGCGCCGGCTTCCGTCACCACGTGGGATCCCTGCACCCGCAGCCGCTCCCCGACCGCCGACCGCCAGTAGGCCTGGCTCGTCCGGGCGCGCTGTTCGGAGGCGCTGAACACCTCGACGAGACCGATGGCATCGCGTCCGGCGAGGGTCGACGTCGGCACCACCAGCGACAGCGGCGCGTCGAGGCTCCAGCGCAGTTCGAATGCGCCCACCGGCGCACGGTGCGTGACGGCGGAGTCCTCGAGGATGGTCGTGCCGGCGGGGTCGGCCGCCGTGGTCGTGGTGTGAGGGAAGGTGTCGGTCACGAAGTCGGTCTCGTCTCGTCGGTCACGGGAAGACGCAGGGCGTCGTTGCAGATATGGACGGCAGCACCCAGCAGTGCGGGCAGGAAGAGGGCTACCGGTGCACCGATGAGCGGCAGCGTGGCGATACCCACCCCGAGGACGATCAGCAGCAGCCAGCTCAGGGCGATGTGCGGGCGTCGTGCGACCGCACGCGCGGCGAGCGTGAGCGTCTCGATGGGCCGAAGCGACGTCGTCGCCCCCGCCGACACCACGCACACCGAGATGAGCAGCACGACCAGAACGGCCGCGGCGCCCGCGGCGAACAGGAGCATCGCGTCGGAACCCCCGAAGAGGGCGAGGTCGTAGCCGAGCAGCAGCACGATCGCACTGGAACCCACCGCGGCCCACGCCAGGGTGCGGCATCCACTCCTCAGCGATACCCAGAACAGGCGCCCGGCTTGCGCGTCCGCGCCTTCATCGATGAGGCGGCGAGTGCTCCGCAGCAGCGCGAAGATCGCCGGTGCGAGCGTGAGCAGCGAGGCCGCGCCGAGCCATAGCGCGAGATGGGTCGGCTGCCAGCCGATCACCAGCTGGAAGAGCACCGCCGGGACGAGGCACACGAGGAACGACACCGACACGATGAAGTACCCGAAGACAGTCAGCGTCGTGGTCGCGACGCGGCCGTCGAGCGCGAGGAGCGCACGGACGCGAGAGCCGACGCCGGTCGGACGCCCCGGGGCGGGCGCGGCGGTCATCCCTTCACCGCCCCGATGGACATGCCCTTGATGAAGTACCGCTGGAACGCCGCGAAGATCGCCACCGACGGGATGATCGCCAGGATGGCGCCGGTGTAGATCAGCTGCCACTGCGAGGTGAGCAGACCCACCATGCGGTTGATCGCGACGTTGATCGTGCCCGCCGACGACGAGTCGAGGAACACGAGCGGAATGAAGAAGTCGTTCCACAGCCCGAGCGCCTGGATGATGACGAAGGCCGAGGTGACCGGGAGGAGCATGGGGAACACGATCGACCAGAACGTGCGCAGTCTGCCGGCGCCGTCGATCGAGGCCGCCTCCTCCACCTCGATCGGGATGCCCTTGATGAAGCTGCAGTACAGCAGGATGCCGAAGCTCGCGGCCCCGCCCAGATGCACGAGGATGACACTGGTGAGGGTGCTGTAGAGCCCAACGTCGTCGAAGCCCTTCACGAGGGGGATCATCCGCACCTGGAACGGGATCATCAGACCCGCGATGAACAGGATGTAGACGAGTCGCGACGTGCGTCCGCCCACGCGCTCGATTCCATACGCCGCCATGGGCACGATCGCCACGAGGAGCACGACGGTGACGACGGTGATGATGAGGGTGTTGACCAGGGCCTCGCCGTAATCGGTCTGCTGGAACAGCTGGATGTAGTTGTCGAGCGTGAACTGCGTCGGCAGCCCCATCGGATCGACGGTGATCTCGGCGTACGACCGGAACGAGTTCAGGAGCGCGTACACCACGGGGCTCGCGACGATGATCACGAGCGCGGCGAGCACGACCATCACGACGATCTCGCCGGGCGTCCACCGCTTCCGGTCGCGTGCGGGGCGACGCGTCGCGCGCCACTTCGGAGCGGTCAGCAGCTCAGTCTGGGTGCTCATGCCTGGATCTCCCTCTTGCGCATGTACGCGTTCGCCGCGACGGTGCTCACGATGACCACGAGGAACAGGACGATGGCGGCGGCGCTGCCGAAGCCAGCGCGGTACTCCCCGAAGCCGACCTTGTAGATGAAGAACGCCATGGTCTCGCTGACGAAACCCGGCCCGCCCGAGGTGAGGACCATGACCTGGTCGAAGATGGTCCAGCCCGCGATCATGGCGAGCGTCATGTTGACGGTCACGGCACCGGCGAGCATCGGCCAGGTGACGTGACGGAAGACCTGACGGCTGTTCGCGCCGTCGATGCGCGCCGCCTCGACCAGATCCTGCGGCACGGACTGCAGGTTGGCCAAGTAGATGAGCGTCGTGTTGCCGCCGAGGGTGAAGCACGTGATGAAGAGGATGACCCAGACCACGATCTCGCTGTTGCCGAGCCAGTCCTGCGCCCACTCGGGCAGGCCGATGTCGCGCAGGAAGACGTTCACGGCGCCGAAGTTGAAGTTGAGGAGGTACTTCCAGATCGTCGCGAGAATGAACCCGCTCACGAGCGCGGGAAGGTAGACCGCCGTACGGAAGAAGCCCTGCCAGTGCCCTAGCTTGTCGAGCATGAGGGCGACCGCGAGCGAGATCACGTTGATGATCACCGCCGACCCCAGACCGAGGATGAGGGTGTTCTTGACGGCGTTCCAGAATCGGCCGCTGGTGAGGATCTCCTCGTAGTTGCGGGTGCCGACGTAGTCGTAGTCGGGGCTGATGCCGTCCCAGTCGGTGAAGCTCAGCTGCAACGACTGCAGGGAGGGGATGATCACCATCAGCAGGTAGATCACCATCGCCGGGGCGATGAATGCGAGCATCGCCCAGCGGGCCTTGCGGAACCGGCGGGTGCGCCGCACCTGGGCCTCTGGTCCGGTGGGAACGAACGAGACGTCGTCGCGCACTCCCTCCGGCGCTCCTTCGAGCGGCCCTTCCCCGGTCAGCCCTACCGCGGTGCTGACCACCTGCGTCTGTCCTTGCGACGCGCTTTGATCCGTCATGAAGAGCTCCTCGGCTCCGTGATGGTGGTGCCCGAGCGACGCCCGGGCACCACCGGCGTCGGTCAGCCTGCGGCGACCGTCTTGTCGAATTCGGCCTGCACCTTGGCGATCGTGTCGTCGATCGACGACTGACCGTCCTGCAGCTCGATGCGTGCCTGACGGAAGAAGGTGTTGAAGGCGCTGAAGGTGCTCAGGTTCGACACGTTCTCGTACCACGCGAGGTTCGGGTTCTCGAGCAGTGCGAAGTAGTCCGCGGCGCCGGGGATCGACGTGTTGCGCTCGATCTCGTCGGCGGCGACGATGTTCGGCGCGAGCCAGCCGTTCTCCTCCATGAGGTTCGCCGTGTCGACCTGGTAGAAGAACTCGAGGAACTCCACCGCCGAGTCGAACTCGGCCTCGTCCTCGGCCGCCTGGGCCGAGATCGCGAGCCCACCGGCGGTGTCGCCGTTGACGGCGTTCTTCAGCACGTTGATCGAGCCGTCGTCTGCCGGGACGATGAACAGGCCCGCGTTGAAGTCGTCGTCGACCTTGTTGATGTCGTTCAGGCGTCCGATGCCGGCAGAAGAGGTGGCCATCACGGCCATGTCGTTGACGAGCAGCGTCGTGGTCTGCGCGTCGGCGGTCGACTGCCAGCCCTCGAGCACGTACTGGTCGGTGATGTCGACCAGCTTCTGCAGCGGCTCGCGCAGGTCCTCGATGGTGGCCTCGCCGTTCTCAGCCGCGGTCCAGAAACCGCCGGCGTCGCCGTACTCGGCGAAGTACGGAGACGCGAGCTGCTTCCAGAGCTGATCGCTCGGCCACACCTCGGCCGCCGCTGTCGCGAGGGGCACCTGTCCGTTCGCCTGGATCTCGTCCATCAGGTCGATGAAGTCGTCGTACGTCTCGGGCACGTCGAGGTCGTTCTCCTCGAAGTAGTCCTTGTTGAAGACGATGTTCAGGCCGATCTCGCCGTTCAGGGCGCTGTACGGCACCGTGTAGACCTGGCCGTCCGACGCGCTGCCGACCGCCTCGGGCTCGATGAGCTCCGTCACCGACTCGGGGATCGGCGCCAGCTTGCCGGCGTTGATGTACGTGAGGGTGTCGCGCATGTCGACGACCGCAGGCCAGTTGCCCGTGGCATCCATCGTCTTGAGGGCCGTGGCGTAGTCGCTGCCTGCCGGAAGCGGGTCGAGCTCGACGGTCGTGGTCTCGCTCTGCTCGTTGAAGGACTCGACGACAGCGTCGACGACCGAGTTCCAGGTCTCGTCGCCGGTCGCGTACAGGAACCGGATGGTGGTCTTCTCCGCGGCTCCGCCGCCGCCCTCTTCGGAACCGGCGCTGCAGCCGGCGAGCACGAGGCTCGCAGCGACGGTGCCGACGACCCCGGCGGCCACGAACGAAGCGCGGCGGGTGCGGCGATGGACGGTCGCGCGCGTCATTGCGTTGTGCATGTGATCTCCCTTGATGTGTGCCGGATTGCATCCGTCCACGCGAGCGTACAACAAAGTGGACAACGTTTGCCACTCTATCTTGATGAGAATTTCTTGAGACTCGACTTCCAGGCTTCGCTAGACCAGACTCGCTGCTTCACCGTGCACGATGGGTGTCGCTCGCAGGGAGATCCGCGTGTCGGCGGTGGCGCCGTCGTCGAGGGCGAGGGCGAGGGCTTCCGGCCCGAACCGCTCCAGGGGCACCTCGACGGTGCTGAAGTCCTGGAGGACGTCGCCGAGCATCGGAACATGGTCGAAGCCGGTGACCTCGAGGTCGCGCGGAACCGCGATGCCGATTTCACGCAGGCGAGCGATCGCCCCGACCGCCATCGCGTCGCTCATCGCCGCGATCGCGTCGAAGTCGCCGATGCGGTCCGCGATTCGTCCGACTGCGGCGTAACCCCCTTCGCGTGAGAATTCGGTATGCACGATGTCGCGCTGGTCGATTGCGATGCCATGCTCGGCAAGGCCCTCGATGAAGCCCTCGACGCGGTCGCGTGCCGTGATCTCAGCCGAGGGTGCCGACAGGATGGCGAACCGCCGCCGTCCGGCGCGCGCGAGGCCGTCCGCGAGGAGCCGAGCGGCTTGGTGATTGTCGACCGTGACCGTCGCGAACCCGAGGTCGTTGTCGCCGATGACGACCACACGGGCACCATGCTCGGCCAGGATGCGCAGCTGCTCGCCGACGGCGGCCTCACGCGCGGCATCCGTCGTGCGGCTCGTCGCCATGACGATGGCCCGATGCCGTTCGCCGCGCAGCTGGGTGAGGATGTCGAGCTCGCGCTGCGGGTCGTCCCGCGTCGTGCGCACGGCGACCGACACCCCTCGCTCCTCAGCCGCATGCATGACGCCCGAGATCATCGTGGCCGAGCCGAAGTCGTCGATATCGGCGACGATGAACGCGACGGTACGGGCGCGGCCGCCTTTGATCGCCTGGGCCGCAGGGCTGACGGAATAGCCCAGCGCTCGGGCCGCCTCCTCCACACGACTGCGCAGCTCCGGCGAACCGCTCTGCTTGCCGCGCACACCGCCGTTGAGCGCCCGCGACGCCGCGGGAACCGAGACTCCCGCCAGACGAGCGACGTCGGTGAGGGTGGGCGGCTTGGCGGTTTCGGTCATCGTCGTCCTCCGTCACTGATAACGCTATCCAGTATGGCTGACAGCATCAGCAGGAAGCCTCGGGCGGGTGGACACGCGGCCACGGCGGCCCGAACCGGCGTCACTCGCGGTCGGCGGGAGGATGGTGTGCAATCGACTCGGCGCGGCCCATATCAGCTCATGCGACGGACTAACGGTTGCGGTGAACCCGCACCTCCCCGTCAGCGCTCACCCAGCCTTGTCTTGCCGCGTAGCCGATCATCTCCTCGAACTGCTCGTTCCAGCGGTGGGAGGCGTCATCCACCGATTCGCGGATCCAGCTGCGCCGGATCCATCCGTGATCACCATCCCATCGCCCCGCATCCGCTCCGCGCAGCATGCGATCGAGCTCGTCGTTGTCGAGGTCCGTCGCAAGATCGAACCGCGCGAAGTCGTGGTGGTTCTCGATCCACGCGCCGAGGTCGTCGACTCTGACTCTCACGCTTCGACTCCCTCCCCCGAATCTCCCATGTAGCTCGCCACGATCAGGTCGTGGTCCGCGATCAGCTGCTCCGCGTCGGCTGTCATGCGCACGCGCCCGCGCGCCATGACGTAGCCCCGGTCGGCGATCCTGAGCGCGGCGTTCACCTGCTGCTCCACCAGCAGCACACCTGCACCGGTCACATCCGCGTACTCCCTGACCCGTGGCATCAGTCTTTCCACGATGATGGGCGCGAGTCCGAGGCTGAGCTCGTCGATCATGAGCAGGCGCGGTCCGCGTGCCATCGCGCGGGCGAGCGCGAGCATCTGCTGCTCGCCGCCGGAGAGCTGCCCCGCCCGCCGGGTGCGGAGGCGCTCCAGCTCCGGGAAGAATGTCAAGGCCTCGGCGAAGGAAATCCGCCGTTCACCGGGGTGCGAGAGCGCGAAGTGCTCCTCGACGGTCAGCCCGAAGAAGAGGCCACGGCCCTCGGGAAGATGGCCGAGCCCGCGGCGCGCAAGCGCGAATGCGGGCTCGCGCTTGTCGCTGCGGCCGAGGAAGCGCACCTCCCCGGCTGATGCGGGAATGACCTTCGAGATCGCGCGGAGGGTTGTGGTCTTGCCGGCGCCATTGGGTCCGAGCAGGACCACGACTTCACCGGCGCCGACGTGCAGCGAGATGTCGCGGACGACTCCGGCTCGACCATAGCCGGCGGCCAGTGCGTCGACTTCGAGGAGTGCGTGGGACGTGGTCACGAGATCGTCCCTTCCTGTGGTGCACCGAGGTACGCGGTGATGACGTCGGGGTTCGCCTGGACTTCGGCGGGGGTGCCTTGCGCGATGACACGGCCGAAGTCGAGGACGACGAGGTGGTCGCAGATTCCCATCACCAGCCCCATGTCGTGATCGACCAGGAGCATCGTTGTGCCACGGTCGACGACATCGCGCAGCACGTGTCCGAGCTCGGCGCTCTCGCTCGTGTCCAGACCCGCCGCGGGCTCGTCGAGCAGCAGCAGCTCGGGAGCTGGTGCGAGTGCGCGGCCAACCCCGACGAGCTTGCGCTGGCCTTCCGAGAGCTCGCTGGCGGGGGTGTCCGCCAGCTCTTCGAGTCCCAGGATGCGGAGCGTGTCCGCAACGGAGGCCACCGGGCCGGAGCGCCCGCGGACGATGTCCGACAGAGTCCGCCAGGCACGCGGCAGATCGGCGGCCACGGAAAGGTTCTCCCGTACGCTGAGGTCGTCGAACAGCTCGCCGTGCTGCCATGTGCGTCTGAGCCCCCGGCGAGCACGACTGTGGGGTGGGAGTCCGGCGAGCGATGCATCCGCCATGATCACGTTGCCCCGCGAGCGGGTGAAGCCGGTGACGGCGTCGATCAGCGTCGTCTTGCCGGCGCCGTTGGGTCCGATGAGACCGACGAGCGAGCCCCGCGGCACTTCGAACGAGACGTGATCCAACGCGACGACACCGCCGTACGTGACGGTGAGCTCTCGCAGTTCGAGCGCTGCGCTCACGACGCCACCTCCACGGTCGGTCGGCGCGAAGTCAGCTTCTGGCGCAGTGTGGGCTGCCCTGTCTGGCTCTTCAGCGGCCCACCGGCGATGCCCTCCGGCTTGAACACGATCGTCAGGACGAGCGCGATCCCGCCGACCAGCTGCAGCAGTTCATACGGGAGCTCGATGCGCTCCAGGACGAGGAAGCCGCCCACTGCACCGACCATCATGGTGCCGGAGAGCACCGCCCCACGGACCGTGGTGATCCCCGCGATGTAGGCGAAGGCGATGGCGCTCATCGCGATCGGAACGCTGAACCTGCCCGCCGTCACCGAGCCGAAGTTGTACGCGTACAGGACGCCGGCGGTTCCCGCGATCGCCGACGAGAGTGCAAAGGCGGTCAGCTTCGTGTTGCGCACGTTGATGCCGGCGGCTGCCGCGGCGCGCTCGTTGGAGCGCACCGCGAGGAAGCGATGGCCGAGATTGACCCGCCGCACGCTCGAGACGAGCAGGCACGCGGCGATGGCGACGGCGGCGATCAGGACACCGAAGAGCGGGCTGGGGATGCCCCCGATGCCCAGGAACGAGGCATCCGGACCGATCCCGATCCCGAAGATCTCGGGAGGGGACACCTTGGCGCCGGTAGCACCCCCGCCCCACGTCGGATTGCGGAAGACGAACTGCTCCAATGCGACGGCGGCGGCGAGCGTGACGATGAACAGATTCACCCCACGGACGCGCAATGCGGAGAACGCGACGATCGTGCCGACCGCCACCGCTACCAGCACTCCGAGGATCGGCCCGACAGGAAAGCCGATCCCCCATTGCTCTGCGAGCTTCGACACCGTGAAGCCGGCGACGCCCGCCAGGGCCACCTGGAGAACGGAGGACTGCCCGACGTACCCGATGATCACGACGAACGACAGCGCGAGGACGACGCCGATGAAAGTGTTGATGCCCGCCTGCCGGAAGTCGTAGGGGGTGAGGAGGAAATACGCCACGCTCAGGACGGCCACGGCGATCGCGGGACGCAGGAGCCGCACCGGCACCGGCACCGGCGGCAGGCGCTTCTCGAGGAGGCTCTCGCGCAGGGGCAGGCTGGAACCCCTGAGGAACAGCGCGACGACGATCACGACGAAGAAGAGGAGGTCGTCGACGCCGGTCAGCGCCGTTCCGCCGGGGGCGGGAAACCAGGACTGCGCCTGAGCGAGGATGAGGAGGGAGGATGCCACACCCATTGCGAGTCCCGCGGCCACCGCGATCGAGAACGAGGTGAACGACGCAAGCAGCGCGGCTCCCAGGGCAGGGACGATCACATTGGGGATCGTTCCCGGGTCGAGCCCGGTGATCGGTGACACCAGGATCCCGAAGAGACCGGCGAGGGTGGCCGACAGCGTGACGTTCACCAGGGACAGCGCGTTCACATTGAGCCCGGCCAGCGTCGCGTTGGTGTCGTTCTCCGCCGCTGCCCGCGTGGCGAGCCCAAATCGCGTGAAGCGGTACACGGCGGCGAGGGCGACTGCGACGAGCACGACCAGAGCCGCCAGTATCAGCCCTTCGACGCGGATCGGGATCTCGAAGACGCGGATGGTCAGGCCCGGACCGAGCACCGAGGCAGGAGACTGCCCGTCGGAGCCGAAGCTGAGGAAGATGAAGGACCCGAAGGTGAGATACACACCAAGCGTCGCCAGCAGCTTCGTCAGCGGCGCAGCCTGCCGGAGCGGACGGACGACGACGAATTCCAACGCCACGCCCAGGCCGGCGCTGACGGCGAGCGCTGCGACGAGAGCGGCCCACGGTGGCCACGGCCCCGGCCCGAGCATGAGCCACGTGCCGTAGAGGTATCCGCCGTCGGTGAGCCCGTAGTAGGCGTAGGCGCCCATCATCGCAAGCGAGCCGGTGGCGATGTTGACGATGTTCGCACCGCGATACGTCAGCACGAGTCCGACGGCGACCGCGGCGATCAGTGCGCCCGGAACGAGACCGATGACGATGAAAAGGAGTATCGATTGCATGGGAGCTCCCGTGGGGTGGAGGCGCGGGGGGTGACCGCCACCCCACGCGCGATCACTGAGACAGGCCGAGCCAGGCGCCGTCGGTCACGTCCGTCCAGCCGCCGTCGCCGTCGTAGGCGTAGGCCCGCGTCGCGAGCGACGGCAGTGCGGGCAGTGGGATGGGTGTCATGACCGAGCCGTAGGCCACGATCGGTGAGCCGAGGAACACGGGACCGGTCCACTCCGCCGCGGCGGCGCCGACGGCCTCTCGGCTGGGTTCGGTCGCCTCGTTGAGGTGGCGCTGGAGTGTCAACGCACCTTGCAACGGGATGACGCCGTCCATCTCAGCCGCCGGAAGTGTCGCATACCACTCCTTGTATGCCTCCAGCTGGGCCTGCACCTCTGCGTCCGCCGATTCGACGTCCGGGTTCGGGTAGGCGGCCAAGTAGGTCCATGCCGGGTAGTCGCCGAGCGCTTCCTTCACCGCGATGGACTGGCACGCCGCGAGCGCCAGGACGGTGGCGTCGGTGGCGAGCGCCTGGAGTGCGGCGTCCACCGCGATGCACTGGGGCGGGAGGATGACGAGGGGAATGATCAGGTCGGCGTCCTGCACGCCCGCAGCCACCAGAGGTGCGGTCACGTCCGTCGCGGAGAGCTCGATGGCCGCCTGCTTCACGTCCCTGCCCATCCCACGCAGAGCGGCGGCTACTGCCGTGCCGATCTGGGTCGAGACCACTTCTCCCTCGACGGTGATCACCGCGACGGACTTCGGCTGCAGGTAGCGGCCGACCAGCTCCAAGACCGCCGGGACAGTGCTGAAGGAGCCGGGTGCGGTGTAGTACCCGTTCGGGGCCATTCCGTCCTCGCCCGTGAGGGGGAGCGCTCCGATGATGGGGATTCCGGATGCATCCATCACCGAGTGGAACGATGCGGATCCCGTGGCGATGTTGCCCTGCAGGACCGCGATGATCTCATCGTCGTTCGCGAACTTCTGTCCGCACTCCAGGCCCGACTCCTCGCTGGTCACTTCACACTTGTCCAGCACGATGGTGCTGCCGCCCGCCCCGCCGAGCTGCGTGTTGATCAGCTCAATCGCGGCATCCGTCTGTGCCGTGATCTCGGGCGTGCTCCCGGGACCGGTGTCCGCATTGACCCAGCCGATCTTGATTTCCTCGGCGCCTGCGGCACCTGTCGTCCCGCCGCCAGCGGCGATGAGGGTTTCGAGGCCGGCATCGGAGATCGCCTGTGCGCTCTCGGTCGGCGCCGGATCTGTCTCCTCGGCCGTGCCGGCGCAGCCGGTGACGGCGAGGAGAGCAACGCTGAGCGTTGCCAGTGCTGTGTGCGTGCGCTTCATCATCGAAGTGCCCCTTCGGTCTCAGGCGTCGCTCGACTCCGAGCTCCGTTGAAACAAGACTGTATCGGTCTATTTCGCTGGCCGCTGTCAGCGATGCTGAAGCGCGGTATCAATGCCGGTTATACCGTGCGTCAAGGACGACTGGAGTTCGCAACGTTCGACAGGTAGTCACGGCGGAATGGATCACAAGGGTCCAGTAACCCGTAAGTTCGCAGCCTGTCAATGCGTCGCGCGACGACCCGAAGTCGGCAACCCCAGCAGCGCCTGAGCGTTGACGTCGAGAATGCGGTGCTTGTCGTCTGTGGTTAGATCCGGATCGTTCTGGATCGTCTGGACGGCCTCCGTCAGGCTCGCGAAGATCGCGTCGGAACCGAGCATCAACCGGTCCACCCCGATTGTCTCTTTGGCCAGCCTCAACGCAGCGGGGATGTCCTGAACGGACGTGTCGAAGTGCACGTTCTGCCGGAACAGCTCCATCGGCTCGTCCTCATCGAAAGGCAGGTCGTCCATCCACGCGAACATGCCCTTGCCGACCGCGGCGACCGCGCTCATCTCGATCCCCCGACGGAGGTTGCGCTCGTACCGCTGCCACAGATAGGGCAGAGTCCCACCACACAGGGCGAAGATGAACTGGATGTTCGCATACCGCTGGGTGATGCCGGAGAGGGCGACTCGCAGCGGCGCCATCGCGATCTGCATCGTGGAGCCGAGCAGCATGTTGAGTCCGAACTGCGCGAGACCTGGGTGGCAATTCGAGTCGGCACCGACCGGGTGCACGTACACGACGACTTGACGTCCGCGAGAGCCGAGGTACTCCCAGTACTCCGGATACTCGTCGAGGCCCTTCCCACCTATGACGCAGGGAAGCGCGATGCCGACCAGGTCGAGTTCGTCGAGGGCGCGGTCCGTCTCCGCGATGGCCTCTGCGACGTGCGGCAGCGGCACCGACGCGAACCCGCGGAATCGCCCTTCGTACTCATCGGCGATGTCGACGTAGAGGTCGTTGATCACCCGGCACGCGACGGCCGCGGCATCCGGATCCTCCACCTCGGTGTTCAGGCCGATCGCCGAGAACAGCTGCACATCGACCCCGACGCGATCCATTTCGGCCAACCGCGAAGCGAGATCGTCACGCTGTCCGGCGAAGGCGAGGTCGCGCCGGCCGGCGGCGATCAGGGCGTCGATGTACTTCTGCGCCCAGTAGTGGGCGTGCACGTCGATCCTCATAGGTCTGCTCCTCCACGCTGGACCCCACTCTGTGGGAACTGTCGATATATGCCTGCCCCGGACGCTTCGCGAGGGCGTGGGCGGTCGTCTATCGGACGCCGCGCACTTTCCAGATGGAGAGTCCTGCGACAACGGCGAAGATCGCGCCCCCGATGAACAGAGCCGTGTAGTTCTGTCCCGGCTTGCCCGTGATCGACAGCACTGGAATCAACAGGAACAGAGGCGCGACGGCAGGAGCGACGGTCTGCGGGATGACGTTGGCGAGATTGAACACCCCCATGTTCTTCGCCGCATCCTGCGCCCTGTTCGGCAAGATGTCGGTGACCAGCGCGAGGTCGACCGCGAAGTACACGCCCTGACCGAGGCCGACGAGCACCATGGCCACGAGAAAGGTCGGGATGGAGGTGGAGAACGCGGCGAGGCCGAGGCCGACCGCCGCAACGATCGCAGAGACGAGGACGAACATCTTCCGTCGTCGCAGCCGGTCGGAGAGGGGGCCGAAGATCAGGCTCACGATGACGACCGTGATAGTCTGCGCGGCTGTAGCCGCCGGGATGACGGCGATCGCCTCCTCCTGACTCAGTCCGATCTGCGACACGAGGAAGTAGAGCTGGTAGTTGAGCACCATCGAGATCGCCATGAAGATCGCGAACCTGCTCCACCATGCCCAAGCGAAGTCGGGATGCTTGCGCGGGTTCACCCAGAAGCTGCCGACGAACGCGGCCAGATTGAAGGGCGGGCGGTCCGCCTTGTCGAGGTGACGATCCTTCAGCACGACGCACGCGAGGATCATGAAGACGGCGGCGATCACGGCCGGGACGATGAGCGCGAGCGCGATCGACTGCTGGCTGAGACCGAACGCAAGACCCGCCCCGATCATTGCGGCCAGCGCCTGCCCGACTCCCAGCAGTCCCGATACCAGTCCACGCCGTTCATGCGGCACGTGGTCGGGAAGCAGGGCGATGAGCACCGCCATCATGGTGTTCGTGCCGACCATGGCCAGCACCCAGCCGAGGATGAGCGGGCCGACGGAGGTCGCCGACGCGACGAAGATCATGCCGATCAGAGTCAGCGCGGCGCCGATGAGAAGCCATGGCCGCCGCATCCCCATTCGCGACGTCGTGCGGTCGGAGAGTCGCCCTGCGACCGGATTCGAGATGATCCCCACCACCGAACCGACGATGAGGACGAGCGAGAGCGTGAGCGCCTGCGTCGCCGGATCAGGGTCGACCTCGGTGACCTTCAGTGGAAGCGTGACGATCACCGGCGTGAGAGTGGCGATCCACAGGCCCATGTTCGCGAGGAAGAACGTGATGATGAACCCGGGACGCAGCTTCCGGACATCTGGATCCGGGCGGTGCCCGGCCTCGGGCGTGGTCGGGGCTTCGGTCGCCATCGTCGGGTTCCTCTCACTGGCTCTTCGCTGAACCGTTGAAAGTAGACTGTATTCGTCCAATTTCAATTGTCAAGTTCGGGTGCCGCAGTGCGGGACAACCGGCAGGCCGATGGGCCGGCCGCCCGCCGGGGCGGTGGGCGCGGGTCAGTCGCGCAGTCGACGAACCTGCTCCGTCAGATATGCACCGACGGAGTCGGACAGGTGCGCCACGAACTCCTCTCGCGTGAGTGCGCGATGATCCTGGAAAGTGCGCACAGGGCGATGCCGCGCCACCAGCGCGGCGAAACACAGCTCGATCGAGAACTCGATGGCTCCGCGCATCTGCGGATCATCCCCGACGCCGCGCCGCAGCACCGTCGCGACGTCACGATCGAGATCGGCGACAGCCACCATGTCGCGCGGCGGAGGGTCGGCACGCACCGTTCGCGCCATCACCCTGCCGGTCTTCTCGAACACATCGACCATGCCGCGCACTGCCAGCGCCGCGGCGTGCTCGACGGAGATCTCGCCGCCGGCCATGAGGGGGGTGAAAATCATCGCCTGATGCTCGAGAAGTTCGGCCATCATGCGCTCCCCGACGTAGTCGACAAGCGCGTCACGCGTGGGAAAGCGCAAGTAGAAGGTGCCCCTGCTGACTCCTGAACGCCGTTCGATCTCGCCGACCGTCACGGCCTCCCAACCGCCCTCCGTGAGCAACTCGATGGCTGCTTCGTAGATCGCCTCCATGCTTCGGCGACTGCGAGCCTGCTGTGGTTGCCGCACAACCTGGTCAGAAGTCATCTTCCGACAATACTCGCCGCTTGACAAAATAAACTGGACTTGTACAGTCTATTTCGTACTCAACTCGACGAAGGAGTCTGTCGGTGCATTTTTCACTTTTCCTCGGCCAGATGGTTTCGCGCGCAGAGCACGACACCCAGGCGATCGATCTCGGCATCGAGCAGGCGCACTACGCGGACGCGCACGGTTTCAGCGCTGTGTACGCCGGCGAGCAGCACTTCAACAATTACGAGCCGTACGCCGACGGATTCATGATGGCCGCGTACCTCGCGGGCCAGCTGGAGCACGCCTATCTCGGCTTGTCGGTCGTGCCGCTGATCATCCACCATCCGCTTTTCATCGCTGAGCGGGCGAACCTGCTCGACCAGCTCACTAAAGGTCGAAGCATCCTCGGAATGTCCGCCGGCCGCCCGCACGAGGGAGGCGCGTGGCACAAGGCCGGGATCGCATCCGACCTGCGCCAAAGCCTCTTCGACGCCAAACTCGACGTCCTGGAGCGGGCATGGGCTCACGAGCCGGGGGATCCGCCGCTCGAGTTCGACACGGGCGACGAACACGGTGCGATGGTCGGCCGTCTCATGCCGCGCTCCTACCGCACCGGCCACCCGCTGTACGCCATCGGCACGAACACTCCGTCCAAGGTTGCAGACGCCGGCCGGCACGGGCGCTTCGTGCATTTCGGTCCGTTCGCCCTCGAGCCGCTCACTGCGATCGCCGACGTCTACCGCAACAGCCTCGCAGAGGGCGGCGCGACGCCGGCGCAGATCGACGCTGCGATGCAGTGGGCGATCTACACCAAGCTCGTGCTCGTCGGCGAGACCGACGAGGAGGCGTGGCGGCTCATGGAAGACGCGCTCGCCGGGCCGCTGCAGGCACCGCCGTGGGTGCAGCTGCGCCCGGGCGAGGAGGGAATGTCGGTGCGCGAGCTCGCTGCGCAAGACCCAGGCACCTTCGCCCCGGCGATGGGGATGCCCGAGTCGATGTCCGCGTTCCTGCAGCGCATCGCGATCGTCGGCTCTCCCGAGACCGTCGCGCGGGAGGTCGCCCGCTACGGTGACGCAGGCCTGCCCCACATGCACATCAGGTTCGCATTCGGTTCGGAAGCCGATCCCGACATCTACCGGCGTTCGCTCGAGCTTTTCGCGACCGAGGTCATGCCCCGCGTCGGTTCGACGCGCATCGACGGACCCGCAGCCGACGAGATCCGGCCGGAATTCCGCCCCACCGAGCTCGCGACACGATAGGACCCCTCATGTACGTTTCCTGCTTCCTCGGGCCCACCGGGCGCGGCCCGGTCGACGACCTGCCGCTGATCGACTTCTGCATCGAGATGGGCATCGAGGCCGACAAGGCCGGCTTCGCGCTCGTCAACGTCGGCGAACAGCACTTCACCAACTACGAGCCCTACAGCGACCCCTTCGTCATCGGCGGCATCCTCGCCCGCGAACTGAAGCAGGCCTGGTTCGGCACCACGGTGATCAACCTCGCCTACCACAACCCCATTCACCTCGCGGAGCACCTCAACCTCCTCGATCTGCTCACGCGCGGCAAGTGCTTCCTCGGCGTCTCGACCGGGCACATTCCGTTCTTGTCGTCCCAGTTCGGCGTCCCCTCCACGTACACGAAGGAGATCGCATTCCAGCGACTGGACGTCGCCCTCGACGCGATCGCCAAGGAGTCGTCCGACCCGCCGTTGCAGTGGGAGACGGACCTCGAAGCGGGCACCCTGAACATGCGCATCATGCCGATCGGATACCGCAAGGGGCACCCGATCGTGGGCTTCGCAACCAATACCGACTCCACCATCGCGAAGGCAGGCACGCAGGGCTGGCCGGTGGCCCTCGGCCGGTACAACTTCGTCGAAGCGGTGCGCAAGATGAAGGTCTACCGCGAGGCGCTGGAGGCCGCAGGTCATCCGCGCGAACTGATCGACGAGTGCCTCGCGCTCTCGAGCATCACCAAGGCGATCGTTGTGGCTGCCACCGACGAGGAGGCGTGGGTGATCGCCGAGAAGCAGCTGCGCGGTTTCATGAACTTCACATATTTCGTCGCAACTCGTCGGCAGCTCGATGACACCCGTTCGATGCGCGAACTCTGGGATGCCACCGTCGACGGTCCGGTCGACATCGCGAACGACAGCTTCACCGCACCGGAATGGGTCCAGGCGTCCGCGATCGTCGGCAGCCCCGAATCGGTCGCCCGGCAGCTGCGGGAGTACGACGAAGCGGGCGTCAGTCACATCAACGCCCGATTCGTGTACGGCGACTTCGACGCGGACGAGGCGTGGCGCGGGTTCCGGCTCTTCGCCGACGGGGTGATGCCGCTGATTGACGCCCAGACGATTCCCGGCCCGTCTGCCGACCGCATCCGGCCTGAGCACCTCGCCGCCGCCGACGCCGATGCCCTCGCGGAGATGTTCCGATGAGCCTGGTCGAGATGAGCGGCATCGTCGACCCGTGGCTGGTCGCCGAGCCCCGACCGACGATCGATGCGTCGGCGTTCCGGGCGACCCTCTCGCACTTCCCTTCCGGCGTCGTCGTCATCACGGGGTTCAATGAGCACGGCACGCCCGCCGGTCTCACCTGCCAGTCCTTCACCTCCCTCTCGCTCGATCCGCCCCTGGTGCTGATCGCTCCCGCGAAGTCGTCGCGCAGTTGGCCGCGGATCGCGGGCGGCAACCGGTTCGCGATCAACGTCCTCGGCGCTGACCACCGTGACATCAGCGGGGCGTTCGCGCGCAGCGGGGGTGACAAGTTCGCCGGGGTCGCGTGGCATGTCAGTCCCGAGAATCTGCCTGTGCTCGACGACGCGATCGCGGTCATCGAATGCGAGATCGACGCGGTCCACCACGGCGGCGATCACTGGATCGTGGTCGGGGCGGTGCGCGCCATCGGCACCCGCACCGGTTCCGGCGATCCCGAGCCGCTCGTCTTCTACCGCAGCGGCTATCGCACGCTGCAGGCGGAGTCGGCCGTATCGGACGGGGCTGCACGATGAGCATCGTCGACGTCCACGCTCATCACCTGCCCGAGGCCCTGGGTGAGGCGTTCACCCGGCTCTCCGGCAGGCCGTATCCGCTCCGCCACAAGGATGACCACGCCCGCCGTCTTGCGGACCTCGACGACGCCGGCATCGACGAACAGATCCTCGGGCTCGGGGCGGTGCAGCCGTACTGGGCCGACGAAGCGGCATCCCGAGACGCCGCGTCCATCGCCAACGACCTCTACGCGCAGATGTGCGCCGACGTCTCCCGGTTCCATGCGTTCGGGGCCGTTCCGCTGCCCCACACTGCGGCCGCCGCAGCGGAGGCGGTGCGATGCCTTGACGATCTCGGATTCGCCGGGGTCGGACTCGGATGCTCCGCCAACGGTGTAGCGCTCGACGACCCGTCGCTCGGTGACTTCTGGGCAGCGCTCGACGAGCGATCGGCGGTGGTCTACCTGCACCCCGGCGTCCACAACGACCTCGCTGTCGGCGTCACGGAATACCCGATGCTCCTCGGCCCCGTCTTCGGATCCCCCACCGAAGAGGCCGTCGCACTCACACGACTGGCACTGAAGGGCACCATCCGCTCCTACCCCCGCATCCGGTGGATCGCCGGCGCCATGGGCGGCTCGCTGCTGCTCGCCTACAGCAAGCTGTTCCACAGCCTCCGCATGGCCGGAAAGACCGGCCAGGCCATCGATCCGAATGCCATCGACGAAGACCTCCGCTCCATCTGGTACGACACCTCGTCGCTCGATCCCGTGCTCGCCCTCGCCGCACAGGACGCGGGGTATGTGGAACGTCTGCTGTTTGGCTCCGACGCACCTTGGGGCAGCGCTGGAGCCGCGTGGCAGGCCCTGCGCGACAACCTGCCCGATGCCACCGGAGCGGTGCTGGCGCGGGCCGAGGGGGTCGTGTTCCAGCGCTGATCCGACGGGTGTCATCGAGCGATCCGGCCGCTGCGCATGTCGACTCGGGATGTCGGTCGTCAGAACGGTTCGATCACATCCGTCGACTACTTGGCGACGTCGTGGAGTTCGGCGCGGTCGTGCGAGGCAGGTCGTCAATTGGTGGAAGCCATCCGCTTATTGAACGCTGTCAGCTGCGTGAAGCGCGAAAGCCGTCGAGGATGAGCGCACAGAACCGCCTGGAGGCCTCCGCGCGTCCGGCGCCTGCGGATTGCACGATGCCCCTGTTGGCCAGCGTCATGACGAACAAGTCCGAGTGGTCGAAGTCTGCACGCACGACTCCCGCCTCTCGGACGCGTTCGGCCAGAAGGACGGTGGAGACGAACGCGCGCCGTTGCAGGGTGGCGAACACGGGCGACCCGGAGTCCGGGGCGATCAGGACCTCAGCGAACGCCGGATCCCGGGCCTGCTGGGTCAGGATGTATGTGACATAGCTCGCGAGGGCATCCCACGGTTCGGTCAGCGAGCGGTCTGCTGCGAGCCGGGCCTGGTGCGCGTAGGCCGCCATCTTCTCGTCGAACACCGCCTCCACGAGCGAAGCCCGGGTTGGGAAGCGGCGATACAAGGTCGCGATGCCCACGCGCGCCTCACGGGCGACCTCCTCGAGCGGAGCATCCAAGCCTCGTTCGGAGAATACGGCCGCTGCGGCACAGATGACGGCTAGGCGGTTGCGCTCGGCATCCGCCCGCAGCGTGGTGCTCGACGGGGAGGAGACCATGCGTCATTCTAGCGTCGATATGGAGGTTGCCCTCCATTAAGCCAGTAGGGTGTAAGTGGAGGTACGTCTCCACAACGTCGCTTTCCGAAAGATGGAGCAAAGAACATGCGCGCTGCAGCCCTGAGCGAATTCGGATCCGCACCCGAGGTGCAGGATGTCGAGATCCCCACCCCTGCCGCCGGTGAGGTCCTGGTCCGCGTGCGCGCGGCATCCGTCAACGGCTTCGATCTCGCCGTGGCCAACGGTTATTTGAACGGGATGATGGAGCACCGGTTCCCGGTCGTCCTGGGCAAAGACTTCGCGGGAACGGTCGAAGCCGTCGGCGCCGACGTCGGCGGGTACGCCGTCGGTGATCGAGTGTTCGGCGTGGTGACCAAGTCCTTCCTCGGCGACGGTTCGTTCGGCGAGTATGTGACGGTACCTTCTGCCATCGGGCTCGCCAGGATCCCCGACGGGCTCGACTTCACGGCCGCTGCCGGCCTGGGGCTTGCCGGCACGGCGGCTGTCGACACGATCGACTCCGCCGCCATCAAGAGCGGTGAGCTCGTCTTGGTGGCCGGTGCGACCGGCGGGGTGGGCAGCTATGTCGTGCAACTCGCGGCGAACGCGGGAGCCCGCGTGATCGCGACCGCTCATACGGCTGACGAGCATGAGCACGTCACCGCACTGGGCGCGGCCGAGATCGTCGACTACACCGAAGACGTCGCCGCGCAGGTGCGCGAGGCCCACCCCACTGGCGTCGATGTCGTGATCCACCTCGCCGGCGATGCGGGAGCACTGCTCCCAGCGGCCGCGGATGGAGGTCGATTCCTCTCGACCCTGATCGGGTCGCCGGACCAGCTGCCGACGGAGACGCTGACGGTCCTCCCGGTGATGGCGAACCCCACACCCCACACGCTGGAGCGACTTGCGGCGAACCAGCTGACCGGTGACAGCGTCGTGAGCGTCCAACGGGTCTATTCGCTCGATGATTTCAGTGACGCCTTCGCGGATTTCGCGAGCGGCACTCTAGGCAAGATCGTCATCTCCATCGACTGATCCACCGAATCGGAGGAGGGACGGGCATGGAGTTCGGGATCTACAGTTTCGGCGATACCTCCGTCGATCTCTCCACCGGAAGGCAGCGGAGGTGCGCACGCGTCTTCGGCAGACAATCGAGCAGATCGTGGTCGTCGATCAGGCGGGGCTGTCATTCTTCGGCGTCGCGAGGTGCCTCTTCGTTTGCGCCACCACCCCGCGCCACAGCCCCCTCGCCGTTGCCGGCTTCACCGTTGATGCGGCGGTAGCGATTTCGGAGGAAGCGGCGGAAGAACTCGTCCGATGGGCCGAAAAGTGCTCGGTACCTCGTCCTCACTTGACTCGCCGGCCGCCTCATCGAGCGGAAAGGTGAAGTCGTCGGTCACGCTGCCACTCCCGGTTCGTGAGCGGCGATTGACGCCTTGATACCTGCGGCACGACGGCCCGGTGTACTAAGGGGATGGTCTTCGAGGATCCGGTGTACGAGGGGATGGTCTGAAGCTCCTCGCCGCTCCTAGAGTCGTCCGACCGTCTCGATGTCGTCGAGGAAGTCGGCCGCGACCTGAGCCGACACCGTGGCACGCGTGGCGGCGATCGCGTCCGTGTAGTCGTGCATGAACGGCCCCTCGGGCTCACCGGCGCCGGAATCGACCGCATTCTCGAGGGCGGACTGCGAGGCCTTGCGCGCGGCGAATTCGATGTCGGCCGGCGTGAAACCCTCGGTCATCGCGACCAGCTCCGTCACGTCCACGCCCACAGCGGCCTCCGGGACATACCGACGCCAGATCGCGTCGCGCGCCTGCTGGTCGGGCAGGCCGATCGGGATGACGTAGTCGAAGCGGCCGTGGCGAAGGAACGCGGCATCCAGTGCTCTGATGAAATTGGTGGCGCAGATCAGCAGCCGACCCGGCTGCTCTCGGAAGGCCGGGATGATCTTGAGCAGCTCGTTCGTGACGCCCTGGGTCGGCGACGGCGGCTCTCCCTGCCTGTGCGAGGCGATCTCTTCCACCTCGTCGATGAAGACGACGGCGTGCTCGAGCTCAGCGATCGTCGCAAACGTCGCCCGGAGCGCGCCCGCGAGACCGCCTGGATGCGACGCGAGACGGGAGGGGAACACTTCGACGAACGACCACTCGAGTCGAGACGCGATCGCTTTGGCGAACGTGGTCTTGCCGGTTCCGGGCGGACCGAAGAGCACGATGGCTCGCGGCGGAACGACGCCGAACCGCTCTGCGAGCTCTGATTGCGCGAGAGGCAGTACGACGCGCCGCTCGAGAAGCTCCTTCTCGGCGTTCATCCCGCCGACCGCCTCCCACAGTCCGCGCGGCATCACCCGGCCGCCGAGCTGGGCGAGACGCTTGAGCTCCTCGCGCTGCACGGGGATGTGCCGTTCGAAATAGTGGAGATCCTGCTTCAGCTCGAACCCCTGGTGCAGGAACGCTCCCATCCGGGTCTCAGCGGCCGGCATGAGCGCGGACAGCTTCGAAATGCCTTGTGGGGCCATTCGTGCCTCGAGCGCGGCGAGGAGGGAAGATCCGATGCCGATGCCTCGAACGTGGGAAGCGGTAGCGAGGAACACGACCCAGCCCTGGGCGTGCGCCGCCCGGCCGATTGCGGCGCCGACGATCTGCTCTCCTAGGACCGCAACCACGGCGTGATCCTTCGCGCAGGAAGCGAGCACCTCGGACAGACTGTAGACCGGTTCGGACCCCTCTGCCGTTACCTGCTCCCACAGTCGAAGGATCCCGTCCACGTCGTCTGCGTGATAATCGCGGATGCGCCAGCCTGCCATGGCTCGGGTTCCTCTCAGTGCGGGGTCGGCGGATCGCCTCAGGCTATCGAGGCGAGAGGGACCGACATCCGCATGTCGGCGCCCCGGACCAACTGTCAGGCGGCGGGGACGAGGATGTCGCGGACCAGGGCGTCGAGCTGTGCGTCAGCGTCGAGGAACTGGCGCAGCGTGTTCCTCGCGGCTCCGAAGTCGGCGAACTCGTCGGGGCGCATGCCGTCAGCGAAGTATGCGCGACGAAACTCGCTGAGCGAGACGAGCTCATCGAGGATCAGGGGGGCGACGGGCTGACCGATGCGGTCCTCGGCGGGGATGTCATTTGCGTCGATCCGGTGCTGCCAGTCGAACGGCGGTGATACGACCAGATCGCCGCCGACGAGCTCAGACCACTGCAGATGATTCCGGAACGCCGCCGACAGGATGCGACTGCGATAGCCCCGCTCTACGAATACGGCGTGCGCTTTCTTCAGCGCCGCGACACCGGCCCAGTCCAATGCGCCGGGGGTCGTGAGGATGCGATTCTTCGAGGTCCACATCTTGAGCCAGTCGTCGAGGCGGCCGCCCATGATCGTGACCACATGCCCGAACTCCTTCTCCGGGAGACCGGCATCCCTGCGGCGGTTCAGAGCGCGTTCGAGCGCCTCACCGACGGCTACGGCCTGCGACACCGTGAAGCTCAGTGTCGCGTTGATGCTCACACCGCGGAATGCGGCCTCCTCCATGGCCGCGATGCCTTCGGCGGTCGCGGGGATCTTCACGATCATGTTCTCCGAGAGCTGCGAGAACTCAACGGCCTGAGCGACGAGCGCGTCGACGTTTCGGTGCAAGCGGGGGTCGGTCTGAATGGAGAGTCGGCCGTCACGGCCGCCGCTCGCGAGGAAAGCGGGCTCGAGCAGACGCGCGGCCTCGATCGACAGCTCCCTCACTGCCTGCCATCCGATCTCGGACTCTCCCCAGGTCGGGTGCTCGTCGGCGATGCCGCGCAGGCGCGGTGTCCATACGTCAGGGTGGTTGCGGATCGCGGTGAGCGCGATCACCGGGTTGCACGTGGCGCCCACCGCACCGAGCGCGATCGAGCGGCGCAGCTCATCGGGGTCGGCCGAGTCGTTCCACAGCACGGTCGGGTATTGCTCTGCGGCCTGCGCGAACGGGCGGGCCGGGGCATCCGGCACGATAATCATGTCGTGCCCCCTTACGCGCTCGCCGCGACCGACTTGACGGCCGGGACGGCGAGCTCGCCCGTCATGTACTGTGCGCGGCCGAAGCCGAACGACCAGTCCTGTGGACCGTTCTCGACGTAGCCGATGAAGACGTCCTCTCCCCCCACGCCGACCTCGGCCAGGCGGGTGGCGATCTCCGCGTAGAGCGCCTGCTTGGTCTCGTCGGTTCGGCCCCGCTGCGTGAAGATCTGGACGATGACGGGGTCGGTGCGGTCGAAGCCGAGACCCGCGTCCTCGGCGACGATCACGGTCCCAGGACAGGAGTTGATCACCTGGAAACGGTCCCGATCGGGAATTCCGTAGATCGCGACGATCGCGTTGTGGATGGCATTGGCGATCTCCGCCGAGTTGGTGCGAGCCTCGCTGAGGTCGATGCGAACGAGCGGCATAGTGTCTCCCAATTGCTTACTTTGTTCGGACATCTTTACATAGATGCATCGGATTACCAACAGGCTTCTCGACTTGCAATGGTCAGGCGGCCATGACAGTATGTTCTAACAATTGTCATCCAGTTTTCGCCGACCTAGGATCAACTCACGCAAAGGAGCGTCCCTGTGTCGCATACCAGCAGTTCCTCCACCGCCTCTCTTGGCGGGACCGCCCGCAAGGGCTTTTTGGTCAGATTGACCGTGATCTCCACGCTCGGAGGGCTCCTCTTCGGCTACGACACCGGAGTGATCTCCGGTGCCCTTCTCTACATGCGCGATGACCTCGCGATGACCACCACACAGGAGGCGTGGGTTGTCAGCTCCCTGCTGTTCCCAGGCGCCGCTTTCGGCGCGTTGCTGGGAGGCCGCATCGCCGACTGGCTCGGCCGAAAGAACAGCCTCCTCGTATGCGCCGTGATCTTCCTTGTCGGTGCTCTCAGCTGCGCCCTGGCCCCCAACGTCGAGCTCATGGTGGCTGCCCGCATCCTGCTGGGCTTCGGCGTCGGCGCCGCCGCGGTCGCGTGCCCGCTGTACCTCGCCGAGATGGCGCCGGCCGAGAAACGCGGTCGTATGGTGACGATCAACGAGCTCATGATCGTTACGGGCCAGATGCTTGCGTTCGCGATCAACGCACTCCTGGCGGTGACCATCGAGGACACGCACGTCTGGCGCATCATGCTCGGAGTCGCCGCGATTCCCGCCGTCGTGCTGCTCGTCGGAATGTTCCTGCTTCCGGAGTCGCCGCGTTGGTTCGGTGCCAGGGGCCGCGTCGAAGACGCACGCCAGGTACTCACCCTCAGCCGCTCACGGGAGCAGGTCGAGGTGGAGGTCGCCGACATTGTGGCGACCGCCAAGGCGGAGGGCGACAGTCGCAGGCATGCCTGGCACGCGCTTCGCGACAACCGATGGATGCGCCGGCTCCTGTACATCGGCTTCGGCCTGGCCTCGATCCAGCAGGCGACCGGCATCAACACGGTGAACTACTACGCTCCCAGCATCCTCACCCAGTCGGGCCTCGGCGACCAGGCTGCCCTGATCGCCACCATCGGCGTCGGCGTGACGAGCGTGGTCATGACGATCGTCGGCATCTGGCTGCTCGGGTTCGTCCCTCGCCGCGTCATGCTGATGATCGGATTCGGTGGCGTCGTCGGCTCTCAGCTGCTGCTGGCGTTCCTGTTCACACTTCCACAGTCCGACGCCACGAGCTACCTCATCCTCGCAGGAATGATGCTGTTCGTCGCCTTCGTCCAGGCCTTCATCGGCACGGGCGTCTGGCTCATGCTGAGCGAGATCTTCCCTCTGGCCATCCGCGGCCTCGCCATGGGCCTCGCCGTTTTCGTGCTGTGGACTGTCAACGCGTTCATCTCGTTCGTGTTCCCTCAGATCGTCGAAGGGATCGGGTCGACCTGGACCTTCCTGGTTTTCGCGGCCATCAACGCCGTGTCGCTCTTCTTCGTGTGGCGCGCCATCCCGGAGACGAAGGGACGCTCGCTCGAGAAGCTCGAGGACGACTTCCGCACCCAGGCCATCCGCACCGTCCCGCGTCGCGAGCGGCTCGGCGCCTGAAGCCCGTCGTTCCCTGCCGACGCCCGCCTCGCGCGGGCGTCGGCAGGGCATTCTGCGCTCTGCGGCCGGGCCTTTGAAGCAACGGCTACCGGTACAGAACGGGGATCGGCTGCTCGGGCACGCCGATCCGCATCCCCAGCAGCTGCGATTCTCCTGTCAGTACATATTGATATCGGATGGCGCACGGTCAACTCGATCCGCGCCTGCGCCCGCGGCGTGCAGCGTGCGCACCGCGTAGGGAATGGCCTCATCGACCTTCATCTGGACGTCCTCGTGCTCGATGGAGATGGCGTCGCCGTACCCCGCGTCCGCCAGCGCGCCGAGGAAGCTTCGCCACCAGCTCGCGTCGTGTCCGCGCCCCACGGCCGCGAAGCGCCAGGGTGCGTCCTCGGGAGGCAGGGTGACGGTGTACCCGCCGCCGAGTGGATACGGGTCGACGGCCGCGCGAGAGAATCGATCGTCGAGCACGCCGTGCAGGGCGACTGCCTCGGGGTCGATCAGTGTGTCCTTTGCCGCCGCGGCCCAGATGCGGCCACGCAGCCGCCCGATCGCGCGAAGGGGGTCGATTCCCTGCCAGAAGAAGTGGCTGGGGTCCAGATTCACGCCGAGGGCGGCCGAGCCGACGCGCTCGAGCAGCCGGAGCATGGTGTCGACGTTGTAGACGACGGTATGCGGGTGAGCCTCGACACAGATGCGGACACCTCGCTCCGCGGCACGCTCGGCCATCCGCCTCCAGAACGCGACAGCGACGTCCCACTGGTAGTCCCTGGCATCGAGAAGGCCGGTCTCCCAAGGCGCGACGTACCACCCGGTCCGAACCGCGCCCGGTCCAGAGCCCGGTGCGCCGGGCATGACGATGATGCGATCGACGCCCACCAGCGGCGCCAGCTCGATCGCTTCTTCGATGTCTCTCGAGTGCGCGTCGGCCACGGCGCGGTCAGGATGGAGCGGGTTGCCATTCACGTTCAGGGCCGACAGGAAGATTCCGCGTGCCCCGAACTCCTCGAGCCATGCCGCTCGGCGGCCGGCATCCGCGAGAAGCTCGCCCCTCGGGCAATGCGGCGTCGGGACGAAGCCGCCGGCGGCGACCTCAGCACGAGTGATCCCCCACCGCACCATGTCATCGAGCGCTCGCTCGAGAGGGCGATCGTGTAACGCGACCATGTACAGACCGACGTCCATAGAGACTCCTTTGACCCAATGTCCGGTCAATCTATCATCGGCTGTGGCAATCCGAGGCTTCGCGGCCACACGAATTCACAGAACTCGGTCCGCGGGCCGAGCGCAGACCTCGGCCCGCGGCCGACCCCGATCCGCCCGCACCTCACGCCTCGGGGAGCGCCACTCCCGCCTCGCCGGCCAACCACTCGCCGAAATGCGCAAGCAAGGCCGGTCCCGCGCCCAGGTCGGCCGCTCGCGGATCGGGTCCGAAGACGCCCCACAGCGGGTGGGTCCGTTCATGTCGGTGCAGGCCGTACGGGTCGTCGTTCGGATCATTGGCGGGTTGCGCTTCCACGTCGGGCAGCCTGTCCAGATGGATCAGCTCCGGAGCGCTGCCCGCAAGCAACGTCGTCTCGAACTCCCCCGCATGGTCGGGGGGCAGCGGCGCCGTGGGGCATCGGTTGACCGCCGTCGCCACGACGCGGATGCCGTCCTCGGAGCGGTTCCAGTCCGACTGGAGCGCGTCGATCAGGTCGAGCTGCTCGGGTGCGAAGTGCCCGCTGAATACCACCGCGGTGGCGACTCCGAAGTCCCGGAGCCTGCCGAGGCTGGCGCGCAGGTGCGTCGCGATGCCTGCGCCGTCGGCCATCATGATCGTCCACGGGTATTCCCCGTGTCCGCCACCGAAGCCTTGGTACACCGGCGGGAGGACGATGCCTCCGCCACGCTCGGCGGCCGCGATGCAGACGGTGTGGGCGGTGAGCGCATCCAGGCCGACCGGAAGATGCGGGCCGTGGAACTCCAGCGTGCCGAGCGGAATGTAGACAACGGATGCCTCGGCGAGACGTGCGTCAAGTTCCTCGGGACTGAGGAGTTCGGCACGCACCTGATCGACGACGCTCACTTGTAGTAGTTCCTGATCCAGCCGTGCTCCGCGAGCTGCGCGCGCAGCTCCTCGGGAAACGGCTCGCCGTTGGAGTAGCCCACGTTGCGAGTGATGTTGCGATCGCTGCTCATGCCGGCGATCACCGTCGACACCTCGCGCGAGGCCAGCACGTACTTGATCGCGGCCTCGGCCAGCGTCGGGTAGAACGGCGCGATGACTTTCTTGAGCGCCTCGACGCGGTCCAGCGTCTCCTGGAAGCGCTCGTCGCGGAACATCTCCTTCTGCTGCGAGCCCTCCTCCCAGCTGTCGTAGGTGTCCTTCGTCCACAGGCCCGAGAGCGACCCCGAGTCGAAGGCGACGCGGTCGATGATCGCGGTGTCGGTCTTCGCTACGGCGGGGAAGAGCTTCTCGACCGGGCGCTGCTCGAACAGGTTGAAGATCACCTGGATCGAGTCCACCAGGCCGAGCTCGGCGAGCTCCACGCCCTCGTCGGGGCGGTAATCGCGGATCGAGACGCCGATCTTGTCGATCTTGCCCTCGACGCGCAGCTCGTTCAGGGTTTCCATCCAGTCCAGCTCGTTGATGCCCGAGCGCAGCCAGCAGTGCAGCTGGAGCAGGTCGAGGCGCTCGACGCCAAGGCGCTTGAGCGACGCCTCGACGTTCTCGCGCAGGTACCACGCGGGGTAGCGGCCGCGCATCTGCGGCTCGTCATGGTTCGGGTCGGGCCACTGGATCGGGCGGGTCTTTGTCGCGACGTAGATCTTGTCGCCGTCCCAGCGGCGCAGCGACTCGCCGATGACCTCTTCGCTGTGCCCGAAGCCGTAGAACTCCGCGGTGTCGACGAAGTTGATGCCGTGCTCATAGGCGGTGAGCAGGGCATCCACCGAGGCCTCGTCATCGACGGCGCCCCATTGGCCGCCCAGCTGCCAGGCGCCGAACGAGATCTCGCTGACCTTCCATCCGGTGCGTCCGAAGTCGCGGTATTGCATGATGTGCCTTTCTCTGGTGTGCGCTCAGTGCGCAAGTCGGATGGTCAAGGGCGCCGCAGGGGTTCCCGCGGGATAGACCCCGCCGAGGGTGGCGGCGCCGTCGTCGGTCAGGGCGATCGTGCTGGCACGCAGCGCGTCGCCGTCGGTGGGCTCGAAATCCGACAGCTCGGCGAGCGTGAGGCGCCAGCCCGCGACGTCGGCGGAAAGGACTCCGAGCCCGCCGTTCCGCCTCACCTCGAGGTCTCGCAGCGTGACATCGAGCACCCCGGAATATCCGGAGAAACGTACAGCTCCGCTGAAGCGGTAGACGACCTCATCCGCACGGACGCCGGAGAACCGGAACACCCGGTCGTCGCGGACCGCACCGTCGAGGGTCTCGACCCGCCCGTCGGCCAGGCCTTCGACGTAGCTCAGGAAGCTGGAGCGCACGCCCCACTCCAGCTCAGCTGCGACTTCGGCGCTCATGCGGCGAACCTCACCGGGAGCTTCGCGAAACCGCGGATGAGCTGCTTCGAGAACCGCTCGGGCAGCCCAACGATGCGCACGGGCTGCCCCTGCACGAGCTCCTCCACGAGCACCCGCGCACAGAGGCGGAGGAACGGTGCCCCCATGCAGGCGTGCGGTCCCTCGCCGAAAGACATGATCCGGTTGGCCGGGGTGATCTCCCGCGCGAGGTCGAACACGTCGGGGTTGTCGTAGACCCGTTCGTCGCGGTTGGCCGATCCCTGCAGGAACGTAACGCGGGAGTTCGCCGGGATCACCGTGCCGGCGACCTCGACATCCTCCGTCGTCTGGCGTGACACGTTTTGGCCGGGGGTGTCATACCGCAAGCACTCTTCGATGAATGCCGGGATGAGCGCGGGGTTCTCGCGCAGAAACGGCTGCAGCGTCGGGAATCGGTCGAGGATCATGATGATCTGGCCCATGAACGACGCCGGCGCGTCGCTGGCGGCGGCCAGCACGAGGTGGGCGAGACCGACCTGCTCGGTCGAGCTGACCTTGCCGGCGTGCACGGCGAGCGTGATCTGGGTCATCGCATCGCTCGCGGAGGTGTTGACGCCCGCCTCGATCTCGGCTTTGCGGGCCGCGAAACGGTCGGCAATCATCGCCTCCGTCTCGACGACCGCGTCGACCGCGTCGTCGGGAACACCCGGCGCGCCCACGACGCGCACGAGCTCGCGCTCGATGTGATCGACGAAATCGGGCACGTCGCTCATCGGGCGGCCGAGCAGCATCACCGCCATCCCGACGCCGATCGGGAAGCCGACCTCAGCGGTGAAGTCCCCGCCACCCTTGTCCCAGAATGCAGCGAGGAGGTGGCGGATGTACTCGCGCATGCCGTCCTCCTTGGCGAGGATCTCGCGCACGGAGAACGTGCGGCGGATCGCGGCGCGCAGCGCGGTGTGCCGCGGCGCGTCCATCGTGACGAGGAAGCCCTCGCCGAAGGAATCATGCGTACCGTCGATGTCGTTACCGCGGGCGCTGGAGAAGCGCTTGGTGTCGGCGAGGCACGCACGGACGTCCGCGTAGCGGGAGACGAAGTAGACGCCGCGCTCCTCGTTGTAGTACACCGGGGCTTCGTCGCGCAGACGCTTGAAGAGGTCGTAAGGGTAGTCGTAGTCGGCGTACGAGAATGGGTCGTAGTGCAGGGTCAGGTCCCTCGGGACCAGACTGCTGTCGGCCTGGACCGCGGTGGTGATCCCCGCGATCCTCGTGGTGTCGACATCGGAGGCCGTGACCGAGGGCTCGTGCAGGGCGTTGGCGCTGGCATCCGTCGTCGCCTGCGCAGCCGCCCTGCCCACGACGTCCGATGCCAGGACCTCGTCGGCGACCACCACTCGCGCCCACTCGAGCACGCGGTCGTTGGGAAGTGTGCCGTCGACGGCGTCGTGGCGCCCGTAGTCGGCCACCCGCGTGGCGCCCAGCGCGGCCAGGCGCGCGTCGATGTGCTCACTCCCGCGGCTGTAGAACTCGTACGAGCTGTCGCCGAGACCGAACATCGCGTAGCGGATGTCAGTGAGGTCGGGCTGCTCCGCGTCGAGGAGTGCGGCGAAGGGCTTGGCGCTCGAGGGCATCGCGCCCTCGCCGTGCGTCGAGCAGATGACCAACGTCAGGTTCCCGGGCCGGAGGTCCGCCGCGGTCGCGTCGGTCATGTCGATCGCACGGATCTTCAGGTCGTCTGAGAACTCCTCGACGAGGACGTCGGCGATGGTCTCGGCGTTTCCCGACTCGGTGCCGTAGAGCACCACGATCTCGCCCGGGCCGGCGGCATCCTCCTCCTCGACCGGCGATGCCCCGGCGGCGGCCTCGGGGTCGAGGTCGGCGATGATGCGAGCGGCGACCGCGCGCGCATCCGCACGATTGGCGGGGATCGTCCCGACAGGGCCGCGACGGACCCATCCGACGCAGTACAGGTTCTCGCCGAGCACACCCGCGTCGATGTCGGTCGTGTCGGACTCGAGCGTGCTGCGCAGGAGCACGTCGGTCGGGATCTCACGGAAACCGACGGCGGTGCACACGGAGTCGGCCTCGATCGCGAGGAGCTTCCCCGTGCCTGCGGAGTCGCGGAAGACCGCGAGCTCGACGTCGGCGTCCCCTTCAAGGTGATCGGGTGTCCAGCCGAAGCTGAAGTGCACCTCGCGGCGTGCCTCAGCCGGTGAGGCGTCGACGATCTCGAGGACCGCAGCGGCCGGCGGCGAGTCGGCGGCGGTCGAGCGATCGGCGTCGGTGGTGAAGCGTACATCGGCGAGGCGACCCAGCTCGCGGACCATCGCGACGTCGAACTTCGCCTGGTCCGCCCCGGAACGGCCGACGACATCGATCCGCTCGACCGTGCCGACGGCCTTGATCGCGTCGTCGGGCACGCCGACCTCGCGCAGCCGCTCGGGGCTGCTGAGGAAGAGGCGGACGAGATCCGCCGCAACGTTGCCGTTGCCGACGATGACGGTACGCCGGCCGATCCGGATGACGTCGGAGCGACGGCCCGGGTGCGCGTTGATCATGCGGGTGACTTCGCCTGAGCCGTAGACGCGGCCCCGGGTGGCGGCCCCGTTCGCGTCGTGGAAGCCATCGATGGTGCGATCGGCCCAGAGCCCCGTTGCGAGGACCACGGCGTCGTACTCCGCCCGGAGCGCTTCGATCGAGATGTCGGTCCCGACCTCGACGCCTCCCAGGAAGCGGACGCCGTCCTGCTCGAAGAGCCTGTCGAACTGCTTCGCGATGCCCTTGGTGCCGAGGTGGTCGGGCGCGACGCCGTAGCGGATGAGACCGAACGGGGTGTCGAGCCGGTCGTAGATCGCGATATCCGAGTCGGCCCACGTCCTGCGCAGGAACTGCGCCATGTAACAGCCGGACGGGCCGCTCCCGACGATGGCGATCCGCGGCTGCGCTGCCTGCGACGACCGTGTGTTGTCCACGCGTACCACGCTCCCTTGCTCTGATGCGTCGACGGCAAATGTAATGTCATTCCGATGCATCGGTGAGGGGTGCCGAGCAAACGGGTTCGACCTCACTTCCAACCGAGACAGGTCACCTCTCAACTTGTCTGGTCCGAGCTACAGGTGCGGGTCGTCATCGACCGGCAGGCGGTGGAGGCGTGGGCGCATGAAGAAGGGACAATGGAGCCATGCAGCCGTTCGCCGTGGAACACGACTCACCGCTGACCGCGTGGGGACAGGTGCATCGCGACATTCGTCACCGCATCGACATCGGCGAGTTCGAGCCCGGCGCCCGCATCCCCTCCGAGGCTGAGCTGGTCGCTCGTTACGGAGTCAGCCGAGTCACGGTGCGCCGCGCCATCGAGGCTCTCGGATCCGACGGCTACGTCCACAGCCGCCGCGGCTCGGGCACGTTCGTGAACTCCCGCGAGGACCTCATCCGCTGCGAGGTCGACCTGCTGCGTCCGTGGCGCGAGCAGCTGCTCGCGAGCGGCAATGTCGCGCGGTCGCGACTGCTGGAGTACGAGCGGCACACCACCGTGCCCGAGGACCTGCGCCGGCTGGTCGAGAACGACCGTCCCATCGGAATGAGCTTCGGCCTGCACCTGCAGGAGGTGAACGGCATCGCGATCGCCATCACGGAGTCGTGGGTTTCGGCGGGCATGGGATCAGTGGCCTCGGAGATGCCGCGCGGCGCCATCGTGACGGCGTCCAGCAGCGTGAGCGTGATCTTCGCGCACGCACGGCAGGCGCAGCAGCTCGGCGCGTACCACGACGTGCCGCTCCTCGAGATCGTGACGGCGAGCCGCCTCCGCGAGACGGGCGAGCTCGTCGAGCTCGCCCGCACAGCGTGGGTGGCCAGCCGCGTGCGCTTCACCTACCGGCGCAGCCTCACGGTCGGCCAGATCGACATGTCCGAGCTTCTCTCCTAGCGGGGCACACCACGACGAACCGTGAGGATCAGGAGAGTGGGCGAGGCGTGCCGCTGGACGCTGTCGTGCCGCCGTCGACGGGCAGCACGACACCGGTGATGTAGCCGGCATCCGGACTCGCGAGGAACAGCGCCGCGCGAGCGATGTCGTTCGGGTCGGCCGGTCGGTCGAGGGCGATGCGGTCGAGGAGCGCAGCGCGGAACGCCGGGTCTCGAGGCGCTCCTGCGTCTGCCGCGTGGCGGTGAAGGCCGGTGCGATCGCGTTGACGCGCACCCCGTCGCGGCCAAGATCGAGCGCCATCGACCGGTCACCAGGACGACGGTGCCCTCGTATGGATAGCGTGCCCACGCGACCATTCGTGCTTCTCTTCGTTGCCCGCGCCGATCACGGTCGTGGCGGCGCCAGGGCGCTCAGCCGATGAGCTCGCGCAGCTTCTGCAGCTGGAAGCGCGACACCTCGTCGGCGACCTCGTCCTCGGCGAAGACGTTCGAGACGATGAGCGCGTCGGGACGGTCGAGGTAGCCCGTCTCGCGTAGCGTGGTGAACAGCTCGGCCCAGTCCACGTCGCCATCGCCGATCCTGAGGTGCTGGTGCACGCGTGCCGCGTTGCCCGGCGGGTTCGAGATGTAGCGCAGCCCGTGAGACCGGTGGTGGTCGAAGGTGTCGGCGGTGTAGACCGCCCCGAGTCGGTCGCCGAGCTCGGGGATGAGCGTTGTGGCGCGGTCGCCGTAGTGGAACGTGTGCGACGCGACGTAGACGAATCCGACTGCCTTCGAGTTGAGGCCGCGCAGCACGCGCCAGGCTTCGAGCCCGTCCTCGACGAAGTCATCGGGGTGCGGGTCGATGTTGATGCGCAGCCCCTCCGCCTCGATGATCGGCAGCAGCTCCGCCATCGAACGGTAGAGCGCGTCCTCGGAATCCTCGGAAAGCTCGGGACGGCCCGAGAACTCCGTGTTGATCATGGGGATCTCGAGCTCTACCGCGAGCTCGATGACGCGCCGGAAGTTGCGGACGGCGGCAACCCGCTGAGGCTCGTCGGGCGACGAGATCCGCTGCACCGGCAGGATCGCCGGGATGCCGACCCCGGCATCGGCGGCGGCTTTCTTGAAGCGCGCAACGACCTCATCGTCGGCCTTCGGATACCGGAAAAACGGCGAGAAGTCGAGGTGCGGCGTCAGCTGGAGATGCTCGTAACCGAGGCGAGCGGCGACCTCGGGGAACTGGAACAGCGAGAAGTCGTGGTGGTACGGGGTGGGGTCGAGCGCGATGCGGACCATAGTGTCTCCTGGGACGTGGCGAAGGGTCAGGCGTAGAAGTCGGGGCGCGCGGGGGCTTCGACCGGGACGACGCCGCCCTGGTTCAGCGCCTTGACGCCGGCCTCGCACGCCAGCGCGACACGATAGCCGTCCCACGAGTTGGGGCCGTCGACGAGGGCGCCCGAGCGGACTGCGTTCACCCAGCGCTGGATCTGCTCATCGTAGGCGCGGGCGAATCGCGTGACGAAGCTGGTGTGGTCCGCGATCGAGAACCGACCGTCGCCCCAGGTCTGCAGGCCCGACGGCTGGCCGATACGGGCGAGGCCACTCTCGAACACGGCCTCGGTGGCGACCTGGTACCCGAACTGCACGCTTACGTTCATCTCGACGTCGACGAGCACGCCGTTCTCAAGCTTCATGAGCACGAGGATCGGCTCCTGCAGCTGCGCCGGCGACAGCGAGTTGCGGCGCGGGAACTTCACCTCGACCGAAGCGACCGGCGAACCCGCCAACCACGGCACGACGTCGAACTCATGCACGACGGAGTCGTTGATGAGCATCTCCTGCGTGTACGTGTCGGGCACCGAAGGGTTGCGGTGCGCGCAGCGCAGCAGCATCAGCTCGCCGGCGTCCTTCGAGGCGACCAACTCGCGCAGCTGCTGGTACTCCGCGTCGAAGCGGCGCATGAATCCCACCTGGATGTGGGGGCGGTCGAGCTGCTGCTCGAGCTCGAGGATCTCCCACGACGACGCCGAGTCCGGCGTGAGCGGCTTCTCGCAGAGGATGGGGAGCTTCGCTTCAAGTGCGGGCACGAGCACCGGCTCGTGGAACCGGCCGGGGGTCGCGATCAGCACGGCGTCCACGACGCCCGCCTCGATCGCGGCCTCGATCCGCCCAAAGGTCTGGGCGCCCGGGGCGTCTTCGGCCGCCGCCGCGGCACGGCCCGCGTCGGGCTCGACGATCGCGGAGACGACGGCTCCCGCGATGCGGTTCGTGATGCGGGTGATGTGGTCGGCGCCCATGAGGCCGGCGCCGACAACACCGACGCGAAGGTCGTTGCTCATGTTCTGTGTCTCCAGTGGACGTGTTGTGAGGCGAGGGTTCAGTGAATGCGCGCGAAGTGCGTGCAGCTGAAGATGTGCTCACGCGTGCGCTGGGCGATGGGCAACGGTGCGTCGACGGCGCAGCCGTACATGTCCTGCTCCACGATCGCGAAGATGTCGTGGTCGATAGCAGCGACCGCCTCGATGATGGGGGCCAGATCGGGCACGCCGCCGGGCGGCTCGATCATGATGCCCTGGCTGACGGCATCCGCGAACGGCACGTCGTTCTTCAGCACGTCGAAGAGCAGAGACGTGTCTACCTGCTTGAGGTGCAGGTAGCCGATCCGCTCCGGACGGTCCTCCACGAGCTTCACGTTGTCACCGCCGTAGTACGCGAAGTGGCCGGTATCGAGGCAGAGATTGGTGTAGCGGGGGTCGGTCTCGTCGAGGAAGCGAAGCACCTCGCGCGTGGTGCCGACGTGGCTGTCCGCGTGCGAGTGAAACTGCTGTTTGACGCCGAATTCCTCGAGGAGCGCCTCGCCGAGGCGATCATGCCCGGCCGCGAGCTTCGTCCACTGCTCGTCGGTCAGTGTGCGAGACTCGAGCACCTCACTGGTGGCGTCGCTGCGCCACAGATCCGGGATCACGACAAGGTGTTCGGCTCCCAGCTTCGAGGCGAGACCCGCGACCGCGAGAGCCTGGTCCCACGCGCGTTGCCACTGGTCGTCACCTTTGTGAAAGCCGGTGAAGACCGTGCCGGCCGAGAGCTTCAGACCGCGTGAGCCGAGCTCGTCCTCCAGCTGATGCGGGTCTGTGGGCAGGTAGCCGTACGGGCCGAGTTCGATCCACGAGTAACCGGCGGTGGCCGCCTCGTCGAGGAACCGCTGCCACGGGACCTGCTTCGGATCGTTGGGGAACCACACTCCCCACGAATCGGGTGCGGTGCCGATGCGCAGACCTGCGCCCTTGTTCACCACGATGTCAGCGTCGACCGGAATGCTGTCGGTCATCTTCGTCCTTTAATCTTCCGTTCGTGGAAGCGGCGTTCGTGCCGCTGTGAAGGCTGGCGTGCGTCGGTCGCGGAGCTCACGGCGGGGTCGGCACCCGTACGCCTGGGCGGGCAGGAGATCGGTGCCGATGTAGAGACCGGCGGTCAGCGCGAGACGGGGGCTCCGTCTCGTTCTTCGAGTTCATTGTGGAGCTTCGTCGCTGGCACCGGCCCGCCGAGAGCGACGTGACGGCTTCGAGTTTAGGTGGACGTTTCCTTCATGTCAATATGTTCTTACAACCACGCGCCGCCGAACCCGCCGGAGTCATGCGAGCAATCCCCTGCTCCAGTCGGTCGCCCACCGCAGGGCCACCCGCCAGGATCACGTGTTCGCGGCGTGGGCGCGCAGCGCCTCGACGACGAGGTCGTGGTCCTTGTGCATCTCCAGTCCGCTGACGCCGATTCCGCCGACCAACGTGCCTTGCACGCGCAGCGGAAATGCCCCGCCCGCGGCGACGTGGGTACGCCGGTCCAAGAGCGAATCCCGCGCGAAGTCCTCGCCACGCTCAAGAAACTCGTAGCGCACCCGGAGCGTGGACGCGGCGTAGTGTTCCACCACCCGGAGCTTGCGCTCGAGCCACGCGTCGTTGACGGCGGCTACTCCCGACGTCGCGGCATGGAAGACCCGCTGTGTGCCGAGGATGATGGAGATCGTCACCGCGTGCCCGTCGTCGACTGCCGTCTGGCGCAGGCGACTGCCCACCGACCAAGCGTCGTCCACGCTGAAGCGGGCGAAGTCCAGCTCCGCCTCTTCCGACAGCAGTGTCGCGACACGTCGATTGATGTCCGGATGTTCGGATGTAATGCTCATCATGCCTGGATGGTACACACCGCCCTCACCCAACCGATATGGTGAGGCTGTTGTCTTTACATGCGAACATCACCGGATGACCGCCCAGAGGAGGGCCATGACCGTTCGACTGGGTCTCATCGGATATGGCGTCGGAGGCCGCCTTTTCCACTCCCCCTACCTCGCAGCGTCCGAGCGCATCGAACTCGTGGGAATCGTCGCCCGGGCACCCGAACGCATCGAAGCAGCGCGCGCCGATCACCCTGATGTCGCGATCCACGCTTCTCTCACCGAGCTCATAGACGCGGGCGTCGACGCGGTGGTCATCTCGACTCCGCCGCACACCCGGCGCGAGCTCGTCCTTGAGGCGGTGGCGCGCGGCGTCCATGTGCTCGCCGACAAACCCTTCGCGCCGTCTGCAGCCGCCGCTCAAGATCTCGTGGACGCGGCCGCCGAAGCGGGCGTCGTGCTCAACGTGTTCCACAATCGCCGATTCGACACCGACATCGTCACGGCTCGCGGCGTCATTGCGTCGGGCGAGCTCGGCACCATCACCCGTCTCGACCTGCGCTGCGATCAGGACGATGTGGCGACGCTCGAAGCCGGCCCCGAGGGCGGCCTGCTCCGCGATCTCGGCAGTCACGTCGTCGATCAGGCGCTCTCCCTGCTCGGCCCCGCCATCCTCGTCTCCGCCCAGATGGACTGGCGTGAGCTGCCTGAAGGCATAACCGACACCGGATACGTGATCACCGTCGAGCACGAGAGCGGGGCGCATTCCCACATCTCCTCGAGCAAGATCAACCGTCTGGTCTCCCGCGAACTCCGCCTCCACGGCGAGCGCGGGTCCTACGTGTCGGACTACTCCGACGTGCAGTTCGAAGCGGTCCTGTCAGGCGCAAGGCCTGCCGCTGACCGCGCCGCGTGGGGTTACGAGTCAGAGGACCGCTGGGGGACACTGGCGACGGATGCCGGGATCCGGCGCGTCCCGTCGCTCCAGGGTGACTACACCGCGCTCTACGAGGGATTCGCCGACGCGATCGAGAACGGCGGCGAGGGACCGGTGCCCGCTCGGCAGGGCGTCGCGGTGCTCGCCGTGCTCGACGCGGCGCGCATCAGCGCCCAGGAGCACCGCGCCGTCACCGTCTAGTCGCGCGGGACGACCGCACTCGGTGCGAGAGCGGTCGTCCCGCGCCGAATGAGGGTGGGCTCCAGCATCACCCGCGCTCCCACGAGCGCGGTGCCGGCGATTCGGGCGGCGAGCCTGCGGCCGGCTTCGCGACCCACCGCGAAGCTGTTGCCGTCGATCGTAGTGAGATCGATGAGGCGGGTCTGCGCGAGGTACGTGTTGTCGTATCCGATGATCGACAGCTGTGCGGGCACGTCGAGCGCGAGTCGGCGCGCGGCGCCGAGCGCCCCGATACCCATCAGGTCGTTGGCTGCGAACAGCGCCGTGGTCTTCCGGTCGGATTCGAGCACGCGCAGCGCTCCGTCGAAGCCGGCATCCTCCGTCGCCGGGCCGCCATAGTCGGTCACTGTCACCGCAGCGCCGGCCGCACGCGCCGCGGCGACGAAGCCCTCCGCGCGGGCGACCGCTGCCCCGCCACCGGCCGACAGCACGGCGATGCGTCGATGGCCGAGCGACAGCACGTGCTCGGCCGCCAGTCGCGCACCCGAACGATCATCGTTGGCCACCGCATCCACGCCGGGAGGGATGTTCGCACGGGTGCCGGCGACCACGATGGGCGGAGCCGCAGCGCCGACGAGGACCGGGGTGAGGTCCCGGGCGACGACGATCCCGTCGGCACGCATCGACAGAAGCGCCTCGACCGGATCCTCGAGCATCGACCCGGAGGCGCTGTCGACGACCGTGACACGGAAACCATCGGGGCCGAGAACATGGTTCAGCCCACGCAGCAGCTCGACGAACCAGGGGTTGGCATAGTCGTCGACGAGCACTCCGACCAGTCGCGTGCGGCCTGCGGCGAGCTCGGCTGCTGCGCGGCTCGGTCGATAGCCGAGGTCGGCGATGGCCTGCTCGATCGCGGCGCGCGACTCCGCCCCCACTCGGTCGGAGCCCTGCAGCACGAGCGAGACGAGCGACTTGGACACGCCGGCCGCAGTCGCGACGTCGTAGATCGTCGGGCGCTTGCTCATCGAAGGCAACTTCCTCTTGCGAAGCGATTGACAGGACATACTTACACGATCTATCGTTCTCGTTGGAGCGCTCCACCGCGCTCTCACCGCACCGACGCTGTGAGACGCGTCGGACGTTCCTTTCCCAGGAGGATTGTTGTCCCAGTCAAGCATCGGCGTGGCCGTGATCGGCGCCGGCATGGCCGGCAAAGCCCACGCCGCCGCCTATCGCAACGCGCCGTCCCTTTACGAAAGCATCCTTCCCGAGGTGCGCCTCGTGTCCATCGCGGACGCATATGCGCCGGCCGGCGAAGCTGCCGCGGCACGGTTCGGCTACACGCGCTCCGACACGTCGTGGCAGGCGATCGCCGCAGCAGACGATATCGACGTTGTGAGCGTCGTCGTCGCGAACCACCTGCACCGCGAGATCGTGGAAGGCCTCCTGGATGCCGGCAAGCACGTCCTGTGCGAGAAGCCGCTCTCGGACACCCTCGAGGACGCCCGCGCGATGGCGGCGGCCGCCGAGCGCGCGTCTACCATCGCCCGTATCGGGCTCACCTTCCGCCGCGCTCCCGGGATCGCCTACATCCGCGAACTCGTCGACTCCGGCCGTCTCGGAAAGGTGCTGCACGTCAGCATCCGCTACTGGACGGACTACGCGGCCGACCCCGGCACCGCCATCAGCTGGCGATTCAAGGGGGCATCGGGTTCCGGGGCACTCGCCGACGTCGGCAGCCACGCGAGCTATCTCGCGGAGTTCCTCGCCGGCGACGCCGTCGAGGTCGGCGGCGGCCGCTTCAGCACCGCGATCTCGCAGCGGCCCAAGCCGCTGGGCGCGGTCAGCGGACACGGCCACAGCGCCGTCTCCGACGAGTACGACACGGTCGAGAACGACGACTACGCCGCGTTCTCGCTGCGGTTCGCCGGCGGCGCCGCCGGCACGATCGAGGTCTCGCGCGTCGCGGCCGGCCACCCCAACGATCTGCAGATCGAGGTCTTCGGCGAGCTGGGCGGAGCGAAGTTCGACCAGTCGCGGCCTTCGGAGATCGAGCTGTACCTCGCCGAGGACTCGGCCGCGGAGCGCGGCTACCGGCGCGTGCTGCTCGGCAGCCCCCACCCGTACATCGCCGGCGGGATGCCGATCGATGTCTCGGGGGTTGGCTTCGGCCAGAACGAGGGCTTCCTCTTCCAGGCTCGCGCCTTCCTCGAAGAAGTCGCCGGGCTCGACGAATCCGTCTCCCTCCCCCGCAACGCCGACTTCGGCGAAGGCGTCCACAACATGGAACTCCTGGCAGCCGTCGCCGAGTCCGAGCGACTCAGCGGTGCGACAGTCCGCCTCGACAAGTAAGGAACACAGGAAATGCGACTCGGACTCTACAACGCGATCCTCCACGACCGCCCGCTCCCCGAGGCCATCAAGGTCGTCGCTGACCTGGGGCTCACGGGGTTGGAGATCAACACCGGCGGGTTCCTGCCGGCTGTGCACGTCCCCACCTTCGACGACATCCTCGTCAGCGACACCGCCCGCGACGATTTCCTCGGCCTGTTCGAGGGTACCGGGGTGGGCATCGCAGGGCTCAACTGCAACGGCAACCCGCTGCACCCGAACCCCGTCATCGGCGACAAGCACGCGGAGGACGTCCGCCGCGCGATCCGCCTGGCTGAGCGCCTCGGCCAGCACCGCGTCGTGACCATGTCCGGATTGCCCGGCGGCGAGCCCGGCGCGACACGCACCAACTGGGTCGTCAACGCATGGAACTCGGCCGCGCTCGACGTGCTCGACTACCAGTGGGGCATCGCGGCAGACTTCTGGCGCGAGACCGACCGCCTGGCTCGTGACCACGACGTGAAGGTCGCCCTCGAGCTGCACCCTCAGAACATCGTGTTCAACTCGGCGGACGTGCATAAGCTCATCGAGCTCACCGGCGCGACGAACGTGGGTGTAGAGCTCGACGCGTCGCACCTGTTCTGGCAGCAGATGGATCCGGTGACCGTGATCCGCCACCTGGGCCCACTCGTCTTCCACGCGGCGGCGAAGGATGTCCGCGTCAACCCGGAGGTGGCTGCCCTCAACGGCGTGCTGGACAACAGCTTCCGCCGGCTGTCGCCGGACGAGGCCCGGACCAACCTCGGCGGGGACGAGTGGGCCAACGAGTGGCCGAAGCAGTCATCGTGGGACTTCGTCGCGCTCGGCAAGGGCCACGACGTGGCGTACTGGACCGAGTTCCTGCGCGCGCTCCACGAGGTGGACCCGGAGATGATGGTCAACATCGAGCACGAGGACGTCGAGCTCGGCCGCCTGGAGGGCATCGCGGTGGCCGCCGAGGTCCTCAAGGCGGCCGACGCCGCACTCGAAGAGTCGCTCGTCGCCTGACATCTGCCCGCAACAGAACTGCCGGTGCCGATCCTGACGGATCGGCACCGGCAGTTCTTTCGTGTCGTGGGCTAGGTCGTGCGGGAGCGGGATCTGCGGGGCAGCCCGGCGAAGAGTCCGCGCACCTGCGTGCTGCCGATCAACAGCGCACCCAGGATGATCGCACCGTACGTCGCGTCGATCCAGAACGACGGCACCGCCGACAGGACGAGAATGTTCTGGATCATGCCCAGCAGCAACACGCCCGTCGCAGCGCCGATGATCGTCCCCTTGCCGCCGTCGAGGCTGATGCCTCCGATGACGGCCGCGGCGAACACCGTGAAGATGATGTTGTTGCCCTGGCTGGACGTCACGGCCGCGATGCGGGCCGAGAGCATGAGGCCCGCGAAGGCCGCCGCCACGCCGCTGAACACGAACAGCCCGATCGTCAGCCGCAGCGTGTCGATGCCGGCCGCCCGCGCGGCCTCCTTGTTGCCGCCCATGGCGTAGATGCGACGGCCGGTGGGCGCGAACTTCATGAAGACGGCGGCCAGCGCCACGACCAGCACGAGGATGATCACGTCGACGGGAATCCCGAGGACCTTCGCGAACCCGAGCTCGGCCACCGGGCCCGGCAGATCGGTGAATGTCTGTCCTCCGGAGATTCCGAGCGTGAAGCCCTGCAGCAGGATCAGCATCGCCAGAGTGACTATGAACGCGTTCATCCCGAGGCGGCCCACGAGGAGGCCGTTGACAAGGCCGACCACCGCGCCGAGGATCAGCGCGCTGAGAATGGCGAGCCACGGGTTCGTCACGATCCCCACGCCGCCGTCCGTGGTGTACAACCACACCATGAACATCGGCGCCAGACCGATCGTCGACTGGGCAGACAGGTCGAAGTACCCCCCGATCAGCACGATGCTCTGCGCCACGACGGCCACCCCGAGGACCGCGGAGACGCTGAGGATGTTGGAGATGATGTTGTTCGCGGTCGCGAAGTTTGGCACGAAGATGGCGCCGAAGATGAAGACGAGCACGATGACGGGGATGAGCGCGAGATCGCGCAGGATGCTGCGGACACGACCGACCGGCGGGGCCGGCCGGGTCACCGCGACGTTCTTGGTGAGGGCGGAACGGGACATCAGGACTCCTGTGAGAATGAGGACGCGGGATCCCCGGACGGCGGGACGAGTTCGCCCTGCACGGCGGCGGCGAGCTGGTGCTCGGTCCAGGGCGCGGCCAGTTCGCCGATGAGCCGCCCCTTGTAGAGGACGAGGACGCGGCTGCAGGGTTGGAACTCGGACTCGTCCGTGGACACGA
>NZ_CAJF01000019.1 GCF_000304335.1 Microbacterium yannicii PS01 | reverse complement strand
GTATGCCGTCGGCGCGTCGTCACGCATCGTCTTTTCGGCGAGCAGGTCGAAACCGGCCGCGGTCCACTGCTCCACCTGCGCCGGTGAGAGCGTGACCACGACATCCGCCGAGAGGCGGCGGGCCGCCGACACCAGCGGCGCGTCGGGGTCGCCGCTGACGACAACCACCTGCCGCGGCGGCGTCGCGAGCGTCGCGGCGACTCGCAGCAGCGCACCGAATGCCAGCGGCTGCGGCATCGCGGCCGCTGCGTGCGCGGACACGATCCGCTGCGCCGCCTTCCGGTAGGTCTCACCGGCGCCGAGCAGCCACAGGGCGGTCGCGGCATCGGCGAGAGCGGCGTGCCCCGAAGGCTCGTCGCCGTCGGATGCGGCATCCGGGGCGCCGATGCCCTGCCCGGCGAGAACGGGATCTCCCCCGCCCGGTACCGCTGCGGCACCCTCCGCGGACAGACAGGCATCGAGCAGTTCCCGGGCTCGCACAGCGTAGGCGACCTCGCCGCTGGCGACGGCAAGCGCAGTCAGACCCGCGGCCAGCTGCCCGTAGTCTGCCAGCGTCGCAGCGGCCCGCGACGGGATCTCGTTCAGAGAGGCACGGATGAGCCGTCCGTCGGTCGTCGTGTTCGTCTCGAGCACCGCGTCGGCGGCCCAGCGAGCCGCCTCGATCCAGCGAGGCTCGCCGTAGCGGGCGCCGGCACGAGCCAGAGCGCCGATCGCCAGGCCGTTCCACCCCGTCACGACCTTGGCATCGACCGCCGGCGGCTCGAGCTCGGCACGGTCCTGGGCGTCACGGAGGTAGTAGCCGCCTTCGCTGCGCGCACCGTGGATCCACGACTCGGAGTCCTGGGCGGCGCCGAACCCGCCGCTGGGCTGCTGGAGAACCTCGAGGAGGAACGACGCGATCCCGGCCGCGACATCATCCGCGCCGGCGGCGGCGGCCACATCCAGCAGCTGCGCGTTGTCGATGAGCATGCGCTCGTAGTGGGGCACGGTCCAATCCGGGCGTGTCGCGTACCGGAAGAATCCCCCCTCGACCGGATCGCGCAGCGGCGAGGCGGCCATCGCGGAGAGCGCACGGTCGGCGACGACGGATGCCTCGGCCGCCGCGTCGCGGACCACCCGTGTCTGCAGGAACCGGAGTGCGGTCGCCACCGGGAACTTCGGCGCCGCGGTGGCCGGATCGCCGAATCCGCCGTAGCGCGGGTCTTCACGCTCAGCGAGGCGCCGGGCGGCGTCGGCGATCTCGCCGACGGTGGGAAGGCCGTCGGAGGCGGGCGGTGCCGACGCGCGCACCTCCGCGAGCGCGCCGGCCACAGCATCCGCCGTCCCGTCGATCTCGTCGCGACGCTCCGTCCACGCCTCGCGCACGGCGGCCAGCACCTGGCGGAACGCGGGCATTCCGCCGCGCGGTTCGGGCGGGAAGTACGTGCCGGCGTAGAACGGGCGCCCTGCGGGCGTCACGAAGACGGTCAGCGGCCAGCCGAGGCTGGGGCTGAACGCCGATGCGGCGGCCATGTAGGCGGCGTCGACCTCGGGGTGCTCCTCGCGGTCCACCTTGATGGAGACGAAGCCGGCGTCGAGGTCGGCGGCGGTGGCGGCATCCTCGAAGGACTCGCGTGCCATCACGTGGCACCAGTGGCATGTCGAGTACCCGATCGACACCATCACGGGCACGTCACGCGCGCGCGCCTCGGCGAAGGCCTCCTCGCCCCACGGAAACCACGCGACCGGATTGCCCGCGTGGGCTCTCAGGTACGGGCTCGTCGATTCCGCGAGGCGAGGATTCATGGCCTCAGTTGACTTCGTCGGGGTGGGCGCTGACGCGACCCGAGCCGTCACCCGGGTCCATCGCGTCGATGGCGGCGATCTCGTCGGACGTCAGCTCGAAGTCGAAGACGTCGAGATTCTCCTCCAGACGCTCGCGGCGCACCGACTTGGGGAAGACGATGAACCCCTTCTGCAGGTGCCAGCGCAGGACGGCCTGCGCCGGGGTCTTGCCGTGCGCTTCCGCCGCGGCGGCGACCGGCTCGGCGCCGAACAGGTCGTACTTGCCCTGGCCGAGGGGACCCCACGACTCGATCTTGACGTCGTTCGAGGCCGCCCACTCGGTGATCTCGCGCTGCTGATAAGCGGGGTGCAGCTCGATCTGATTCACCGCGGGCACGACGCCCGTCGCCGCCACGATCCGCTCGAGATGCGGGACGAGGTGGTTGGAGACGCCGATGCTCCGGGTCAGCCCGGCTTCGCGAAGCTCGACCATCTTCTCCCACGCGTGCACGTAGTCGTCCTTAGCGGGGGTCGGCCAGTGCACGAGATAGAGGTCGACGCTGTCGAGACCGAGCTTGTCGAGGCTCTCGCGGATCGCCGCGCGCGGCTCCTCGTCGTGGTGGCGGTCGTTCCAGAGCTTCGTCGTCACGAACAGATCGCCGCGCGCCAGCCCACTCGCCGCGATCGCGGCGCCCACGCCCTCTTCATTTCCGTAGATGGCGGCCGTGTCGATGTGCCGGTAGCCGACTTCGAAAGCTTCAGAGACGGCACGCTCGGTGTCTGCCGGCGGCACCTTGAACACGCCGTAGCCGAGCTGGGGGATCTGGTTGCCGTCGTTGAGATTCAGGGTGGGGATGGTCATGGTTCCAGCCTAGGGAGGTCCGAGCCGGAACGGATCTGTCAGTGGTACCGCTTGCCCTCATCGCGACGGAAGAGTACAAGGGCGAGGACGAACGACACGACTGTCCAGACCACGATGCCGACCCAGACCCACCACTCGAGCGACCCGCCCTCGACGGCCCAGATGACGAACTCGCGCGCCTGCCGCGACGGCGTGAACTTCGAGATCGCGTCGAGCCAGGGGGCGAAGAGCACGGGGGGCAGGAAGAGCCCGCCGATGAAGGCGAACGAGAACATGACGATCTGCACCACGGCGATCGCGGCTTTGAAGGGCAGGGCATAGCCGATCGCGCTTCCGATCAGCATGAAGGGCAGCGCCGCCACACCAAGAGCGAGCACGCCGGCCAGGATGCGTGCCGGCGACGCCTCGGCCGCGGTGAACAGTCCGCCGATCACGATGACCGGGATGATCGCGACGATGCCGAGAACGCCGGTCGACAGGATCTGGGCGAGCACGCGCGCCGTCCCCGGCGCGGGAAGGGCGCGGAGATAGGGGTCCCACGGCTTCTCGCGGCTCTCCGAGATGGTCAGCCCGAACGAGAACAGTGCATTCGACATGACGGCGAACACCGAGAGCGAGATGACCGCCTGCGTCGCCCAGACGGGGTTGTCGGCGACCGCTCGCTGCGGCACGACGAAGAACAGCAGAGCGAGTGCCGGGAAGACCAGCGTGCCGATCACGGCGATCGGCACGCGCAGCGTCTCGATCAGCCCGTATTTCGCGTGGAGGATCGTCAACCTGGCGGTCGAGACCGGACGTGCTGCCGTGGTGGTCATCTCGTCTGCCCTGCTTTCTCGGAGGAGGCGCTGATGCGGAGGCTGTCGGTGAGGGAGAGGAAGGCCTCCTCGAGGGTCGCGCCGCGCACGGCCAGATCCTGGAACGGGAGACCCGACCGGACCAGCTCGCGGACGAACTCGTCGGCGTCCCCGACGGTGAAGACCTCTCGGTCATCGGCGCGTTCGTGCCGTACGACGCTCGCCAGCTGCCCGATCCGCTCCGCCTCCCGGCTCGCGAGCTGGACGCGGCCGACTCCGACCCGAGCCACGACCCGCGCGACGGTGTCGTCGGCGAGCACCCTGCCCTCGCCGACGACGATGACGCGCTGGGCGAGCGCCTCGATCTCTTCCAGGTAGTGGCTGGTGACGACGACCGTGGCGCCGGCATCGTGCTGGCGGCGGATCGCCGACCACAGCGTCCGGCGGGCATCGACGTCGAGACCGGTGGTGGGTTCGTCCAGCAGCACGAGGCGCGGGCGTCCGACGAAGGCGAGCGCCACGGCGAGGCGACGCTTCTGCCCTCCCGAGAGCGACCCGCACTGGCGACGCAGCAGCTCGGTGACGCCGAACTCCTCCGCGATCTGCGCGGTGGGCACGCGGTCGGCGAAATGGCCGCCGACGTAGTCGATGACCTCCCCCACCCGAAGCGTCTCGGGCAGCGCCGTCTCTTGCGGGGTCGTGCCGAGCTCCGCGCGTCTGCGCGCATCGAGCGGACTCCCGCCGAAGAGGGACACCGTGCCGGAGGTCGGCCGCCGAAGTCCCTGCAGCAGCGACAGCAGCGTCGTCTTGCCCGCGCCGTTCGGGCCGAGCAGCCCGACGAGGACGCCGGGATCGAGATCGAGCGTCACATCGTCGACGGCGACGAGGTCGCCGTACCGGCGGGTGACATGGTCGAATCGGGCAAGGGTCATGGTCGTTCTCCCAGGACGGAGCGCAGGGCATCGGTGTAGTCCTCGAACGCGCGCCGGCCCTGCTTGGTGAGCGCGAGGAAGGTGATCGGGGTGCGGCCCCGGTGGGTCTTCTCGACGGCGAGGTAGCCCGCATCTTCGAGTTTGCGCACGTGGGTCGAGAGATTGCCCGCGGTCATGTCGAGCAGCTCCTGCAGCCGCGGGAACGAGATGCTCTCGCCCGCGTCGAGTGTGGCGAGAGTGGCGGTGATCCGAAGTCGCGCCGCGGCGTGGATGACGGGATCGAGCTCGGTCATCGGCGAACCCACAGCCATGCCACGAGTGCGCCGGCCAGGAACACGCCTCCCCCGGCGACGGCGAACACGAGATAGTGCGTGGGGTAGCCGAAGTACGGTGCCACCAGCGCGACGAGCACGATCCAGGCCCCCATGCCGATCGCGCCCCACGCCCGCCAGATGCCGCCGGCGATGATGTACATGATCCCGACGAAGAGCGTCGAGGCGGTCGGGTAGTAGATGTTCGTCAGCTCGGGCGGCATGCCGTTGCGGAGCAGAGCGGTGCCGAAGACGAAGATCGCAACGAACCCCACGGTCCAGGTCGCGCCGTAGACGGTGCCGGTGAACGCGGCGTCGGCGGTCGAGCGGATGCCGCGTCCGCTGCGCCCGCCCAGGATCCCGGTCGCCACCAGGGCCCCGGCCATCAGGACGATGAAGGTGATGACCGCGACGGGCAGGGGAACGGCGAGGGAGGGCTTCGCGCCGTCGATCAGCCACAGCAGCCCGAATCCGACCGTCCACGCGATCCCCCAGACCAGCAGGATCGGCGGCACCTGGGCCGCCATGCGACGGTTGACCTGATCCTGCTGGGCTCGCACGAGCTCGAGCATCGCGGCGGCGTCTGCGGGCTCGCCGTCCACCGGCTCAGAGGGTTCGGTCGTCACGTCGAGGCTCCGTTCGAGAGGAAGAAGGGGATGGCGAGCGCGGGAAGCGTCGTGAAGAGATTCACGAGACCGTGCGCCACGATCAGCGGGAGCAGTCGCTTCTGCCGCCATGCGATGAGGCCCGAACCGACTCCCCACACGAAGAAGGCGCACGCGTACACCAGCACGGCGTCGGGCGTCGGGGCGTACCAGACGTGCTGGAGCCCGAAGAAGATGGAGGCGACGACGATCGCCACCGCCACCGGCATCCGCCGCGAGAGATCCTGCTGCGCCGTGCCGCGGTAGACGAACTCCTCCGCCGGTGCGTTGAGCGGTGCGAACGTCAGCACCGCGATCGCGGCCAGGAGGAAGGCGACGACCGGCGAGAGCGAGGGCAGACTGTCGGCGTCGAAGAAGACGGTCTCGAAGGCGGCGAACGTGCCCTCGCCATGGAGCAGCGCCATGACGATCATGATCGTGGCGGCGAACGGAACCGACAGCACCATGAGCCACAGCAGCCCCCACAGGATGTCGCGGCCGAGCCGGCCGGGACGGTAGCCGATGAGCCCGCGGACGGTTCGGCCCTCGCTGTGCAGGCGCCGGCGAACAAGGGCGAGGCAGATCAGGTTCACAGGGAGCATGGCCACGGCGGCGACCAGCGGCGGGACGGGATAGGCGGCCGGCCTGCCGGAGGCCCAGCCGATGAGGAGCCATGCCGCCGTGCAGGCGGCCGCCACCATCGCGACACGCAGCGCCGGCAGCCCGAGCCCCCACCGCAGCGCCGTGCGCCGGTCGAGCGCGGCCGCCCGAGTCGTCGGCGATGGCGCCGTGTGGGTGGTCATGACAACTTTGTACCGCAAAGTACTCTGCGAGACAAGAGTGTAATGCGACGGCAGAGCCCGAGAGGCGCGCGGCACCGCCGACCCGGGATACGATCGAAGGCTATGTCCGCGCCCGAACCCGTGATCACCTACCCGCCCGAGCTGCCGGTCAGCGCGGCTCGGGACGAGATCGCGCGCGCCATCCGCGACCACCAGGTCGTGATCGTCGCCGGCGCCACCGGATCGGGCAAGACCACGCAGCTTCCGAAGATCGCCCTCGAACTGGGTCGCACCCGTATCGCGCATACCCAGCCCCGCCGGATCGCGGCGCGGACGATCGCGGAGCGAGTCGCGGAGGAGCTGCAGGTGCCGTTGGGCACCACCGTCGGATACAAGGTGCGCTTCACCGACAAGGTCTCGCCCGACACCCGGGTCGCGCTCATGACCGACGGCATCCTCCTGAACGAGATCCATCGCGACCGCCTGCTGCGCCGGTACGACACGATCATCGTCGACGAGGCGCACGAGCGCTCGCTCAACGTCGACTTCCTGATCGGCTACCTGACGCGGATCCTGCCGAAGCGGCCGGATCTCAAGGTCATCATCACGAGCGCGACGATCGACCCCGAGAGCTTCGCGAAGCACTTCGCGCCGCCGGGTGGTGACCCGGCGCCCATCGTCGAGGTGTCGGGACGCACGTATCCGGTCGAGATCCGATACCGGCCCCCGGTCGCCGACGCGACGCGCGACAACGGCGACGGCGGCGGCGGGTCGGACGATGTCGACGGCATCACGGCGGCACTGCGCGAACTCGACCGCGAGTCCGCCGGCGACGTGCTCGTCTTCCTCCCCGGCGAGGCGGAGATCCGCGACGCGATGGATGCCGTGCGGGGCATGTACGCGAAGGACACCGCGCCGACCGAGGTGCTTCCGCTCTATGGGCGGCTCAGCGCCGCGGAGCAGCACCGGGTCTTCGAGTCGTCGAAGCTGGCGGGCGTCCGCCGCCGAGTGATCCTCGCCACGAACGTGGCCGAGACGAGCCTGACGGTTCCCGGCATCCGCTATGTGGTCGACACCGGCACCGCGCGCATCTCGCGCTACAGCAATCGCAGCAAGATCCAGCGCCTGCCGATCGAGCCCGTCTCGCAGGCGTCGGCCCAGCAGCGTTCCGGTCGCGCGGGCCGGACAAGCCCCGGTATCGCGATCCGCCTGTACGCGGAGGAGGACTTCCAGAGCCGTGACGAGTTCACCGAACCGGAGATCCTGCGCACGAGCCTGGCCTCGGTCATCCTGCAGATGCTGTCGCTCGGCTTCGGTGACATCTCGTCGTTCCCCTTCCTGACCCCGCCCGACTCGCGCGGCGTCAAAGCCGCCTTCGACCTTCTCGTCGAGCTCGGCGCGGTGCGCCCTTCGACCGGCTCAGGGACCGGGGGAACCGGCTCAGGGACGGGGGGAACAGGCTCAGGGAGCGGTGGGACCGCGCGCGGGGCCGACGCCGACAGCCCGCGGCTCACGGAGCTCGGCCGGGAGCTCTCGCGACTCCCGATCGATCCGCGCTTCGCACGCATGCTGGTCGAGGCCCGCCGGACCGGCGTGCTCGCCGATGTGCTCGCGATCGTCTCGGGCATGTCGATCCAGGATGTGCGCGAACGCCCCGAGGACCGCCGCGAAGAGGCCGATCGATTCCACGCGCGCTTCACCGACCCGACGAGCGACTTCCTCAGCCTCCTCAACCTGTGGAATCACCTTCAGGAGAAGCAGGCCGAGCTCGGCTCGAGCGCCTTCCGGCGGATGTGCCGCAGCGAGCACCTGAATTACGTCCGCGTGCGCGAGTGGGCCGACGTGCACCGCCAGCTGAGTGCCCTGGTGGGGGCACCCCGGAAGGCCACCGGGGGAGCTGCCGACCCCGACGAGCTGCACAAGGCGATCCTGTCGGGTCTGCTGTCGCACATCGGCATGCTCGACGAGCGGACCGCACCCAAGGACTCCTCTCGCGGCCGGTCCGGCGGCGAGCGCTCCGATCGCGCGGAGCAGCGCCGCTCGGCCGAGTATCTCGGCGCCCGGGGCACGCGCTTCGCGATCTTCCCGGGCTCGGGGCTGAAGAAGAAGCGCCCGCAGGCGGTGATGGCGGCCGAGGTCGTCGAGACCAGCCGACTCTTCGCCCGAACGGTGGCGGCGATCGATCCCGCGTGGGCCGAGCCCCTGGCCGGCGACCTCGCCAAGCGCCGGCTGAGCGAGCCCCACTGGTCGAAGGCGGCGGGTGCGGCATCCGCCTACGAGAAGGTCACGCTGTTCGGCGTCGAGATCGTCCCGCGGCGACGGGTGCAGCTCTCGCGCTTCGACCGCCCGTTCGCGCGCGAGCTCTTCCTGCGTCATGCGCTCGTCGAGGGCGAGTGGGACGTGTCGCACCTCGACAAGCGCCTCACTGCGTTCGAGCGGCGCAACCTGGAGCTGCGCCGCCGGCTCGAGAAGATCGAGGAGCGGGAGCGGCGCCGTGACATCCTCGTCGGCGACGAGGCCGTCTTCCGGTTCTACGACGCACGGCTCCCCCGCGACGTCTTCGACGTGCGCTCCTTCGAGTCGTGGTGGCGGGATGCCTCGGCCCGCACCCCCCGGCTGCTCGACATGACCGAGGCAGACCTGGTCGACGAGGCGTCCCGCGGCGACGAACGCGACTTCCCGGCCCGCTGGGTGCAGGGCGACCAGGTGCTCTCACTCGCCTACCGGTTCGAGCCCGGAGCACCCGACGACGGCGTCACTGCGGTCGTGCCGCTCGCACTCCTGGCGCAGCTGCGCCCGATCGGCTTCGACTGGCAGGTGCCGGGAATGCGCGACGAGCTGATCACCGCGCTCCTGCGCTCCCTGCCCAAAGCGATCCGACGGCATGTGGTGCCCGCCGCCGATTGGGCGGCCACCTTCTCCGGAGAGCTCGCGGGACAGGGCCCGGAGGCCACCGACGGACTTCCCTCGACGGGGCTGCGCGAGGCGCTGGCCGCGCGCATCCAGCGAGTGGCGAGTCAGCCCGTGACCGCGGCGGACTTCGATCTCGAGCGCGTGCCGTCGCACCTCCTGCTGTCGTTCCGCGCCGTCGACGAGCGGGGCCGCACCGTCGGCTCGGATCGCAACCTGTCCGCACTCCAGGATCGCCTCGCCGACCGCGTCCGCGCGTCCGTCTCCCGTTCGCTCCGTGCCGGAGACCCGGCCGCGCGGCGCGGCGGCGGGCCGCAGCGTCCGGCTCCGCCAGCGCTCTCCGCGAACGCCCCGAGCGCCTTCGCGGAGCAGACGGCGCTCACGGACTGGTCGTTCGGCGATCTCCCCGACGTGGTCGACACGAAGGTCGCGGGCGGGGTGGTCCGCGGCTACCCCGCCATCGTCGACGACGGCGGCTCGGTCTCGCTGCGCATCGAGGCAACGCCTGACGACGCGGCGCGAGCCACCCGCGCGGGACTGCGCCGGCTGGTGCTGCTGTCGGTCGCCTCGCCGGCGACGTATGTCTTGGAGCACCTGACGTCCGCCGAGAAGCTCGCCCTTGCCGCATCCCCGTATCCGTCTGCGAAAGCGCTCATCGAAGACGGCCGCGTGGCGGTGGCGGATGCCGTCATCGCACGTACTGCGCCGGACGGCGTCGTGCGCACGCGCGGCGGGTTCGACGCGGTTCGCGATGCGTTCTCGGGCGCCGTCGTCGACGAGCTGTTCCAGACGGTCTCGCTGACCGCTAGGATCCTCACCGCGAGCCGTGAGGTGGAACGTGCGCTGCGCGACCAGAACTCGCTCACGCTGCTGGGCGCGTTGAACGACGTCAAGGGCCAGCTGGCAGGACTCGTGTTCCCTGGCTTCGTGTCACGCACCGGCACGGCCCGCCTCGTTCACCTGCCGCGCTACCTGCGCGGCGCGCTCGACCGGGTGAGAACCTTGGCCGACAACCCCGGGCGCGATCGCCAGCGCATGACCGAGTTCGAGCGCGCCGCCGCGGTCTACGCGGAAGCCGGCGGCACGATCCCTCCCGGCGCGGATGCCGCGGCCACCCTCGTCCACGCTCGTTGGCTGCTCGAGGAGTACCGTGTCAGCCTGTTCGCGCAGTCCCTCGGTACGGCTGAGGCTGTGTCGCTGCCGCGGATCCAGAAGGCTCTCGGCGGCCGCTGACGTCGTCACGTCGCGTGGTCTCACGGGAATATCTGCGCGGCACCCCTCGGTTGCGGTCGTCATGAGCGTTGCCATCGCGTACACCGAGTTCGGCGGACCCGAGGTCCTCCAGCAGATCGAGATCCCCGCGCCCCTTCCCGCTGCGGGCGAGGTCGCCCTCCGCATCGAGGCGGCGGGGGTCAACCCCATCGATGCCAAGCTGCGCTCCGGGCGGCGCGCCTCGGCCGAGATCACCGATCCCCGCCGTGTCGGCTCGGACGGTGCGGGGATCGTCACGGCCATCGGCGAGGGCGTCGACGGCTTCCGCATCGGTCAGCCGGTGGTCTTCTTCGGCGCGACCGGCGCCTACGCGAGCGACCTGGTGGTCTCCGCGCAGAATGTGCACCCGCGCCCCCCGCTCGTAAGCGCCGCCGAGGGTGCAGCGCTGGGCATCCCGGTCGGGACCGCCTACCAGACCCTGCGGTCGCTGTCGGTCGGAGCAGGCGACACGCTGCTCGTCCACGGCGGCTCCGGCGCGGTCGGCCAGGCCATCATCCAGTTCGCCGTGCTGTGGGGCGCGACCGTGATCGCCACGTCCTCGGAGCGACGCTTCGATCGCGTCCGTGAACTGGGCGGCCTTCCTGTGGCGTATGGCGAGGGGCTCCTCGAACGCATCCGCGAGGCAGCGCCCGCAGGGGTGACCGTCGCCATCGACGCCGCCGGAACCGACGAGGCGCTGCAGGCCTCGCTCGACCTCGTCGCCGACCGCGAGCGCATCGCGACACTGGTGCGCGGGAAGGATGCCGGGGGTCTCGGCATCCGCGCGTTCTCGGGGGGCTCTCCTTCCCCGCTGACCGCACAGCAGCTGGCGTGGCGGGCGGAGTCGGTGCCGGTCACGCTGGCCCTCCTCGCAGCGGGCGCGTTCTCGCTGGAGCTCGGGCCGTCGTTCCCGCTCTCCGAGGCCGCTGCCGCGCACCGCGCGGTCGAGGAAGGCGCCGACGGCAAGGTGACGCTGACGCCCTGACGCCGAGCGGAGCGAGCGCCGTGCCGGTGCCGCCCGTCGCCTGCGGCATCCGTCCCCGCCCGTCCCCCGCAACAGTTCGACACACGGCGGGCGCCGACACCGAGTGCGCCACGACAATGGTTCGCATGTCCGAGTCGCCGCGCCCTGCCCCTCCGCGTTCGTTCGCGACCGCCCAGGTGCAGGCCGGCTACGACCCGACCATCGCCGAGAACACCGCGGTGCCCTCGATCCATCAGTCGAATGCGTTCGAGTTCCGGTCGCTGAGCGAGGCGCGCGACCGTTTCGCACTGCGCCGCGACGGCAACATCTACAGCCGCGCGGCCAACCCCACCGTGCTCGTCTTCGAGAAGCGCGTCGCCGAGCTCGAGGGCGGCCTTGCGGCAGCCGGTGTGTCGTCGGGGCAGGCCGCCGTCGCCGTCGCCCTGCTGGCCCTGGCCAAGCAGGGCGAGCACATCGTGGCCGCACGGCAGCTCTACGGCGGCACCGTTGATCTGCTGCAGGACACGTTCGCCGACTGGGGCATCGAGGTCACCTTCGTCGACCAGGACGACCTCCCCGCGTGGGAGGCGGCGGTGCGTCCCACGACGCGTGCGCTCTTCGCCGAATCGATCTCGAATCCGATCGCGCAGGTCCTCGACCTGGCCGCCGTCGCACGGGTGGCCCGGCGCGCAGGCGTGCCGCTCGTGATCGACAACACCGTCGCCACGCCCTATCTGCAGCGTGCCAAGGAGTTCGGCGCCGACATCGTCGTGCACTCGGCGACGAAGTTCCTCGGCGGCCACGGCACCTCGCTGGGAGGCGTCGTCGTCGACCTCGGCACCTTCGACTTCACCGCGCAGCCGCAGCGCTGGCCGCAGCTGACCGAGACCTATCAGCGCGTCCCCGACGGGAGCCTCGTCGAGCGCTTCGGTCAGACCGGGTCACCGTACATCGCACTCGTGAAGACCAAGTACGTCCACGACCTGGGGCCTTCGCTCTCCGCGTTCAACGCTTTCCAGCTGCTGCAGGGCATCGAGACGCTCGACCTCCGCGTCGCGCGTCACAGCGCGACGGCTCTCGAGGTGGCCCGCTTCCTCGAGTCCCACCCGGCCGTCGCCCGGGTGCATCACCCGGGCCTGGAATCCAGTCCCTGGCACGGGCACGCGCAGACCTATCTGCCGCTCGGCACGAGCGCGGTCTTCGCGTTCGACCTTCCGACCACCGGTGACCCCGAGGCCGACTTCCGCCTCGTCGAGGAGTTCATCTCCCGGCTGCAGATCATCAAGCTCGTCGCCAACATCGGCGACGCCCGCAGCCTTGTCGCGCATCCCGCCTCGATGACCCACAGCCACATGTCGCCGATCCAGCTCGCCGAGGCCCACATCGGCTCGACGACGGTGCGCCTCTCGATCGGCCTCGAGGACTTCCGCGACATCGTCGACGATCTTGCCCGGGCGCTCGCGCCGGTCGCGGAGGCTCTTCCCCAGCTCGCCGACACCGGGTCCCGCTAGAGCACGTCCGTCGACGTTCGACGATCACCGGGGCACTAGCCTCGAAGTCATGACTTCGCCTGCACCCACGCCTGCCTCCGGTCTCCGCTGGGGGATCCTCGGTCCCGGCGGCATCGCCCGCGCGTTCACGAGCGATCTTCGCACGGCCGGCCTCGACGTCGCCGCCGTCGGGTCACGACGTCTGGCATCCGCCGAGGCCTTCGCCGCCGACTTCGACATCCCTCGCGCGCACGGCTCCTACGAGGAGCTCGTGGCCGACCCCGACATCGACATCGTCTACGTCGCGACGCCGCACCCGATGCACGCGGGCAACGCGCTGCTGGCCCTCGAGGCCGGCAAGCATGTGCTCGTCGAGAAGCCCTTCACTCTCACCGCCGCCGAGGCGGCCGCCGTCCGTGATGCCGCCGTCGAGCGCGGGCTGCTCGCGATGGAGGCGATGTGGACGCGGTATCTGCCGCACATGGTGCGCATTCGCGAGATCGTCCGCAGCGGCGTGCTCGGCGAGATCCGCGCCGTCACCGCCGACCACACGCAGCGGATCTCGAGCGATCCCGCCCACCGGCTCAACGACCTGGCCCTCGGCGGCGGGGCCCTGCTCGACCTCGGGATCTACCCGGTGTCGTTCGCGTGGGATGTGCTGGGTGCTCCGCTGTCGGTCGTCGCCACCGCGCGCCTGGGCGAGACGGGTGCCGACACCGAGATCGCCACGATCATGGCGCACGAGTCCGGAGCCCTCTCGACGACGCTCTCGGCCTCTCGTGCGGCCGGGCCCAACACCGCCGCGATCATCGGGACCGACGCCCGCATCGACATCGCACGGGTCTGGTACACCCCGACGTCGTTCCGCGTCGTCTCTCACGACGGCACGGTGCTCGAGGACTTCGTGTCGGACATCGCCGGCCGCGGCATGCAGTATCAGGCCCTCGCAGCGGAGCGCTACGTCAGCGAGGGGCTGACGGACTCCGACGTGCTGCCGATCGACGAGACGGTGGCGATCATGGAGACACTCGACGAGGTGCGCGAGCTCGTCGGCGTCAGCTACCCGACGGAGGCCTGAGATGCCCGACCTGCAGAACCCGAGGGTGGCGGTCTACCTCGACTTCGACAACATCGTGATGTCCTGGTACGACCGGGTCCACGGCAAGAACTCCTACGCCCGCGACCGGCAGAAGATCGCGACGGATGCCGCAGACCCCGAGATCGCCGAGAGGCTCGCCGCCGCCACCATAGATGTCGGCGCGATCATCGACTACGCGACCTCGTTCGGCACGCTCGTGCTCACCCGCGCGTATGCGGACTGGTCGGCGCCCGTCAACGCCGTCTACCGCTCCCAGCTCGTCGCGCGCGCGGTCGATCTCGTGCAGCTGTTCCCGGCCGCGGCGTATGCGAAGAACGGCGCCGACATCCGGCTCGCCGTCGACGCCGTCGAAGACATGTTCCGCCTGCCCGACCTCACCCATGTCGTCATCGTGGCCGGCGATTCGGACTACGTCCCGCTGGCGCAGCGGTGCAAGCGCCTCGGCCGGTACGTTGTGGGGGTCGGCGTCGCCGGCTCGACCGCGAAATCGCTCGCGGCGGCGTGCGACCAGTTCGACTCGTACGACGCTCTCCCGGGGGTCGCGGCCCCTCCGCCCGGGAAGAAGGATGTCGCTCCCACCCGCCGCCGCGCGAAGAAGGCAGAGGCCGATCCGGCCGGCGCCCTCCTCGAGCGCGCGCTGCGGCTGGAGAGCGACAAGGAGGACGTCGAGTGGCAGCACGCCTCGGCCGTGAAGAGCCTGGTCAAGAGGCTCGACCCGTCCTTCAGCGAGAAGGCGCTCGGCCACAAGAGCTTCTCGGAGTTCGTGAAGGCGCACCCCACGGTCGCCGAAGTCGACGAGTCGGGCAACATCGTGCTGATCCGCCTCGCCGCCGACCGGAACTGAAACTTCTCACGCTCTCCAGCTTGAAACCTGAATCCCCCGTCAGGTAGGGTCGCCACGCGGCATCTGCAGCCGCGATCCGCGCTCTACAAGGAGGTTCAGCGCATGGCGTCAGCCACAGCATCCGATCCCGCCGGCGATGTGAAGCAGTCGAGTCTTCGACGGGTCGTCACCGCATCCATGGCGGGCACCGTCGTCGAGTGGTACGAGTTCTTCCTCTACGCCACGGCGGCGACGCTCGTGTTCAACCTGATCATGTTCCCGCCGTCCGACGATCCCTATGCGCCCATCATCCAGGCCTTCGTCACCTATGCGGTCGGGTTCGTTGCCCGCCCGCTGGGCGGCATCGTGTTCGGCCACTTCGGCGACAAGTACGGCCGCAAGCGCCTGCTGCAGGTCGCGATCATCCTCGTGGGAGTGGCCACATTCCTGATGGGCTGCCTGCCCACGTTCGACCAGATCGGATACTGGGCGCCGGCCCTGCTGGTGATGCTCCGCTTCGCGCAGGGCTTCGCGGTCGGAGGCGAGTGGGGCGGCGGCGTGCTGCTCGTCGCGGAGCACTCGCCGAATCACTCGCGCGGCTTCTGGGCGTCGTTCCCCCAGGCCGCCGTGCCGATCGGAAACCTCATCGCCACCGTCGTCCTGCTCGTGCTGAACAGCGCGCTGTCGCCGGAAGCGTTCCTGGCATGGGGCTGGCGCGTCGGATTCTGGCTGTCGGTCGTCATCGTCGCCGTGGGCTACTACGTGCGCACCCGCATCACCGACGCACCGATCTTCCTCGAGGTGCAGAAGCAGGTGCAGACCGAGGAGCACGTGCGCTACGGCGTCCTCGAGGTGCTGCGACGCTACCCGCGCGGCGTCTTCACCGCGATGGGTCTGCGCTTCGCGGAGAACATCATGTACTACCTCGTGGTGACGTTCTCGATCACCTACCTGGCCGTGGCGCTCGAGATGAACACGGCCGAGATCCTGAGCTGGCTGGTCATCGCCCACATCGTGCACATGGTGGTGATTCCGCCGATCGGCGCCCTCACCGACCGCATCGGGCGCAAGCCGGTCTACTTCGCCGGCACCCTGCTCGCCGCAGCCTGGGGGTTCATCGCGTTCCCGATGTTCGACACCCGCTCCCCCGTCGTGATCATCCTCGCGATCTGCCTCGGGCTGGTCATCCATGCGCTCATGTACGCGCCGCAGCCGGCGATCATGTCGGAGATGTTCCCCACTCGGATGCGGTACTCCGGTGTCTCCCTCGGGTACCAGGTGACCTCGATCGTCGCGGGATCGCTCGCGCCGATCATCGCAACCGCCCTGCTGCGGGAGTTCGGGACGTGGATCCCCGTGGCGATCTACCTCGCCATCGCCGCAGCGATCACCATGGTCGCGGTCATCTCGCTGCGAGAGACGAAGGGCTCGTCACTGCACGATCTCGACCGGGTGGACCAGGAGCGACTGCTGGCCGAGACGGGCGCCGAGCCGCAGAAGACGACGTGACCGCCCGTTCCTGGACATGAAGCCCTGACACGCAAGAGGGTGGATCCCCGATCGACGAGAATCCACCCTCTTCGCTGTCCGTGCAGAGGCGCCGGCCGAAGCGCCTCAGCCGCCCGAGAGGGCTCCGATGACGCCCGACACGATCATGTAGATGCCGACCCCGGCGCCGATGACCCAGAGTCCGATGCGGACGCCCGACGGGCCGGAGCCGCGACCGGGGTCGCTGGGAGGGGGCAGCTGTCCCGGACCGGTGGCGCCGTTCTGCGCAGGTGACATGGTCGGTCTCCGCTCAGTTGCCGGATCGGCGCTTGTTGTAGACGTCGAACGCGACCGCGAGCAGCAGCACGAGGCCCTTGACCGCCTGCTGCCATTCGATCCCGATGCCCATGATCGACATGCCGTTGTTCAGGACGCCGATGATGAGGCCACCGATGATCGCGCCGCCGATGGTGCCGACGCCTCCCTGGACCGCCGCGCCGCCGATGAACGCGGCCGAGATCGCCTCGAGCTCGAAGCCGTCACCGGCCTTCGGCCCGGCGAGGTTCAGTCGCGCGGTGAAGATGAGACCCGCGAGAGCCGCGAGGAAGCCCATGTTCACGAAGAGCCAGAAGTCCACTCGGCGGGTCTTGATGCCGGAGAGCTCCGCTGCGTGGCGGTTCCCGCCGATCGCGTAGATGTGACGGCCGAACACGGTGCGGTTCATGACCACGCCGTACACGAGCACCAGGATGGCGAGCACGATCAGGGTGACAGGGATGCCCTTGTACGACGCGAGCGCCCACGCGAACCAGCCGATCACGGCCGAGATGAGCACCAGCTTGGCGATGAACCACGCGCCGGGTTCGACGGCCTGGTCGTACTTCTGGCGACCGCGGCGGGTGCGAACCTGCTGGACGACGAGGGCCACGATGGCGATCGCTCCGATGATGAGGGTGAAGATGTCGGGGTCGGATTCCCCGAAGATCCCGGAGAGGAATCCGTTGCCGAGACCGCGGTACTCGGTGGGGAACGAGCCGATGTTGGCGTTACCGAGCACGACCAGCGCGAGGCCTCGGAAGATGAGCATGCCGGCGAGCGTCACGATGAACGCCGGTATGCCGACGAAGGCGACCCAGAACCCCTGCCACGCGCCGACCAGAGCGCCGATCAGCAGCGAGAGCAGGATCGACAGCCACCACGGCAGGCCCATCTCGACGGCGAACACACCCGAGATCGCGCCGATGAAGGCTGCGACCGATCCGACCGAGAGATCGATGTGGCCGGCGATGATGACCATCACCATGCCGATCGCCAGCACGAGGATGTAGCCGTTCTGGACGATGAGGTTCGAGATGTTCTGCGGCCGCAGCAGGATGCCGTCGGTCAGGATCGCGAATAGCGCCACCACGGCGATGAGCGCGATGAAGATGCCGTTCTTGCCGAGGTCGGCCAGCACCGTGCTGAGCCAGCGGGTGAACTTGTTGTCAGAGGGATTGACGAGTGCTCCGGCGGCGGTGGACTCGTTCGAGAGATTGTCGTTCGACATGTGCGTGTCTCCTGCGGCCCCGTCAGCGGGGCTTCTCCATGGTCATGAGCTTGAGGACGGACTCGGGTGTCGCCTCTTCGATGGGCAGCTCGCCGGTGATGCGGCCCTCCGAGAGCGCGTAGACGCGATCCGAGATCCCGAGCAGCTCGGGAAGCTCCGAGGAGATCACGATGATCCCCTTCCCGGATGCCGCGAGCCGGTTGATGATCGAGTAGATCTCGTACTTCGCGCCGACGTCGATCCCGCGGGTCGGCTCGTCCAGGATGAGGACGTCGGGGTCGGAGTAGATCCACTTCGACAGGACGACCTTCTGCTGGTTGCCTCCGGACAGCTTGCCGGTCTTCACCAGGACGTTCGGCGCCTTGATGTTCATGCTGCGCCGGTACTCGTTGGCGACCTTGAACTCCTCGTTGTCGTCCACGAGGCCGGCCCGCTCGAGCTTCCTCAGCGACGCCATCGAGATGTTCCGCTTGATGTCCTCGATGAGGTTCAGGCCGTATGTCTTGCGGTCCTCCGTCGCGTAGGCGATGCCGTTGCCGATCGCCTCCGCCACGCTGCGGGTGCGGATCTCTCTGCCGCGCATGAAGACCTTGCCCGAGATGCGCACGCCGTACGACTGCCCGAACAGGCTCATCGCGAATTCGGTGCGGCCGGCGCCCATCAGTCCGGCGATGCCGACGATCTCGCCCGCGCGCACGTTGATCGAGACGTTGTCGACCATCACGCGGGAGGGATCCTGCGGGTGGTATGCCGTCCAGTCCTCGACGCGCAGCAGCTCCTCGCCGATCTGCGGCTCGTGGTCGGGGTAGCGGTGCTCGAGATCCCGGCCCACCATGTCCTTGATGATGCGGTCCTCGGTGACGTCGTTCTTGGCGATCGTCTCGATCGTCTTGCCGTCGCGGATGACGGTGACCGTGTCGGCGACCTTCTTGATCTCGTTGAGCTTGTGGCTGATGATGATCGACGAGATCCCCTGCTCGCGCAGGCTCAGGATGAGGTCCAGCAGGTGGTCGGAGTCCTCGTCGTTCAACGCGGCGGTGGGCTCATCGAGGATGAGGAGCTTCACCTCCTTCGACAGAGCCTTGGCGATCTCGACGAGCTGCTGCTTGCCGACGCCGATATGGCTGATCTTCGTCGTCGGGTTGTCGGTCAGACCCACGCGCTTGAGGAGCTTTCCGGCCTCGAAGTTCGTGCGGTTCCAGTCGATCAGGCCGTTCCCGGCCTTCTGCTCGTTGTTGAGGAAGATGTTCTCGGCGATCGAGAGGTGCGGGCTGAGCGCCAGCTCCTGGTGGATGATGACGATCCCCTTCGCCTCGCTGTCGCGGAGGCTCTTGAACTGCACCTCCTCGCCGGCGTAGATGATCTGACCGTCGTAGGTGCCGTGCGGGTACACGCCCGACAGGACCTTCATGAGGGTCGACTTGCCGGCGCCGTTCTCGCCGCAGATCGCGTGGATCTCGCCGCGCTCGACCTCGAGATTGACGTTCGAGAGCGCCTTGACGCCCGGGAACGTCTTGGTGATGCCGCGCATCTCCAGGATGGTTTCGGTCACGGTTTCGACTTCCTTGTGCTTCGGGGGGCCTGGTGACATGGCCGTCGCTCAGCGACAGGTCGCGGCCCGCCGATGAGGAGCGTGGTGGTGGCGACGGCGGTGGAGGAGATCCCCCACCGCCGTCGCTCGTGTGAGCGGTGGTCCGACCTTAGAGGCCGAGCTCCTCCGCGGTCCAGTAGCCGGTGTCGACGAGCGCGGGCTCGACGTTCTCCTGGACGACGGGGACCGGCTCCAGCAGGTAGGACGGCACGACCTTCACGCCGTTGTCGTAGGTCTCCTCGTCGTTGACCTCGACCTCCTCGTCGTTCAGGATCGCGATGGCCATGTCGGCCGCGACCTTGGCCAGCTCACGCGTGTCCTTGAAGATCGTCGCGAACTGCTCGCCCGAGAGGATCGCCTTGACCGAGTCGACCTCGGCGTCCTGACCGGAGATGATCGGCCATTCTTCGCCGGGGGCGTAGCCCGCGTCGGTGAGCGCCGAGATGATGCCGCGCGAGATGCCGTCGTAGGGCGAGAGCACCGCGTCGACCTCGGAGCCGTCCGAGTAGCTGGACGTGAGGATGTCCTCCATGCGGCTCTGGGCGGTCTCGCCGTCCCAGCGGAGCGTGGCGGCCTGCTCGATGTCGGTCTGCTCCGACTTCACGACGAGGGTTCCCTCATCGATGTAGGGCTGAAGGACGTCCATCGCGCCGTCGAAGAAGAAGAAGGCGTTGTTGTCGTCCAGCGAGCCTGCGAACAGCTCGATGTTGAACGGACCGGCGGGCGCGCCCTCGGTGGGCGTGCCCTCGAGGTCGGTCAGGCCCAGGCCGTTCAGCAGCGTCCACGCCTGCTGCTGACCCACGAGGAAGTTGTCGAACGTCGCGTAGTAGTCGACGTTCTCGGTGTCACGGATCAGTCGGTCGTACGCGATGACCGGGATGTCGGAGTCGGCCGCGGTCTGCAGCACCTCCGACAGCGTGGTGCCGTCGATCGAGGCCACGATGAGCGCCTCGGCGCCCTTGGTGATCATGTTCTCGATCTGCGAGACCTGCGTGGGGATGTCGTCCTCGGCGTACTGCAGGTCGACCGAGTAGCCGGCGTCCTCGAGGGCTGCCTTGACGGCGTCGCCATCCTGGATCCAGCGCTCCGAGCTCTTGGTCGGCATCGCGACGCCGATGAGACCGCCGTCGCCGCCGCCCTCGCCGCCGCCGTCGCCGCCGGCTCCACCCGAGCATGCCGTGAGCATGAGTGCGCCCGCGGCGACCGCCGCGAGCAGCATCTTCTTGATCTTCACTGTGTTTTCCTCTCCAAAGGACATCGCTGTCTTGGTGTTTCGGTATTCAGTTGTGGCCGCCGCCGCCGGGCTTCCGGCGAGCGTCGGGGGATTGTCCGTAGACGTTCTGGTAGCGGTCGTACAGGCTGTCGATCGCGTCCTGCGGGATCGGCACCAACGGGCCCGCCTCCCGCGCGTAGTGCACCGTGCGGGCCACGTCCTCGACCATCACCGCCGCCTTCACGGCATCCTTGGCCGAAGCGCCGATCGTGAACGGACCATGGTTCTGCATCAGCACCGCCCGAGAGCGATGCCCGCTCAGCGTCTCGACGATGCCCCGGCCGATCGAGTCGTCGCCGATGATCGCGAACGGCCCCACCGGGATCGGTCCACCGAACTCATCGGCCATCGCCGTGATCACGCACGGGATCTCCTCCCCCCGCGCCGCCCACGCCACCGCGAACGTCGAATGGGTGTGCACGACACCGCCGACCTCCGGCATGTTCCGATACACATACGCGTGCGCCGCCGTGTCACTGGAAGGCGACCGGTCACTGCCCGGCGTGCCGGGAACCACATTCCCGTCCAGATCGCACAGGATCATGTTCTCCGGCGCCAGCTCGTCATACGACACACCCGACGGCTTGATCACGAACAGATCCGCACCCGGCACCCGCCCCGAGACATTGCCGCCCGTCCACACCACCAGGCCATACCGCACCAGCTCGCCGTGAAGGGCGGCGACGTCGGCCCGCACTCGTGCGATCGCCACCTCGGTCTTGACGCCGACCACGTAGCGCTCGCGCTGGTCCGCATCCTTGACTGCCACCTGGAACGACTCCTTCGTCTGGAACTGGGGGTTTCATCCGGCCTGCGCCGGGAGGACTTCGCATCGGGTGTGTGACAGTCCATGTGACCGTTCACATCGGATCACTATAGCCACCCGCGATCCCCGGCTGTCAAGCCGGATTGGTCACGGCTTGATCACGAGCCGGTCACCACGAGTTCGGTGGGGCCGTGGACCCTCGCACGATCAGCTGCGGCGCAATGGCTCCCGCTGGGCGCTCAGTGCTCTGCTCCGAACCGAGAAGCAGGTCGACGCACCGGCGGCCGAGGTCGGCGAAGTCCTGCCGGATCGTGGTCAGGGGTGGCCAGAAGTGCGCCGCTTCCGGGATGTCGTCGAACCCGACGATGCTGACGTCGCGAGGCACGTCGAGGCCTTCATCGCGGACGGCGTGCATGAAGCCAAGCGCCATCTGGTCGTTCGAGCAGAAGACGGCGGTGAAGTCCCGCACTTGCAGCAACTCGCGTCCTGCGTAGTATCCGAAATCGGCCGACCAGTCCCCCAGGATGGGCGCGGTCGTGGGAACGTCGTTCGCGCTCATCTCCTCCAGGAAGCCGCGCATCCGTGCCTCGGCTTCGATCCAGTCCTGCGGGCCGGCGATGTGATAGATCGAGCGGTGACCCGCGTTGATCAGGTGTTTCGTCGCCATTCTCGCCCCGGCGATCTGATCGACGGTCAACGTATGGTCCGGGTCGAGATCGGTGGACTGCAGAGTGACGTACGGGATGTCGAGTTTCTGCGCCGAGATCGCGCGGATTACGCGGACCTGCGGCGCGATCACGACGAGCCCCTCGACCGACTGGGCGGTGAGGTGTGCGATCCCAGCGCGAATCGACTGCGGATCCCGAGAGTCGATGTTGGCCGTGCTCACCCAGTATCCACGCGCTCGGGCGGCCGCCTCGATCGACGCGATGCTCGACGCGGGACCGTACATCGAGCTGGAGGCGGCGAGGATCCCGATGGTCTGCGACCTGCTCGTGACGAGTGCCCGTGCCGCTCGATTCGGGCGGTACTGAAGGTCGGCCATCACCTGCTGCACGCGCTCACGCGTCTCGGGGCGAATGCTCGGATGATCGTTCAGCACTCGAGAGACCGTCTGATGAGACACTCCGGCGAGGCGCGCGACGTCGCGAATGCTTGGCCTTCGTACGCTGGCGTCGTCGCTCATGTCGTGGTGCTCTCGGCGGGGAGGGAATGTGAACGGTCACACATTCCTAGCCATTATGCACGGCCTTTGACGCGGAGGTCATGTGCCCGATGTGACAGTCACACCGGCAACCTCCGGATTCGTCCGAGCGATGAGTGCTTACACTGGCAATCGTGGCAGATTTCGCGCGGTTCCTTCCGCTCAGCAATCGCCCCCATGGCGACGAGTCCGGCGTGACGTCGGACCGGCATGCCGCCGAAGCTGGGGTGGTGGAGCAGGCCGCGAAGCTCATCGCCCGCTCCGGCGCCGATGAGGCGGAGCCCCTGACACGCGGATTTCTGCGTGAAGCGGGCTTGGAGGGCCTCTCCCCCACAGACGTCGCTGATCCCGCCGCGCGGCTGGCGGCAACGGCCCTGGCTGTCCGGACAGGCAAGCGCCGCGGCATCCGCCACCTCTCCCGTACGGTCCGCGCTCTGTTGCTTCTCGGGCGGAAGACCGCAACCGCGATCGCGCTCGACCCCACGATCTCCGGATCCGTCGCCCTCTACGGAGCAACCTCGGCATCGTTCGACCGGCGGGCGGTTCTCGTAGGGCATACCGTGCGGGCCACCGACGCCGAGTGGGCTTTCGGACGCGGGCCGGTGTTGGAGGGCACCGCCATGGAGATCGTCGCGTTCGTCCTCGGTATCTCGGATCGAGCGCCTCGGCTCGCCGCGGTGGACTGACGCTGCCGCGACGTCTTCAGCTTCCGGCGAGGACCTCGTTCACCCAGGCCGGCACGAGTTCAGTCGCGGCTCCCGCCCGCGCGTCGTCGAACGGCACGATCGCGTCGCTCGGCTCGAGGTTGAGCTCGACAGTGCGTGCTCCGAACGCCGCGGCCAGGGCGACATAGCCGGCCGCGGGATAGACCGCACCCGAGGTGCCGATCGAGGCGAAGACCTCGCACGAGACCACCGCCTGCTCGATGCGGTCGAGGTGGTAGGGCATCTCGCCGAACCACACCACGTCGGGTCGCAGCATCCGCTCGCCGCATTCCGGGCAGGGCGGGCGGTCGGCGAGGTCGTCCTCCCAGGCGGGCCGGGCGCCGCACCATGTGCACAGCGCGCGTCGCAGCTCGCCGTGCATGTGCAGCACGTTGCTGCTTCCGGCCCGCTCGTGAAGGTCGTCGACGTTCTGGGTGACGACGAGGAGCTCAGGCCCGATGCCGCTCTCGAGGCGGGCGAGCGCCCGGTGCGCGGCATTCGGGATGACGTTCGCCACGGCCCGGCGTCGTGCATCGTAGAAGCGGTGGACCGTGTCGGGGTCGCGCTCGAACCCTTCCGGTGTCGCGACGTCCTCGATCCGATGGCCCTCCCACAGTCCCCCGGCGTCGCGGAACGTCGGAACGCCGCTCTCGGCGGAGATCCCCGCGCCGGTGAGCACGACGATCCGTGTCATCTCACCGTTCCGGGCGCCGTGTGCGAGAGCACCCGCTCCCACACGTGACTGATGCTGAGGCGGGGGTCGACCGCGTCCGCGCCGTCGGGGACGATCTCCATACGCGCATCGGGAAGACGCGACTGGTGCCAGCGCGCGGCCGCGGCCGCGGCATCCGGGTCGTCCCTGCCGTTGAGGATCAGGGTCTTCGCTGAGATACCCGCCAGCAGATCGCCCGTCTCATCGCGGTCCAGGGCAGTGGAGGGCTCGGCGATCGCGACGAGGGCGAGCCGATCGACCTGCTCGCCGAGTCGCTGCGCCAGCAGGAGGGCGAGCTCTCCGGTGGACGAGACGCCGACCAGCCCGACGCGCTCGTCGTGAGCCTCGTTCGTCACCAGCGCGGCGATCGCGGCCGCCGCCACGGCCGCCGGCGTCGCCCCGCGGTAGGCCGCCGGATCCTCGATGTCATCCGCCGTCACGCGCACCGCGACCACGCGCACGTTACGACGAGCGGTGGCGGTCGGTTCGGGGTCGAGCGTGGCCGCCTCGCCCTCGCGCAGCAGAAAGACCGTCCGCTCGGCACCCGGGGCGCCGAAGCTGTGATACTCCAGTTCGGCGCCGGGGCTCTCTCCCCTGGTCATGCGGCAATCCTATGGCGGGCCTCGGACGGGCCGGCGATCCGCCCTAGGCCATCAGAGGGATGGCTCCCACGAGCACACCCACCGCCAGCATCGACAGCGAGACCACGCACGCGCGCCACAGCACCTTCTTGTGATGGTCGCCGAGGTTGACGCTCGCCAACGACACCAGCAGCAGGATCGCAGGGACCAGCGGGCTCTGCAGGTGGACGGGCTGACCCGTGATCGATGCCCGTGCCATCTCCACCGGTTCGATCCCGAAGTTAGCCGCGCTCTGGGCGAGCACCGGGAGGATCCCGTAGTAGAACGCGTCGTTGGACATGAAGAACGTGAACGGTATCGACAGGACGCCCGTGATCACCGCCAGGAACGGGCCGAGGGAGGACGGGATGACGGTGGTGATCCAGGTCGCCATCGCGTCCACCATCCCGGTGCCGTTCAGCACACCCACCAGGACGCCGGCGGCGAGCACCATGGAGACCACGCCGACGATGCTCGGGGCGTGGGCGACGATCTCGTCGGCCTGGGTCTTCAGCTTCGGGAAGTTCACGAAGAGCGCGATGGCGGCACCGACCATGAACACGTAGGCCAGCGGGAACAGGTCCAGCACGAGAAGCACCATCACGGCGATCGTCAGCGCCAGGTTGAACCAGATGAGCTTCGGCCGAAGCGTTGCGCGCGCCGGATCGAGCATGGTGTCCGCCATCGCGGTGTCTTCCCGATCGACGACGGCGGTCGCCGCCGGCACGGCGGTTCGGCTGCCCGCGATCGTGACGATGTTCCCCGTGCGCAGCGCGGCCCGCGCTCCGGGCTTAGGGGCACGCGGACGGAGGATGCGGCCGGAACCGCCCGCACCCGCCTCCGAGCCGCTGCCGCCCAGTCGCGAGATGTCGATCTGCCCGATGCGCTTGCGCTCGGCGAGCCCCAGGAACCACGCGAAGGTCAGTGCGATGACGATGCCGGCCGCCAGCGAAGGCAGCATGGGCACGAAGACGTCCGTGGGCTGGAGTCCCAGTGCGGTCGCGGCCCGTACGGTGGGCCCGCCCCAGGGCACGATGTTGAGCGTGCCGTTCATCAGGCCGGCGACGCACGTGAGGACGACCGGGCTCATGCCGAGGCGAAGGTAGATCGGCAGCATCGCCGACGTGGTGATGATGAACGTGGTCGACCCGTCGCCGTCGAGCGACACCGCGCCCGCAAGGATCGCGGTGCCGAGCACCACCTTCGCCGGGTCGTCTCCGAGCAGGCGCGTGATGGCGCGGATGAGGGGATCGAACAGTCCGACGTCGATCATGATGCCGAAGTACATGATCGCGAACATGAGCAGTGCCGCGGTCGGCGCCATGCTGCCGATCGCATCGAGGATCATGTCGCCGAGCCCGAGTCCCGCTCCTGCGAAGAGGCCGAACGCCGTCGGCACGACGATCAGGGCGACCATGGGCGTCAGCCGCCTCGTCATGATGAGCGCCATGAAGACCAGCACCATGGTGAAGCCGAGGGCGACCAGCACCCATTCCGGCGGCGCGAACGCCGTGTCGTAGGCCTCGGCCTCGGCGGCCGCGGTGAGGATGGGGGATGCCGCGATCATGTCGACTCCTTCGTCGTCTGGTGCATCGTGTCTTGCGTCGTGTGGTGCGTGTGTCGTGCGGGGGCTGCGGTGGCGGGTGAGCCGGATCGCCCGCTCGTTCCCGCGAGGCTAGAGGCGGGTCGGGCCCCGGCGCGCGCTATGTCGCATTCGCGCACGTTATGCGCGTAGCGTGTGTTCTGCGCATTGTGCTCAGCACGGCGTCCACGCGGCCCAACGGAGGTGACATGCGCTTCGCGACTCGGCTTCTCCTCATCCAGCTGGCGACGGTCACCGCGGTCGTGGCGGTGTGCGCGGCTGTCTTCGGCTGGCTGGGGGTCACGCAGCTGCGGGCCGAATCCGAGGCCGCCGCTCTCAACATCGCCCGGACTCTCGCCGAGGACCGCGACGTTCGTGAGCTCGTGACGGAGTACTCGGCCGATCCCGGCACGCCGGATGCCGCGGCCCTGGGTGACGGCGCGCTCCAGCAAATCGCGGCCGATGTCGCCACGCGCACCGACGCGCTCTTCGTCGTCATCACGGACGACCAGGGAATCCGGCTCGCGCACCCGAACCCGGATCTTCTCGGCGAGGTCGTCTCGACGCCGTTCCGAGAGGTCCTCGAAGGAAACGAGGTCGTCGACTGGGAGGTCGGCACCCTGGGCGAGTCGGCGCGCGCGAAGGTGCCGATCTTCTCCGGCGACACCGGAGCGCCGGTCGGTGAGGTGAGCGTCGGCTTCGAGCGAGCGAGCGTCTTCGACGACCTCCCGGCGCTCATCGTGACGATCGGCATCGCCGCCCTCGGCGCTCTCGGGTTGGCGACGCTCGCCACCGTCCTCCTTCGTCGCCGTTTCGAACGCCTGACCCTCGGTCTGCAGCCCGAGGAGCTGGTGGCACTGGTGCAGAACCAGGCCGCGGTGCTGGACGGCGTCGGCGATGGCGTGCTCGCGATCGACACCGAGGAGATCGTCCGGGTGTGCAACAGCGCGGCAGAGCGGATGCTGCGCGTCGACGCGCCGGTCGGGCGGCCGTTCGACGATCTCGGGCTGCCGCAGCGCATCCGTGACGCCGTCCGCGGAGGAGAGACCGACGTGGAGGCGGTCGTCGGCGATCGCGTCCTGTATGTCGACGCTCGCACGGTGGTGCGGGACGCGCGCGCTCTCGGCCATGTCGTGGTCGTCCGGGACCGCACCGACCTCGAAGCGCTCGCCGGTCGCCTCGACACCGTGCGGGCCATGACCGAGGCGCTGCGCGTGCAGCGGCACGAGTTCGCGAACCGCCTGCACGTCGCCGCGGGGCTCATCGACGCCGAGCGAGTGAGCGAGGCGCGCGACTTCCTGGCCGATCTCACCGTCCGCGGCGCCGTCGACTTCGCCGTCGAGGAGATGCATCGCGTGACCGACCCGCTCCTGCAGTCGCTGGTGGGTGCGAAGTCCGCCGCCGCCCGCGAACGTGGGGTGGCGCTGCGCGTCTCGAACGACACGCTGCTGCTGGGCACGGTCGTCGCGGCGGAGGATGTCGCGGCGATCCTCGGCAACCTCGTCGACAACGCCATCTCGGCCGCGGCGACGGGCCGGGCGGATGCGTGGGTCGAGGTCACCCTGCTCGACGACGGCGAGGAACTCGTGCTGGTCGTCGCGGATTCGGGCGACGGCATCCGCGACGACGATGCCGACCCGTTCACGACGACCCGCCGCTCCGACGAGGCGACCGAGCAACGGCCCGACGCCGTGCACGGACGAGGCTTCGGGCTTCCGCTCTCCAGAGATCTCGCCCGCCGACGCGGCGGTGATGTGTGGGTCATCGATCGGGGTGGCACAGGGGGCGGCGCTGTCTTCGGTGCGCGACTCCCGGATGCGATGCGCGCCGTCGACCCTTCGTCCGATACCGAGGAGATGGCATGACATCGACCAGCGACCCGATCCGTGTGCTCGTCGTCGACGACGACTTCCGCGTCGCGGGGCTGCATCGCGACATCGTCGCCGGTCGGGCCGGCTTCGTCGCGCTCGAGCCGGTGCATTCGCTCGCGGCGGCCACGCGGGCATTGGCGACGCACACGCCTGATCTGCTTCTCGTCGACGCGTTCCTTCCGGACGGCGACGGAATCGATTTCGTCGCCCGCGCCGGAGCGGACGCATTCGTGCTGTCGGCGGCGACCGATGCCCCGACGGTACGACGGGCGCTGCGCGCGGGCGCGATCGCGTATCTCGCCAAGCCGTTCGATGCACGAGCGCTCGACGACCGCCTCGCCCGCTACGCCCGGATGCGCAACCTGCTCCGCTCGGACCGTCCGCTCGAGCAGGATCACATCGATCGCGCTCTGTCGATCATGCACGGCGCCGGCGAGTCGGCATCGGTTTCGCGGTCGGCTACCGAGCAGCTCATCCTGGACGGTCTCGGCGGTTCCGAGGCCTCGGCCGCCGAGATCGCGGACCGCGTGGGGATCTCACGCGCGACGGCGCAACGGCATCTCTCCGCCCTGGCAGCGCGGGGTCAGGTCGACGTGCGGCTGCGCTACGGAACGACCGGCCGGCCGGAGCACCGCTACGCCGTCGCCGACCGCTGAGTCCAGCAGCGGGCTCAGCCGCGGAGCAGAGCGCGCAGCGAGGCGATGGTGTCGGCCTCGTCGGGGCGCTTATCGGGTCGATAGCCCTTCACCCGCGCGAATCGCAGAGCGACTCCGCCGGGGTACCGCGTCGATCGCTGCACCCCGTCGATGGCGATCTCGACGACCGTCTCGGGCCGAACGTGCACCGCGTAAGCCGAGCGGTGGGTCTCGATGGTCGGAAAATGGGCGGTCTGCCAGCGCAGCGTCTCGTCGGTGAGCCCCTTGAAGGTCTTGCCCACCATCACGAAGCCGCCCGGCTCGCCGAAGACGCCCTCAGGATCGAGGGCTCCGAGGTGCAGGTTCGAGAGCATTCCGGTGCGCCTCCCCGAGCCCCACTCCACGGCGAGCACGACGAGGTCGTATGTGAGCACCGGCTTGACCTTCATCCAGCTCTTGCCGCGCCGGCCCGCAGCATACGGCGCATCGATGCCCTTGACCATGACGCCCTCGTGCCCCGCCGCGAGAGCTTCGCGCGAGAAGCGCTCGGCCGCCTCGGGATCGTCCGTGACGATCCCGAGCATGCGTGCGGGACCGGCCACCTGTTCCAGCACCTCGAGCCGCGTCGCGAGCGGCTCGTCGAGAAGGTCGCGGCCGTCCAGGTGCAGGATGTCGAAGAACCACGGCTTCAGCACGACGGCCGCGCCCGACTCTGAGCCGAAGCGCGCCATCGTGTCTTGGAAGGGACGGGGCGCGCCGTCCTCGTCGAGCGAGAGCGTCTCGCCGTCGAGGATCACGCGGTCGGCAGGAAGCGTGCGCACGGACTCGACGATCTCAGGCACGCGGTACGTGATGTCGGCGAGGCTGCGGGTGTAGACGCGCACGTCCTCACCGTCGCGGTGCACCTGGATGCGCGCGCCATCGAGCTTGTATTCGACGGATGCCGCAGCCCCGAGCGTCGCCAGGGCCTCAGCCGTCGATGCCGCCGTCGACGCGAGCATCGGAAGCACCGGACGCCCGACGGCGAGCCCGACGTCGGCGAGATCGTCCGCCGTTCCCGTCAGGGCGAGCAGCGCCGTCTCGCCGAGGTCGCCCGACAGCATCGCCGCGCGTCGTACGGACGCGGCATCCCTCTCCGACGCCTTGGCGATCGCGTCGAGCAGCACGCCCTCCAGGGCGCCGGTACGCAGCTCCCCGCGCATCACGCGGGCGAGGAAGTCCCACTCCTCCGCCGTCGCGCGGCCGGCGAGCGCATCGAGCTCTCTGGCCCGCACGCCGGTCGATCCGGGCCCGTCGGCGACAGCGAGCCGCTGGAGTGCGGCGTCGACGTCGAGGATGGTCAGCGACGGAGTCGCAGAGTGCACGGCGTCGAGGCCCGCGAGCCGGCGCCACCCGACGCCGAGACGGCCTTGCCGCGGGCTCGCGATGAGAAGCCCGATCGCGATCGCCACCTCGTCAGGCTCGAGTGCGCGCAGAACGTTCCGCAGCGCTGCGCTCTTGGCCAGGCGCGACGAGGTGGCCGACACGGCGTCCGTCGCCGTCACGAGCTCGTGGAGCAGCATTCCGGCATTCTCGCACTGCCCGCCGACAGGCCGGCGCTCAGCGCGGCGATCGAGCACGATCGGCGACGACGTCGCGCAGCGCCGGCTCGAGATCGGGATAGGTGAAGCGGTATCCCGCCTCCGTGAGCACCTCGGGCTCGGCCCACCTGCTCTTCAAGATCAGCTCCGGCTCGGTGCGCAGGACGAACATCGCCGGCTCGAGCATGAAGCGCCACGCAGGCAGTCCGACCGGCGCACCGACCACACGGCGCAGCGTCGCCATGAGGGAGCGGTTGTCGCTCACGCCTGGCGCCGCCAGATTGACCGGCCCGGCCAGATCGGGACGATCCCGCACGAAGCGGATCGCTCCGACCACGTCGTCGATGTGGATCCAGCTGAACCGCTGGCGTCCGCGCGAGCGGTGCCACGGCGGGCGCCCGTCGCCGCTCGGCCGTGGGCCGATGCCGCGATAGCGCCGATGCGGGAACCACCACCCGTCGTTCTGCGGCCCGCCGAGTCCGATCCGAGCGAGGCGGACCAGCATGCGCGTCGCCGGACCGTCCCCGAGCACGATCGCCATACGCAGCGCGACCCGGCGGGTGCCGGGCAGCTCGGCTGCGAAGAACTCGTCCTCCCACGTGCGGGCGACGTCGACCGAGAAGCCGCTGCCGAGATCACCGTCGGCCTCGGTCTGCGGCCGATCCAGCGCGTAGCGGTAGATCGTGGCCGTGCTGGCGTTGAGCCACAGCGGCGGCGGCGCCGCGGCATCCGTGATCGCGTCGCGGAGCTCGCGAGTGGTCTCGACGCGCGAGCGCAGGATCTCATCTCGATGGGCGTCGGTGTACCGGCAGTTCACCGACTTGCCGGCGAGGTTGACCACGATCGCCGCGCCGTCGACGAGCGAGCGGATGCCGGCGCCGTCGCCCCAGCGCGCGTCGGCGCCCGTCCGGCCGATCGTGCGGACGTCGTAGCCGTCGTCGGCCAGCGCTCGACGGACCGCCGTGCCCACGAATCCCGAGGCGCCGGCGATGACGGCGACCGGGCGGGTCATCGGGACGACCTCGCCGACCCTGCGGGCGCACCCGTGCACCACAGCGCCCACAGCACCAGCACCGGCTGCAGGAGCAGGCGGAGGAAGCGGGCGCGATCGGTCCGCATGAGCGGCGCGGATCGGCCCGTGCGCCACTGGTGGACGTTTCCCGGGAAGACCGCGACGAAGAACGCGGCGATCGCCGCGCCGACGCGGCGGCGATCGGCGGGGAGCGCGACCAGCGCTGCTCCGAGCATGAGCTCGGCGGCGCCCGAGGCGACGACGATCATGTCCTTGTCGGTGCGCAGCAGGCGTGTCGCCCAGTCGGGGACGACGATGCGGTAGCCGCGGCGGCCCCACGTCAGATGCGAGGCTCCGGCGGCGAGCAGGAGGGTCGCGAGGGCCCAGCGGGCGACCTCTCGCACGATCGTGGTCGCGGATGGGGACCGGCGGGAGCGGGAGGCCGAGGAGCGTCTCATCGCCTTCAGTCTGGCACCCCGTCCGACATCGCCAGTCCTCCCTGGGGCCTCACGGCCCGCACAAGGACTCGACGTGCGCCGCTGCAGCGCCGAGCGATGACCTAGGCGGCGGCCGCGACCGCCTCGACGAACCGCAGGTAGTCGTCGAGCGTCTCCTCGGCTGTGATGGCACGCAGGACCACTTCGTCCACCGTGGCGCGGTACGCCGCGACGCCCTCGCCGACCGCATCGGGGCGGATCACGGTGTCGCGAGCCTCGATGCCCAGCCGGGCGAAGTTCGCGGCGTACGCCGGGTAGCCCGCGTAGCGCTCGGTCTCCGCATCCAGGCGCGACACGGCGGCGGCATCGGTCGCCGTGCGCACATACAGGGCGACGTGCGTCGCCGGTGCGATGTCGTGCGCCTCGTCGCTCTGCGCCCGCGCCTGCGCGGGGGGCAGCCAGCTCAGCAGCAGACCATCGGATGCCATGGCGCCGAGTCGCCGCATCTTCGGTCCGAGCGCGCCGACGACGACCCGCGCGCGATCGGGCTCACCGGCGTGCGGCGCGTCCTCGGCTCTCAAGTCGGAAGCGGCAGCCTCGACGCGGGCGAGCGCGCCGGCGGCCGTCGAGCCCGAGCCGATGCCGAGGACCAGCCGCTCCGTCGGCAGGTCGAGCTCGATCACGCGACGCCGGACCTCGCCCGGCGCGCGGCGGTCGACCGGGACGACGCCCGTCGCCAGCGTGAGCCGTTCGGTGACCTTCGCGGCAGCGGCGAGGACCTCGAGCGCGTCATGCCCCGGCGTGTCGTTCACCCAGAGCGCGTGCATGCCGGCCCGCTCGGCGGCGGGGGCGAGCTTCGCAGCGAGTTCGGGCCCGACGGCGGCAGCGATCCCCAGCGAGAGACGGCCCGTCATTGCGCAGCATCCGCTTCGACGAGTCGCGAAACCTCGCCGGCGTGGGTGTAGAACTCGCGGAGGTCCACCCGTGACGAGGGCAGGAGGACCACCTCGTCCACTCCCGCCTCGAAGAAGGCTCTCGCGCCTTCAGCCACACGATTCGGGTCGCCCCAGATCGCGCGCTCCATCGGGTCGGGCTTGTCGCCGACGTCCGCCCGAGCGCGAGCTTCGGCATCCGTTCCGAACGCGGCGACGACGTACGCGACGATATCCTGCTCGCGGGCGCGGTCATCTGGATCGCCGCTGACGCCGGCCGCCGCGCGAGCCTCGCGGATCGCGGCGACCGACACGGCGATCTCGGCCGGCGTGTGGCCGCTGTCGAGCACCGTGCCGTCGGCGACCTCACCGCTCAGCCGCAGCGTCTTGGGGCCCTCCGCCGCGGCGTAGACACGGGGCGCTGTCTCGGGCGGATAGTCGAGCCGCACGCCGTCGAGGGTCACATATCGCCCGGCGACGTCGACCTGATCCCCCGCGAGCAGCGAGCGCAGCGCCGGCACGTACTCCCGCATGAGCGTCAACGGCGACGCCGCACGGGCGCCCACCTGCCCCATCCACGGCAGCACGCCATGGCCGACGCCCGGCAGCAGCCGCGCCGGGAAGAGCCGCTCGACGGTGGCGATCTCCATCGCGGTCGTCGCGACGTTGCGCAGGGGCATGGGCGCGATGCCGATGCCGATCTTCAGCCGGTCCGTCCATGCCAGCGCCGCACCGACCGTCGCGAACGCGGACTGGCGGAAGCAGTCCTCCCAGACCCAGAGCTCGGCCACGCCGGCCGCCTCGGCGGCCTGGACGGCATCGTGGAACTCGTCGGGCGTGTGGGTGTACGGATTGAAGATCGCGCCGATGCGGGTCATGCTCCCACTCTGTCAGCGGTCACCGACGGCCGCGACCCGCATCACCGGCTCGTCAGAGCTCGAATCCCTCGGCATAGCGGACGCGCTTCTCGCCCGCCCGCACCGGGAACGGCAGACGATTCTGAAGCGGCGGCAGCGGGCAGTTCATCTGATCCGAGAAGCCGCACGGCGGAACGGTCGCGCGATTGAAATCGATGGCGAGCGGGATGCTGTCGCCCGGCGTCAGCATGCGCCCGCTGTCGGGCAGGTCCAGATAGAGAAACCGGCCCGCGCCGTAGCTCTCGACGCCGTTCGTGCGATCGGCGAACACCAGCTGCAGCAGCGCCCGGTCCTCGTAGCCCGCGTCGAAGGCGCTCAGGCGATACTCGGTGCCCTCCAGTTGGAACACCAGATCCCCCGGCACCGCGACCGCGCGCGTGGCGCCGGCGTCCTTCATGTGCTCGAAGGGCACCAGCCTGTCCTCGTCGACGAGCTCGAATCGGCCCGGGATCACCCACGCCGGGTCGTAGTCGTAGTACTCGATGCCTTCGAACGCCTGCTGCGCGGGCGAGTCCCGTCGCCAGATGCGGTAGCCGTCCCGGATCTCTCCGGTCGAGGGGTCGGGGCGCCGCAGCCGAGTGAGCAGAGCGTCGAGGGGGTGACCGGCGAGCGCGGCCTGATCGTCGACCGGCGGCGCACCCGCCGGCGACCAGGTCGTCTGCACCAGTGACAGCGCTCCGTGGGGGGCGGTCACCTCGGCTCGACGCGCTCGGATCCATTCCTCGTGCTCGAGAAGGGCTGCACTACTCATCGTCACAGCGAACCAAATCGCGCGAGGCGTCCAGAAATTCCGAGTCGCGGTGTTTCGGCCGCGACCCATAGGTCTAGCCGCCCGGGCGCGTCCGGGCAACCCCTTCCCGCGTGCCTCGCCTTCGGCGCACTCTGGAGGCATGGCGCGCGTGGGAACCTCCGGCTGGGTGTACCCGCACTGGCGCGGTGTCGTCTACCAGGGTCCGCAGAGCACGTGGCTTGCGCAGTACGTCGCCGAGTTCGACACGGTCGAGCTCAACGGCAGCTTCTACCGATGGCCGTCCGAACAGCGATTCGCGGCCTGGCGCGACCGCCTGCCGGAAGGCTTCGAGATGACGGTGAAGGCGGCGCGCGGGCTGACCCACGCGCGGCGCCTGCGCGAGCCGGAGGAATGGATCGGGCGCACCACTGCCGGACTCCACGCCCTGAGTGGTCGCCGCGGACCGCTCATCCTGCAGCTCCCGCCAACGATGGAGCGCGACGACGCCCGGCTGGACTACTTCCTGAGCGCGCTGCCGGACTGGACGCGGCCGGTGTTGGAATTCCGGCATCCGTCCTGGAACGACGAGACCGTCTTCGCGCTCCTGGAGCGCCATGGCGCCGCCTACTGCGTCATGAGCGGCGCACGCCTCCCCTGTCTCCTCCGCGCCACAGCGCGACTGGTGTACGTGCGGCTGCACGGCCCCGACCCGGAGCACCTGTACGGCGGCTCCTACTCCGACGACGACATGGCGTGGTGGGCCCAGCGCATCCGCGAATGGGAGGGGGCGGGCCACGAGGTGTACGCGTACTTCAACAACGACGGCGACGGCAACGCCGTCCGCAACGCCCGCACGCTGAAGCGGATGCTGCAGGCCTGAGTCGACGAGACGCGAAAGGGCGCCGTGCCCGATGGCACGGCGCCCTGTGCGCTCTGCCGCGACGGGTTACGCCGCGGTGGCCAGCACTCCAGCGCGGACGTGGAGGGCGTCCCCCTCGGCATCCACCGTCACCGCTCCCCCGTCGACGAGGGATCCGCTCACGAAGAGCTCGGCGATGCGGTCGTCGACCTCTCGCTGGATGAGGCGGCGCAGCGGCCGGGCACCGTACTCGGGCTCCCAGCCGTGCTCCGCGAGCCAGTCCACGGCAGCGTCGGTGACCTCGAGACCGATCTCCCGCTTGGCGAGCCGGTCGTCGGAGTCGTGCAGCAGCAGGCGCACGATGTCGCGCAGCTGCTCCTTCTCGAGCTTGCGGAAGAGCACGATCTCGTCGATGCGGTTGAGGAACTCCGGCCGCATCGCTTCGCGAAGCTTGCCGAACACGCGGTCGCGCAGGTCCTTCTCCGACCCGAACCCGGTCGAGCCGCCGCCGTCGGCGATGAAGCCGATGGCGCCGCCGCGCGAGGCCAGGAACTCCGAGCCGAGGTTCGACGTCATCACCACGACGGTGTTGCGGAAGTCGACCGTCCGCCCTTGCCCGTCGGTGAGGCGTCCGTCGTCGAGCACCTGCAGCAGCAGGTTGAACACGTCCGGGTGCGCCTTCTCGATCTCGTCGAACAGCACGATCGAGTACGGGTTGCGCCGCACGCGCTCGGTGAGCTGTCCGGCCTCGTCGTAGCCGACGTATCCGGGAGGAGCACCGACCAGACGCGACACGGTGTGCCGCTCGCCGAACTCGCTCATGTCGAAGCGGATGACCGCACCCTCGTCGTCGAACAGCGACGCCGCGAGGGCCTTCGCCAGCTCGGTCTTGCCGACACCGGTCGGGCCGAGGAACAGGAACGAGCCCACCGGGCGGCGCGCGTCGCCCATACCGGTCCGGTTGCGACGCACGGCCTTGGCGACCGCCGTCACGGCGTCCTCCTGGCCGATGACGCGCCCGTGCAGCTCGTCCTCCAGCTGCGCGAGGCGCTCTCGCTCGGTCTCGGTGAGGCGGTTGACCGGGATGCCGGTGGCCCGGCTGATCACGGCGGCGATCTCGGGCTCACCCACGACTGCGTCGAGCCCGGCCGTCGAAGCGCCGGTCGATATCGCACCGGCGGCCGTCGCCTCGTCGAGCTTGGACTGCACGTCTGCGATCTGGTCGCGGATGCGCGATGCCTCCTCGTAGTGCTCGGCCGAGACGGCCGCGTTCTTGTCGGCCTCCAAGGTCGCGAGACGCTCGAGGAGGGCGCTCACGTCGACCTTCGCACCGATACGCAGCCGCAGTCGGGCGCCGGCCTGATCGATGAGGTCGATCGCCTTGTCGGGAAGCACGCGCTCGGTGAGGTACCGGTCGCTCAGCTCGACGGCGGCACGCAGCGCCTCGTCGGTGTAGACGATGCCGTGGTGCTCCTCGTACGCCGGCTTCAGACCGTGCAGGATCAGCACCGCGTCCTCGACCGAGGGCTCGCCCACCTTGACCGGCTGGAACCGGCGCTCCAGCGCGGGATCCTTCTCGACGACGCGGTACTCCTTCAGCGTGGTCGCCCCGACGAGGTGCAGCTCACCTCGGGCGAGGCGGGGCTTGAGGATGTTGCCCGCGTCCATGCCGCCATCGCCGGCACCACCGGCGCCCACCACGGTGTGCACCTCGTCGATGAAAACGATCAGCTCGCTCTTGTGCGCCGCGATCTCGTCCATCGTCTTCGTGAGCCGCTCTTCGAAGTCGCCGCGGTACCGGGTGCCCGCCAGCATGGCGGGCAGGTCGAGGGAGATCACGCGCTTGCCGACCAGCTGCTCGGGCACCTCTGCGGCGACGATCGCCTGTGCGAGGCCTTCGACGATGGCCGTCTTGCCGACGCCCGCCTCACCGACCAGCACCGGGTTGTTCTTGGTGCGGCGGCTGAGGATCTCGATCGTCTGCTCGATCTCGTCGGCCCGGCCGATCACCGGGTCGAGCTCTCCCGCCGCGGCACGAGCGGTGAGGTCGGTGCCGTAGGCGTCGAGCATCGGGGTGTCGGATGCCGCGGCATCCATGTCGTCCGCCCCGGACGGATCCCCGCTCGGCGCGACGGTCTCACGCACGCCCTGCGTCAGCGCCTCCGCCGTGACACCCGCGCGTGCCAGCACCTGGCCGGCCGGGGTGTCCTGCGCCAGCACGAGCGCGAAGAACAGGTGCTCGGGATCCACGTAGGTCGAACCGGAGGAGCGAGCCACCTGGAACGCGTGGAACAGGGCGCGCTGCACCGATGGTGTGATGACCGCGCCGTCGACGTCCGCGGGACGAGAGGCTGCCGGCAGACGCTCTTCGGTCGCGCGCAGAATGGCGCGGGGGTCGGCCCCGACGCGCTCGATGGCATCTTTCGCGGGCGTCTCGGCAGCGAGCACGCGGAGCAGGTGGAGGGCGTCCAGCTCCCGCTGGCCACGCTCAAGGGCGTACTTGCCGGCGCGTTGCAGGAATTCCTGCGTGCGCGCGCCGAGGAAGCGACTGAGGTCGATCGAACGTTCGGCACGCGCGCGCTCCCCCGCGAGGTAGCGCGCCAAGAACTCGTCGAACGAGCTCGCGTTGTCGTCGGCGCCGCTCGCGGATGTGAAGTCTTCGGGCATTCCATACTCCTGAACTTGAGTGAAGGACTGTCAAGTTTACGAACTTGAGTACAGCCGTATCAAGTTAAACGACAGCCCGAGCGGGGTATTCCCGGCATCGTTCGCGGACAGCGGACGTCCGGGGCAGGGCGTAGCTTTAGCCTCACGGGGAGCTTCACGACCGAGAGGGATGCCAGACATGGACTGGAAGATCGAGCTCATCTTCGTACCCGTCAGCGACGTCGACAGGGCCAAGGAGTTCTACGAACGGATCGGATTCCATGCCGATCACGACCAGGTCCCGTACGACGGCCTGCGGTTCGTGCAGATGACACCTCCCGGTTCGGCATGCTCGATCGCGTTCGGCACCAACCTCGGCATCGATCTCGAGCCCGGGCAGCAGAACACCATCCAGGTGGTCGTCCCGGACGCGGATGAGGCACTCGCTCACCTGCAGGGGCTCGGCGTCGAGGCGAAGGGCGTCGAAGACCTCGGTTGGGGCCGCTTCGTCTCGTTCGACGACCCGGACGGCAACACCTGGAGTCTTCAGGAGCTCCCGCCGCGACCCTGAGCGCGCATCAGTCGCGACCGCCCGGCGGGCCGACGATCAGCAGCACGACGAACACCGTGACGACAGCGAGCGCAAGAAGCGCTGCAAGGATCCACGGTCGCCGCAGGAACCAGCGCATGAGCCGGTCGTGCCATGCGGTGTCCCGCGGATCACCGGTCGACTCGATCCGCCACGGCCCGTCGAGGCGGCCGGAGCGATGAAGCCAGATCTCGGTGGGGATCGTCGCGTAGGGGACGACGGCGCTCACGATCGCTATGACGGTCGCACGAGCACCCCAGCGCTGGTTCTTCGCCACGAGCACCGCCGTCGCACCATACGCGAGGAAGACGAATCCGTGGACGCCGCCGCCGATCGTCACGGCGATCGCCAAGTCGGTGGTCGCACGGACGATGAGCCCCGCGATCAGCAGAGTCCAGGAGATCGCCTCCGCGATCGCCAGAGTGCGGAACAGGCTCAGGGGCGCGCGGAACACGGGTCTCCTCGGGTCGGGTCCATCCAGCCTACGTTCGCTCCGCCGGCGGCCTGACGCGGGACGGCTAGCGTGGTGCCGTGACCTTCTCGCTCGAGGCGCTGCGGCGCTGGCCCGACGTCGAAGCGCCCGATCTCGTGGCCACTGATGCCGCGGACCGGCTCATCCTCGACGAATCCGCCGCGGCGCGAGCAGACGTCGCCGCCGGTGCGGTGACGGTGATCGGCGACGCGTACGGCGCGCTGACCCTCGCGTCCGCTGCCGAGGGCGGTCGGAGCATCCGCGTGCACCAGGACCCCCTCGCCGGCGAGCACGCCCTCGCCGCGAACGCCGAGCGATTCGGCCTCGGCGGCACCTTCGCCTCACGCGGCTTGGACGCCGACCTGGTTCGCGATGCGCGGGTGGTCCTGGTCCGCCTCCCCCGCTCGCTCGAGGCGCTCCGCGACATCGTCGGGCTCGTCGCCGCCCACGCATCGCCGGAGGTGGTCGTGTTCGCGGGCGGCCGCGTCAAGCACATGTCGCCCACGATGAACGACGTGCTGCGCGAAGGGTTCGACCGCATCGACGTGACGCACGCGCGGCAGAAGTCACGCGTCCTGATCGCCCGTGGCCCGCATGACGGACATGACCCGCTGCCTCGTGCGGAGCGGCACGGAGCGCTCACGGTGTGCGCACTGGGCGGAGTGTTCGCGGGCACCTCCATCGATATCGGCACCCGGTTCCTGCTCGAGCACCTCCCCTCTCAGATCCCCGGATCCGAGGCGGTCGACCTCGCCTGCGGCACCGGTGTCGTGGCCGCCGCGCTCGCGCTGCGGCATCCCCAGCTGCACGTCTACGCGTGCGACCAGTCGGCAGCCGCCGTCACATCCGCGCGAGCGACCGCGACCGCGAACGGCGTGGCAGACCGGGTCGAGGTCGTTCGTGACGACATGCTCTCGGCCCGTGCGGACGCGAGTGCGTCGTTCATCGCCCTGAACCCGCCGTTCCACTCCGGCGCAGCTGTGCACGAGGGCATCGCGCCCCGGCTCTTCGTCGACGCCGCGCGTGTTCTCCGCCCGAGCGCCGAACTGTGGACCGTCTGGAACTCGGCGCTGCGCTACCGCGCCGCGCTCGAGCGCCTCGTCGGCCCCACGCGGCAGATCGCCCGCAACGCCAAGTTCACCGTCACCGTGTCCACCAGGCGCTGACCGGCCTCAGCGGCGCGGCTCCCGCGTCGACCACAGCGCCCACCCCACCAGGGCAGGCTGGAAGAACAGCCGCACGAGCCGCTTGCGATCGGTGTCGAGCCCGAACCCGTCGCGCCGCTTCGCGTACTGCTCGACGTTGCCGGGAAAGACGGCCACGAAGAAGGCGGCGAGGATCGCGCCGATCCGCGAGCGCGAGGCGGGCAATGCGACGAGTGACGCGCCCAGCATGACCTCGACCACGCCCGAGGCCACCACCACGGCATCCTTATCCGTGACTTTCGCGGTGAAGTCGGGCACCTGCGCCTGGAACTCTCGTCGCGCCCAGAAGAGGTGGCTCACGCCGGCGAACACCATCGCCGCCGCGAGGAGCCAGCGTGCTGCCGCCCTCACGCCGAGGCCCCGTCCGGGTCGATGGCAGCGGGACCGGCTTCTTGCGCGTCGAGGAACGGGAGCACCGCGGCGAGAACGAGCTCGGTGTGTGCGAGACCGAAGAAGTGCGTGGTGCCCGGGAACACGGCGAGCTGCGAGGCCGGAAGCCCGTCGAAGTCGCCGTTGACGTCGCCTCCGCGCAGCCGGAGGAACTCGACCGCGTGATCGAGGCTCACCATGTCGGCGTCGCCCACCGTGATGAGCGTCGGCGCCGCGATGCCTCTGATGTCGTCCTCAGTCCAGTCCGGGAACCCGCCCGTGTACGTCGCGCCGAGTTTGTCGAGCAAGCGCTGCAAGTGGTCCCGGTCGGGGTGCGGCGACTTCGCGAGATAGGACTGCTCCATCGGCGTTCCCGCGATCATGTCCACGGTCATCGAGCCGACAGCGTCCGCGTTGTCATGACCGCGCATGCCGGTGGCGCGGAACGACACCGACGACGCGACCAGCCTTCGTACTCGATCCGGATGCCGCACCGCGAGCTCGATCGCGACCGCGCCGCCAACGCTGAAACCGAACACGTCGGCCCTCTCGATTCCGAGCAGGTCGAGCACGCCGATGACGTCTCCGGCGAAAGCGGCCGATCCGAACGGCCGGTCGATGTCATTGGTGCGTCCGTGGCCCTGGAAGTCCACTGCCACGACGAGCCGGTTCTCAGCCAGTCGCGGCAGAAGCGCACCGAACTGCTGCTCGATGTCGAAGAGTCCGCCGTGCAGGAGGACGAGCGGCTCACCGCCGTCGGCGCGCACGCCGTGCTGTTCGTAGTACATCCGGAGGTCGCCGAGCTGCGCGTAGCCGGATTCAGCCGTCATCGGGTCGGTCATAGTCCCTCACTGGGTCGCGGGCGAGGCTTCCCACGGTGCCAGATGCGCGGCTGCCGGTCCACTGCCGGATATCGCGAACAGGTTGACCCGGGGGCCGGCCCAGACGTCCGGCCCCCGGTGGCCGCGCATTCGGGTCGCGGCGAGGACGCCGATCGGGGGTCGGCATGTGTCCCCGCATCAAGAGACGCAGAGATCGCTGTTCTATGACGCGTCTTGCGTCACTCCGCTGCAAAGATCGCCGGGCCCCGGCGCTGGGGACGCCGAGGCCCGACTGCCACGGCGATCGAACTCCCCCAAGGCGAACGAGCGCCGTGGCACGGAGGGTGCTGGGGACACCTACTCCCGTGGGACGCTGGGGACGTCCCGGCTATGACGCTAGCGTCGAGGGGGCGGAAAATCTGTAGGGACTTCGGCCGACACGCCAGGCGTGTCGGCCGAACGCGCGGAACGGCCCCCGTCCGTCACCCAGCGGGCGCCGGCGGAGGCCGTTTCGGGTGAAGGTCAGAAGTCCCAGTCGTCGTCTTCCGTCGCCTCGGCTTTGCCGATGACGTACGACGAGCCCGACCCGCTGAAGAAGTCGTGGTTCTCGTCGGCGTTCGGCGACAGGGCCGACAGGATCGCCGGGTTCACGTCAGTGACCGACGCCGGGAACATCGCCTCGTAGCCGAGGTTCATGAGGGCCTTGTTGGCGTTGTAGTGCAGGAACTTCTTGACGTCCTCGGTGAGACCGACGCCGTCGTAGAGGTCCTGGGTGTACTGCACCTCGTTGTCGTAGAGCTCGTACAGCAGCGAGAAGGTGTAGTCCTTGATGTCCTGACGCTGCGCCTCGTCGACCCTCTCGAGGCCCTTCTGGAACTTGTAGCCGATGTAGTAGCCGTGGACGGCCTCGTCGCGGATGATCAGGCGAATGAGGTCGGCCGTGTTGGTGAGCTTCGCGCGCGACGACCAGTGCATGGGCAGGTAGAACCCCGAGTAGAACAGGAACGACTCGAGCAGCGTCGAGGCGACCTTCCGCTTGAGAGGCTCGTCGCCGCGGTAGTACTCCATGACGATGCGGGCCTTCTTCTGAAGGTTCTCGTTCTCGATCGACCAGCGGAAGGCCTCGTCGATCTCCTTCGTCGAGCAGAGCGTCGAGAAGATCGAGGAGTACGACTTGGCGTGCACGGACTCCATGAACGCGATGTTCGTGTACACCGCCTCCTCGTGCGGCGTGATCGCATCGGGGATGAGCGAGACGGCGCCCACCGTGCCCTGGATCGTGTCGAGGAGCGTCAGACCGGTGAAGACACGCATCGTGAGGGTCTGCTCGTCGGGTGTCAGCGTGTTCCACGACTGGATGTCGTTGGACAGCGGCACCTTCTCAGGCAGCCAGAAGTTGTTCACGAGGCGGTTCCACACCTCGAGGTCCTTGTCGTCCTGGATGCGGTTCCAGTTGATGGCCTGGACGTGATCCAGGAGCTGGAGCTTCTCGCTCATGTTCTCTCTTCCTAAGAATCCCGGATCAGGCCATCAGAGCGTGCAGGAGACGCACTCGGTCATGTCCGTACCCTCCAGCGCCATCTGGCGCAGGCGGATGTAGTAGATCGTCTTGATGCCCTTGCGCCATGCGTAGATCTGCGCCTTGTTGATGTCGCGGGTGGTCGCGGTGTCCTTGAAGAACAGCGTGAGCGAGAGACCCTGGTCGACGTGCTGCGTCGCGGCAGCATACGTGTCGATGACCTTCTCGTAGCCGATCTCGTACGCGTCCTGGTAGTACTCCAGGTTGTCGTTCGTCATGAACGCCGCCGGGTAGTAGACGCGGCCGAGCTTGCCTTCCTTGCGGATCTCGACCTTAGCGGCGATCGGGTGGATCGACGACGTCGAGTTGTTGATGTACGAGATGGACCCGGTCGGGGGCACCGCCTGCAGGTTCTGGTTGTAGATGCCGTGCTGCTGGATCGATGCCTTCAGCTCGCGCCAGTCGTCCTGCGTCGGGATGTGGTGGCCGGCGAACATCTCCTTGACCTTGTCGGTCGCCGGAACCCACTCCTGCTCGATGTACTTGTCGAAGAACTCGCCCGTGGCGTACTTCGAGTCCCAGAACCCGTCGAACACCTCACCGCGTTCGATCGCGATCCGGTTCGAGGCCGTCAGGGCATGGAACAGCACCGAGTAGAAGTAGATGTTGGTGAAGTCGACGCCTTCCTCCGAGCCGTAGAAGACGTGCTCGCGAGCCAGGTAGCCGTGCAGGTTCATCTGGCCCAGACCGATCGCGTGCGAGCGGTCGTTGCCGTCCTCGATCGAGCGCACCGAGCGGATGTGGCTCTGGTCGCTGACCGCGGTGAGCGCACGGATGCTGGTATCCACCGTCCGCGCGAGGTCGCCGCCGTCCATCGCGAGAGCGATGTTGAGCGAGCCGAGGTTGCACGAGATGTCCTTGCCGATCTGGTCGTACGACAGGTCCTCGTTGAAGGTCGTCGGCGTGTTCACCTGCAGGATCTCGCTGCACAGGTTCGACATGTTGATGCGGCCCTTGATCGGGTTGGCCTTGTTCACCGTGTCTTCGAACATGATGTACGGGTAGCCCGACTCGAACTGGATCTCGGCGAGGGTCTGGAAGAACTCGCGAGCGTTGATCTTGGTCTTCTTGATGCGCGGGTCATCGACCATCTCGCGGTACTTCTCCGTGACCGAGATGTCGCCGAAGGGCACGCCGTACACGCGCTCGACGTCGTACGGCGAGAAGAGATACATGTCCTCGCCGTTCTTGGCGAGCTCGAAGGTGATGTCGGGCACGACGACACCGAGCGAGAGCGTCTTGATGCGGATCTTCTCGTCGGCGTTCTCGCGCTTGGTGTCGAGGAACCGCATGATGTCGGGGTGGTGCGCGTTGAGGTACACCGCGCCGGCGCCCTGACGCGCACCGAGCTGGTTGGCGTAGCTGAAGCTGTCTTCAAGAAGCTTCATCACCGGGATGATGCCCGAGGACTGGTTCTCGATCTGCTTGATCGGCGCACCCGACTCGCGGATGTTCGACAGCAGCAGCGCGACGCCGCCGCCGCGCTTCGACAGCTGCAGCGACGAGTTGATGCCGCGCGAGATCGACTCCATGTTGTCTTCGATCCGCAGCAGGAAGCACGATACGAGCTCTCCACGCTGGGCCTTGCCCGCGTTGAGGAACGTCGGAGTGGCGGGCTGGAAGCGACCGGAGATGATCTCGTCGACGAGACTGGTGGCAAGCTGCTCATCGCCGTCCGCGAGGGCGAGCGCCGTCATCACCACCCGGTCCTCGAAGCGCTCCAGGTAGCGCTTGCCGTCGAACGTCTTGAGCGTGTAGCTCGTGTAGTACTTGAACGCGCCGAGGAAGGTCTCGAAACGGAACTTCTTGCCGTAGGCGAAGTCGTTGAGCTTCTGGATGAACTCGAACGAGTACTTCTCGAGCACAGCCGGCTCGTAGTACTCCTTCTCGACGAGGTAGTCGAGGCGCTCCTTGAGGGAGTGGAAGAACACCGTGTTCTGATTCACGTGCTGCAGGAAGTACTCCCGCGCCGCGCGCTTGTCGGCGCCGAACTGGATCTTGCCCTCGGCGTCGTACAGGTTGAGCATCGCGTTGAGGGCGTGGTAGTCCATACCCTCGAATCGCGTGTTCGTCTTGAATGTCGCTTCGGTCACTGCCGATTCCACCATCGTTCCAATCCCTCGCTTACGCGTTCGACGTCTTCTGGCGTGCCGAATACCTCTAGCCGGTACAAGTGCGGCACATGACACTTGCGGCTGATGATGTCGCCGGCGGCGCAGAACGCGTCACCGAAGTTGGAGTTGCCCGCCGAGATCACTCCGCGGATGAGGCGCCGATTTCGCTCGTCGTTGAGGAATCGGATCACCTGCTTGGGAACGGCGCCCTTCTCCTCGCCACGACCCTGGCCTCCGCCATAGGTCGGTGTGACGAGGACGAACGGCTCGTCCACGAAGAGTCCGGCATCCGTCGAATGAAGCGGGATGCGCACGGCTCGCTTGCCGAGCTTCTGAATGAAGCGTGCGGTGTTGCCCGAGACGCTGGAGAAGAAGACCAGCAGCGGCGCGTCCGTCACGACGCGCTGCATCGTCGACATGGCTCACCCCGCTCCTCGAGCTACGTCGAAAGGGCTCAGGCCAGACGCGAGGCGAGCTCGTCGATCTTGTCGGGACGGAAGCCCGACCAGTGGTCTTCATCGGTGATGACGACCGGCGCCTGGAGGTACCCCAGCGCCTTGACCTGTTCGAGGGCCGACGGGTCCTCCGAGAGGTCGTGGATCTCGTATTCGATGCCCTTCGAGTCGAGTGCTCGATAGGTCGCGGTGCACTGGACGCACGCGGGCTTCGTGTAGACGGTGATCGCCATAGGAATCCCTGTCTCCCCTCACATCTGATTGATTTTCCGGCAGGCCCCCCGCCGGGAGTCCAATACTACATATGGGTACCGACATTCGAAACCACCACAAGGGGTAGTAGTTACATCGGTGTGATTTTCCACCGCTCTCCCCATGTACAACACAGGTTGTCCACCATTTCATCCACAGGCGCGGGCCCGATTCGAAGCCTGGAAAAACCCTGAATCACGGCTGTTTCGGACGCCGCCGCCGCATCTGTCCACAGACTCGACGCTAGGGGGATCCACCGACATCGGATTCGGCTGTGGAGGACGCTCTCGGCGTGTCGCGGCGTGTCGTGCGCCGACGCCCGCGAGAGCTCGCCGCAGCCAAGCGATCAGACCTTCGCGACGCACCCATTACCGTTGTGGGGTGGCTGGTTACCGGGATCTTCTTCGCACTCCGGGAGTCGGACGCATCATCGCGGCGCAGCTGACGGCTCGGTTCCCGAACGGGATGACGAGCCTTGCGATCCTGCTCCACATCGAGCACGTGACCGGCTCGTACGGCGCCGCCGGTCTGGTGCTGGCGGCGACCTCGATCGGTCAGGCCGTGGCCGGCCCGGTGACGAGCAGGTGGATGGGCCGCTGGGGCATGCGTCGCGTGCTCACCTCGACGCTCGTCGTCTGCGCCCTCGCCATCACCGCGATCGCCCTGATCGAATTGCCCGTCCCCGGCTACATGGCGCTCGGGCTGCTGGCGGGACTTGCCACCCCGCCCGTCCAGTCCGCCGTGCGCACCATCTACCCGAAGATGGTGACCTCCCGGCAGCTGACGCCGCTGTTCTCGCTCGACGCGTCGCTGCAGGAGATCATCTGGATCGTCGCACCGGTCCTGATCACCCTCGTCGCCACGCAGGCGGGCACGGTGCCGGGGCTGCTGCTGATCGTCGCCATCCTCGTCGGCGGCGGCGCATGGTTCATCCTGTCGCCCGAGGTCGGACGGGTGCGGATCCCCCGCAGCCGGCGCGGGTTGGGCAAGGTGCTCGCCAAGCCCCCGGTGCTGCTGGCGACCGTCGTCGGGTTCCTTCTCATCGGCGCGTGCGCGGCCGTGGAGGCGGGGGTGGTGGCCACGTTCGACCATGGCGGGCTCGAGGCGGGGATCGTGCTCGCGGTGTTCTCGGTGGGCAGCCTCGCCGGCGGCCTGACGCTCGGCCACATCCCGATCGGGCCGTGGGCCATGGCCCGGCGCCTCGCGATCGTGACAGTGGGACTCACGCTCACGATCGTGTCGCTGAACATCTGGTGGCTCGGCGGCACGCTCGTCCTGGCCGGGATCGGCATCGCCCCGGCCCTCGCCGTGCTCTTCGCGATGACGTCGGCGAGCGTGAAGTTCAGCGACACCGCCGAGGCGTTCGGCTGGGTGGGCACCGGCCAGCTGATCGGCGCCGCCGCGGGATCGGCCATCGCCGGCTTCCTCATCGACGACATCGGACCGACCGGCGCATATGTGGCGGCGGCTTCGTTCGCCGTCGTGGGACTGATCGTGGCGATCGTGTTCGTGCGCGGATTCCCCGATCTGCGCAACCGCGACGCGAGCCCGATCCCCGACACCGAGCCGGTGCAGACGATCCTCTAGCTCACTCGATGCGACGCAGCAGCTCCCTGACGGCGAGCGCGTACGCGTCGGCCGGCTCGGGATGCTGGAACACGAGCACCGCCTCCTCCCCGCCGGGCTGCCGGAGGGCGATCTCCACCTCGTGGGTGTCGGTCAAGCGGCGGAGCGAGCGGAACGCCCCACGCAGCAGCTCGCGGAGCTGATGCTCGTGCGGCAGCCACAGCGCATCTTCGAGCGCGACCGAGTCCAGCGCCCACTCCGTCGTGCCGTTGAAGGCCAGAATCCGTCCGGTCGGGTACTCCCGCGGCTCGATCGTCATCTCGCTCACCGTGAAGACGTCGGCGTCGAACTCCGGTTCGTCCAGCTGGAACCGGTCGCCCGAGTGCGGGTGCCACACCAGGCCGGCGTCTCGCAGTGCCAGGGCCATGTCGGTCGAGATCATGTGCCTATCCTCCCCCGGCACGCGAGGGCGAGGCCGGCCGGGTGGGAACTGTCAGGCCCGCCACTCGGCGACGAACTCTGCGACGGACTTGGTCCGCAGATCGGCGCGGACCGTCGAGAGGAGGCGGTCGGCTTCCTCGAGCGAGCCGGCAGACACGCGCAGGACCTCGTTGCCGGTGTCGCGCCGCGAGACGACCAGGTCGGTCTCGGAGGGTCCGCTGACCGTGTCACCGGTCAGGATCGCGAGTGCGAACGAGGCCGCGGTGCGAGCCGACTTGGCGAGGGTTCCGCCTCTGCGCTCCGCGAGGGTCGCGTCGAGGTGGGCTGCAGCGGGCTCGAAATCGGGATTCGCCTCCGAGGTCATGCCTCCATCTTGTCGTGCGAGACAACCCGTCGACGCCTTCTAGGCTGGTCGCATGCTGGCTCCCGTCTCCCTCCCCCGCCTCTCGTGGGGTTCGCCCGACGCCGACCGTCGCGCGCTCCTGGTGCACGGGCTCGGCTCGAACGGAGCGCTGATGTGGCGCTACGGCGTGGCGCTGGCAGAAGCCGGCTGGCGGGCGGATGCCGTGGACCTGCGGGGGCACGGGACGGCTCCACGAGCCCTGGACTATCGCCTGGCCGCCTACTCCGCGGACCTCGTCGTGACCAGGCCGGAGCCCGCCGTCGGCGACGGAAGCGGGGCGTGGGACCTCGTCATCGGTCACTCGCTCGGAGGCGCGGCATCCGTCATCGCCACCGCCGAGGATCCCTCGTGGACGCGCCGCCTGATCCTGATCGACCCCGCCATCGCGCTCACCGACCGCGATCGCGACATCGTGCGCGACAGCCAGACGCGATCGTTCGCCGATCCGAGCGAGGCGGCGGTGCGGACCGAGCACCCGCACTGGCACCCCCAGGACGTGGAGCTCAAGTCGCTGTCGGCGCGCCAGGCCAGCCGCTGGGCGGTCGAGCAGACGAGCTCTCAGAACCCGGAGTGGGACGTGCGGGCGACAGCGCTGCGGATAGACGTGCCCACGCACGTGATCGCATCCGATCCAGCGGTGTACTCGATCTTCCGAGGGAAACCGGCCGAGGACGTGGTGGCGCGGAATCCGCGCTTCTCGATGTCCGTCGTCGAGGGCGCCGGACACTCGCCACACCGGGACCGGCCAGAGGAGACCATCGACGCAGTGCGCACGGCGATCGCCCAGCTGGCGCCGGTCAGCTGACGACCCGGCGCGACTCAGCGAACGTGGTACTGGGCGCCTTCGTCGACGTCGAGGGTGACCCCGAGGAACGACGGCAGGTCCAGCCGGCTCGCCAGGTCGTCGATGGGAGGCACGTCGCCCTGCGGTGACGTGATCGAGACGACGGCTGTGGTGGCGTGCCATGTCACGTCGCCCACGCGGGCGCCCTGGGTCTGGTCGATCCATTCCTCCGTCGCTGATTGGATGCTTTCGCCCCACCGAGCCAGCGCCACGCCGACGACCGTGTTCGCCGCCAGCGGCAGCACGATCACGGCACTCAGCACCCCGACGAAGACGTACGCGCGACGACGATTCGCGGTGCGAGATGCCAACGGGTCACGCGCGTAGCCGGCGAGGGTGAAGACGATGCTGCCGGCGATGACCAGGGCGATGACGTTGGAGAGGAAGAGCATGAGCGCACCGAAGGCCGCGGCCCACTCGCCCTGACCCGCCGTGACGCCGACGACGCCGAGCGGCGGCACGAGTGAGATGGCGATGGCGACCCCCGGCAGCACGGCGCTGAGGTCGCGACGCGACATCGCGAACGCACCGGCAGTGCCCGTCGCCAGCGCCGCGATCATGTCGAGCAGCCCAGGCGACGTGCGCCCCGAGATCTGCGAGTTGCCGACCAGCCGGGACGGATCGGCGATCAGGGCGGATGCGAGGGCGCCGAGGGCCACCACGATGACGACACCGCCCACAACCCAGAGGATGGACCTGCCGACCAGGGCGATGCGGCCCACCACGAGCCCGACCGCGATCCCGAGGATCGGGGTGCCGAGAGGTGCGATGATCATCGCACCGATCACCGTGGCCGTGGAGTCGGTGAGGATCCCCGCGACAGCGATGATGCCTGACAGCACCAGCATGATGAGGAATCCGCTGCGCTTGCTCATCACGTCGCCGTGATCGAGGTCGACGGCGTCCACGAGCGAGTCGATGGTCTGCCGCTGCGCAGCGGGGATGAGACTGCCGGTCAGTGGCGACATGCGCTCATCATGGCGCAAGAATGAGGAGCGTGACCCGACTCGACCCGGCCGAGATCCTCTCCGACGAGCTGCTCGAGCGCTTCCGCGAGCGCGCCGCCGTCCACGACCGCGAGAACACCTTCCCCGACGAGGACCTCGCCGACCTGAAGGCCGCGGGCTACCTCGCGATCCTCGTGCCGAGGGATCTGGGCGGTTCGGGACTCGGCTTGGCCGAGGCATCCGCCCTGCAGCAGCGCCTGGCCGGCGCCGCGCCGGCGACGGCCCTCGCGATCAACATGCACCTGGTGTGGACGGGCGTGGCCAAGGTGCTCGCCGACCGCGGGAGCGATGCGCTGCGCTTCGTGCAGGAGGGGGCTGCGGCCGGCGAGGTGTTCGCCTTCGGGATCAGTGAGGCGGGCAACGACCTGGTGCTCTTCGGGAGCGGGACGGATGCCGCGCCGCTCCCCGACGGGGGCTACGCGTTCACGGGTACGAAGATCTTCACCTCGCTCGCCCCGGTGTGGACGCAGCTCGGGCTGCACGGCCTCGACACCTCGTCTCCGGACGCCCCGCAGCTGGTCTACGCCTTCGTGCCGCGCTCCGAGGTGCAGGCGGACCGCGTCATCGTGCGCGACGACTGGGACACCCTCGGCATGCGCGGCACGCAATCCCGCACGACCGAGCTGCACGGGGCGCTCGCGCCGGCGGATCGAGTCGTGCGGCGCCTGGCGCCGGGCCCCAGCCCCGACCCGCTCGTCTTCGGCATCTTCAGCGTGTTCGAGCTGCTGCTGGCGTCGGTCTACACCGGCATCGCTCGGCGCGCGCTGGATCTCGCGGTCGCCACCGCGCACAAGCGCACGTCGAAGAAGACCGAGAAGGCGTATAGCCAGGATCCCGACATCCGCTGGCGCATCGCCGAGATGGCGCTCGCGTACGACGGCCTCACACCGCAGCTCGACGCACTGTGCCGCGATGTCGACGCGCTGGCCGACCACGGCGGACGCTGGTTCTCGCTGCTCGCCGGCGTCAAGCATCGGGCTGTCACGGTGGCGAAGGCGACCGTCGACGACGCCGTCCTCGTCACGGGAGGATCGTCGTATTTCGCCGGCAACGAGCTCAGCCGGCTGTACCGGGACGTCCTCGCCGGCCTGTTCCATCCGTCCGATCCCGAGTCGGCGCACGCCACCGTCGCCACGGCGTGGCTGGGGCCGATCGAGGAGTGACCCGTCAGGCTCCGATCGCGCGGGTGAGCAGCCGGACGAGCTCGATGTGCACGCGGAAGCTTCGGATCATCTCGCGAGTGGAGTGGAAGTTCATGACGACACGGATGCCGAGCTCTGGCACCGTGAAGGCGTGCGCGCCTGTCACCCCGAGGTGGCCCACCGGTCGCGGGAGGCCCCGCAGGAAGGGCGAGAACCCGTCGTATCGCAACCTCATGAGGCCTTCGCCGTAGCGGATGCCGGCCCGGAACCGATTGCGGTCGCGCGCCATCGCCTCTCGGGAGTCACCGCCGACGAGATCGCCGCGCTCCCACGCCGACCAGAAGCGCGCGAGGTCGTCGAGAGTTGTGACCACTCCTCCGCCGCCCCAGTCGCAGCTCAGGCAGCGGGAACGGCTTCGCTCATCGTCGCCCAGCCACAACGGCGCGATGTCGAGCTCAGCGGCGGGGTCCGGAGCGGTCGAGACGACGCCGCCAGGCAAGGTGTGGAACAGCAGGCACGAGTCCGCCATGCCGGCGGGCGCGAAGATGCCCGCGTGCAGCTGTCCACCCAGGGCGGCGCCGCCCGCCTCCTCGACGACCCGGCCGAGAAGCACATAGCCCGTGTCGGAGTACGAGAAGCGCTGACCGGGATCGCCGACCGGCTGCTGACGGTCGCGGCTGAAGGCGAGGAGGTCGGCGGCACTCCAGTGCCGATCCGGCTCCACGGAGAGGGATCTCTCGAACGAGAGCCCCTCAGCGACTCGACCTCCGAAGTAGTCGGCTGCTCCGCTGGTATGAGACAGGAGGTGCCGCACCGTCACCTTCTCGGCATGATCCTCGCCCCCGCGGAGGAAGAGGCCGCGCCAGTCCTCTCGGGGCAATGCCCGGGTGATCGGCGCGTCGAGATCGACGGCACCCGCTTCGGCTAGTTGGAACGCCCGCGTGGCGGTGAGGGACTTGCCGACGCTGGCGGCGTGGAACCGCCGCGCTCGCTCGCCCCAGGCGAACTCGAACCTCGGCGCCTGGACAAGGATCTGCGCAGGGGGCAGATGGCGACGAGCACGTGCGCGATCGCTCCGGGCAGCGACCCGCGCCATGTCCGCGGCGAGGCGCTCGGGCACTCGGACACCCCTCGTGCGACGATCGATGCCGACATCACTCACAGATATACCTCCTAGATATCTCTCCTAGGTATATCGAACCGGGAGGCGCAATGCAACAGGTCATCCTCGGACTGCTGATCCTGCACGGACCCCTTTCTCTCTACGCGGTGCAGCGTCTGTTCCAGCAGGGTGTCTCGCTGTTCTACAGCGCGAGCTTCGGCAGCATCCAGCGCGCCCTCAAACAGCTCGCCGAGCAGGAACTGGCCACCATCGCCGAGGCAGGTGGCGACGCACGCGGCACCAGGCCTTACACGGTGACGGATGCCGGACACCGGGCCTGGCGGGAATGGATGCTGTCTCCGATCTCGGGCTCCGACGTCGAGAAGATCGCGCTCGCGCGCACGTTCTTCCTCGGACTGCTCCCCGACACCGCGGAGCGCCGCCAGGTCCTCGATACGATCCGCGCACGGGTGGCGGCAGACCTCGCCGAGCTCGAGGGCGTCGCACGCGGCGTGGACGCGAGCGAGATCGCACCCGACTTCACCGACGTGTTCCAGTTCCAGCGGGCGACGCTCGACTACGGCCTCCGATCGAACCGGCTCGCCCTCGAGTGGTGCGACGATCTCACCGCCCGGCTCGACGACTGACCCGACCACGCGTGCGAGGATGACGCCATGGCGCAGACCCCGACACATCTGCTCAGCCCCGCCGACCAGGAGCGGCGACGCGCGCTGCGCGTGATGAAGGGCGTCGCCCTCGGCGCCCTCGTCTTCATGGCGGTCCTGTTCGCGATCGCCTTCGCGTTCCAGCAGGACATCCCCGCCTTCGCCTACGTGCGCGCGGCTGCGGAAGGCGGCATGGTCGGGGCGCTGGCCGACTGGTTCGCCGTGACCGCGCTGTTCCGGCACCCCCTCGGAATCCCCATCCCGCACACCGCGATCATCCCGAGCCGCAAGGACGAGATCGGGCGGACGCTCGGCGAGTTCGTCGAGACCGAGTTCCTGCGCGGCGACGTGGTGCGCACCAAGCTCGAGTCCACGGCGATCGCCCGGCGGCTCGGCGAATGGCTCGCCGAGCCCGAGCATGCCGAACGCGTCGCGGCCGAGGCCTCGGTCATGGCCTCCAGCGTGCTGCAGGCCCTGAGCGACGACGACGTCCAGGACGTGATCGAGGACCTCGCGCGTGAGCATCTCATCGCGCCCGAGTGGGGTCCGCCGCTGGGCGAGTGGCTGGGCCGCATCGTCGAGTCGGGCGCGCACCACGGCACGGTCGACATGGCCCTCGATACGATCAGCGCGTGGCTGGAAGCGAATCAGGCGGCCTTCACCGGGCTCGTCTCGCGCCGGCTGCCGTCGTGGGTGCCGTCCGTCGCCCAGCGCCTCGTCGACGACACCGTCTACAACGAGGCGGTCAAGTTCGTCGCCGCCGTGCGCCGGGACCCCGAGCATCAGGCCCGGCGGGCGATCGACGGCTACCTCTCCCGGCTCGCCGACAACCTCCAGCACGACCCCGCCACGATCGGCCGCTTCGAAGACGCCAAGCACACCGTCTTCGACAGCCCGCGCGTGCGCGAGCTCGCCGCCGAGGCGTGGAACACGGCGAAGTCGGGGCTGCTGCGCTCGCTGGCCGACGCCGACAGCGGGCTGCGCCGGCGCGCCGCCGAGGCTCTCGCCGAGGTCGGTCAGCGACTGACCACGGATGCCGCCCTGCAGAGCCGTGTGGACGCCTGGGTGACCGGTGCCGCCGTGTTCCTCGTGGACCGCTATCGCCATGACATCGCGTCGATCATCACCGACACCGTCGAACGGTGGGACCCGGCCGAGACGACCGAGAAGATCGAGCTCATGGTCGGACGCGACCTGCAGTACATCCGCCTCAACGGCACGGTGGTCGGCGCGCTGGCCGGACTCGCGATCTTCTCGATCGCCCACGCAGTGCTCGGGTAGTCGCGGCGGTACCCTGGCCTCGTGGCCGCCGAACAGCCCGCTCCTCTCGCCCCGTCCGCCCCGCCCGACCTGCTCCTGTTCAGCTACGGGACGCTCCGCTCCGCCGACGTGCAGCTCGACACGTTCGGGCGTCTGCTGGACGGTGACGACGACATCCTGCCGGGCTACACCGTCGACTACGCCGAGATCGAGGACCGCCGCGTCGTGGATCTGTCTGGACTCGCCGTGCACCCGATCGTGCGCCCCACCGGGAACCCCCTCGACAAGGTCGTGGGCACAGCCCTGTGGGTCACGGAAGACGAGTTGGAAGCGTCCGACGAGTACGAGGTGGCACTGTACCGGCGGGCCGCCGTCGTCCTGGCCTCCGGCCGTCGGGCGTGGGTCTACGTGTCGGCCTGACGCGGGCGCGGCGGCGCGGTAGCGTCGGGTCCGTGGCGCTGAATCACGACCCTCTCTGGCCGCGCGCCGGCGCGTGGCCCTCCCCCTCCGAAGACGGAAGGGACGACGGGACGTGGGATGCCGCGATCGTGGGCATCCCCGCATTCCGGACGTCGCTCTCGCCGACCGGCGCGCATGCGACGCCGGCCGCCGTGCGAGAGGCGCTGCGGCGCTACAGTCCCACCGTCCTCGCCCCTGCTTCCGTCGACCTGAACGAGATCCTCCGGATCGCCGACGTCGGCGACATCGACGAGCCGGACGGGCCGGCGGGCGAGCAGTCGGTGCGCACCGCCGTGGCGGCCCTGCGCGAGCGGGCAGACCTCGTCATCGCCCTCGGCGGCGACAACTCCCTCACCTACGGGGTCGTGCAAGGCGCGGAATCGACCGGTCTCATTACGATCGACGCCCATCTCGACCTGCGCGACGGCGTCTCGAACGGCTCGCCGGTGCGCCGGCTCGTCGAGGACGGACTCGACCCGCGGCGGATCGTCCAGCTCGGCATCGCCGACTTCGCGAACTCGGCGGCCTATGCGCGACGCGCCGCCGAGCTCGGCATCACGGTGATCTCCCTCGACGACGTCCGCCGTCGCGGCGCCCATGATGTCGTCGCCGAGGCCCTGGCGATCGCGGGCGCGGGCGACGGTCCGGTCCATCTCGACATCGACATCGACGTCTGCGACCGCTCCGTCGCGCCGGGGTGCCCGGCTTCCGTTCCGGGAGGACTGCAGGCGTGGGAGCTGCGCGCTCTGGTGCGTGCCGCGGCATCCGACTCCCGGCTGCGCAGCGCCGATATCGTCGAGGTGGACGCGACGGCCGATGCCCCCGACGGGCGCACCGTCCGCCTCGCGGCGCTCTGCGTGCTCGAGCTCTTGGCAGGAAAGGCGGTGGGTCGATGACGACGCGCGGAATCACACTGGTGCTCGTGCGGCACGCGAAATCGGACTGGGGCGACGATGCGCTCGCCGATCACGATCGACCGCTGAACGAGCGCGGCCGGCGCGATGCGCCTCGCATGGCCGGGCGTCTCGCCGGCACCGGCTTCCATCCCGACGCGATCCTCTCGAGCACCGCGCTGCGAGCCCGGACCACCGCCGAGGCCTTCGCGGCCGAGCTGGGGGTGCCTGTGACCCTCGACGCCGAGCTGTACGGCGCGTCCGCCGACCGGCTGCTGGCCGCAGCCGCCGCGAGCGGCGCCCAGGCGGTGATCGTCGTCGCACACGACCCCGGGATGAGCGAGCTGGCCGCGCGACTCTCGGGGGATCGCATCGGCCACATGCCGACCTGCGCCGTTGCGACCTTCACCTGGCCGGTCGACGACTGGGACGTCGCGACAGCGACCGACCCCGAGGACTGGAGCTTCGAGTCGCCACGCTGAGGCCGGCGGTCAGACGCGCGCGCCGCTCTTGTAGACGCCCGCGATGAGAGGCACGCCTGGTCGGTAGGCCAGATGCACACGCGTCGGCGCGTCGAGCAGCAAGATGTCCGCGGGCGCGCCGGGCGCGATCGCGCCCACGTCGTGCCGGCGCAGTGCCCGCGCTCCCCCGGCGGTCGCCGCCCATACGGCCTCGGCCGGCGTCATGCCCATCTCACGCACCGCCAGGGCGATCATGAACGGCATGGAGCTGGTGAAGCTCGATCCCGGATTGCAGTCGCTTGCGAGCGCGACCGTGACCCCCGCGTCGATGAGCCGCCGGGCGTCGGGGTAGGGCTGTCGCGTCGAGAACTCCACGCCCGGCAGCAGCGTCGCGACGGTGCTCGATCCGGCGAGGGCCGCGATGTCGTCCGCGCTCAGGAAGGTGCAGTGATCAACGGATGCCGCGTCCATCGCCACCGCGAGACGCACCCCCTCACCGGGTCCGAGTTGATTGCCGTGCACCCGCGGCTCGAGGCCGTGCCGCGCCCCCGCGACGAGCACCCGCTCGCTCTCGGCAGCCGTGAAGGCTCCGCGTTCGCAGAAGACGTCCACCCACCGGCTGTGCGGTGCGCAGGCGCGCAGCATGTCGCCGCACACCAGGTCGACATACTCATCGCGGCGATCGGCGTACTCGGCGGGCACCACGTGGGCGCCGAGGAACGTCACCTCGGGGGTGACTTCGGCCGCCAGGCGGGCGAGGCGGGCCTCGTCGGCGACGGTCAGCCCGTAGCCCGTCTTGATCTCGAACGTCGTCGTTCCCTGACGGTGCAGCTCCGACACGAAAGCGGCGAGCCGCGCTCGGAGCTCTTCGTCACTGGCTTCACGCGTCGCCGCGACCGTCCGGCGTATTCCGCCCGCGGCATAGGGCGTGCCGGTCATGCGCGCTTCGAACTCATCGGCGCGGTCGCCCCCGAAGACGAGATGGGTGTGGCTGTCGACGAACCCCGGGATCACCGCGCGGCCGCCGGCGTCGACGACTTCGAGGCGCCGCAGCCGGTTGGGTCCGCGCGAGACCTCGTCGGGCCGGCGCGAGCGCGAGTGGTTCCCGTTGTCCGGTCGGGCGACCTCGAGGCGGGCATCGGTCCGCTCATGACCGGGCTCTCGCGGCAGTCCGCGTGCCGAGAGCACCGCATCGATCTGGCCGGCCCGCCCCGTCCACGCGATCCTGGATCCCTCGATGAGCACGGCGGCGTCTCGGAGCGTGCCGCACGGGTCGCCGTCGCGGGCGACGTTGGTCGTCAGCTCGCCGATGTTGTCGATCAGCGTCGTGGTCACGGCATCCGCCCCCTCATGTCCCGCTCTCCGCCCATCGTGTCCCATTTCCGGCCGCGTGGAGTGCCGGGAGTGCGCGAAATCGGGACACAGACGTGCTCAGTCCTCGAGCATCGGCACCGTGAGGCCCCGCTCGCGCGCGACCTCCTTCGCCCGGTCGTAGCCGGCGTCGACGTGGCGCATGACGCCGGTGCCGGGGTCGTTGGTGAGCACGCGCGCCAGCTTCTCGGCAGCGAGCGCGGTGCCGTCGGCGACGGTGACCTGGCCCGCGTGGATGCTGCGGCCGATCCCCACGCCGCCGCCGTGGTGGATCGAGACCCATGCCGCGCCCGACGCGGTGTTCAGCAGCGCGTTCAGCAGCGGCCAGTCGGCGATCGCGTCCGAGCCGTCGGCCATCGCCTCGGTCTCGCGGTACGGCGACGCGACCGATCCGGCGTCGAGGTGATCACGGCCGATGACGATCGGCCCCGAGAGCTCACCGGAGGCGACCATCTCGTTGAACTTCAGGCCCGCGAGGTGGCGCTCCTGATATCCCAGCCAGCAGATGCGAGCCGGCAGTCCTTCGAAGTGCACCGCCTCGCCGGCCTTCTCGAGCCAGCGCACGAGCCCGGCGTTGTCGGGGAACAGCTCCCTCACCGCCTGGTCGGTCTTGCGGATGTCCTCGGGGTCGCCCGAGAGCGCGACCCACCGGAACGGCCCCCGGCCCTCGGCGAACTGCGGCCGGATGTAGGCCGGCACGAATCCCGGAAAGGCGAACGCGCGATCGAAGCCGCCCAGCTGCGCCTCGGCGCGGATCGAGTTGCCGTAGTCGAAGACCTCGGCACCGGCATCCTGGAATCCCACCATCGCCGCCACGTGCGCAGCCATCGACGCGCGTGCCCGGCGGGTGAAATCCTCCGGATCGACGGATGCCTCGGCCTTCCAGTCCTCGAACGCCACGCCGATCGGCAGATACGCCAGAGGGTCGTGCGCACTGGTCTGATCCGTCACGATGTCGATGCCGACATCGCCCGCCTGCTGCCGGCGGAGCAGCTCGGGGAACACCTCGGCGGCATTGCCGACCACGCCGATCGATCGCGCCTCGCCGGCGTCCTTCGCCGCCATCGCTCGCGCGACAGCCGCGTCGAGATCGGCGGTGTACTCGTCGAGGTAGCCGTGCTCGACGCGTCGCGCCAGGCGTGACTCGTCGACGTCGACGACCAGCACCGCTCCCCTGTTGAGGGTGACCGCCAGGGGCTGAGCACCGCCCATCCCGCCGCAGCCGCCGGTGAGGGTGAGCGTTCCGGTGAGGTCGGCGGTCGCGGAGCCCTGCGACGCCCGGAGGGAACGGGCGACCGCCGCAAAGGTCTCGTAGGTCCCCTGGAGAATGCCCTGCGTGCCGATATAGATCCACGAGCCCGCGGTCATCTGGCCGTACATCGTCAGCCCCAGCTGCTCGAGGCGGCGGAACTCCGGCCAGGTCGCCCAGTCGCCGACCAGATTCGAGTTGGCGATGAGCACGCGCGGCGCCCACTCGTGCGTGCGGAAGACGCCGACCGGCTTGCCCGACTGGACCAGCAGCGTCTCATCCGGCTCGAGCTCGTCGAGCGTGCGCACGATCGCGTCGAACGCCTCCCAGCTGCGAGCCGCCTTGCCCGTGCCGCCGTAGACCACGAGATCCTCGGGGTGCTCGGCGACCTCCGGATCGAGATTGTTCATGAGCATCCGCTTCGCCGCTTCGGCGCCCCAGCTCTTCGCGGTGCGCTCCGGGCCCCGCGGAGCGCGGACGATGCGCGCGGCACCCCCCGAGGCCGGGCGCGTGTCGATCGTGTCGGTCATGGGTCGATTCCACACGTCCATCGCCCGTGCGGCAACGGTCCGGGCCACGACGCTGTCTGGCATGACAGACATCCACGACCGTTGCGAGCGCCCGCCTGGGCTGATCGAATGGAGTCATGGCCGGCATCCGAGCCCGCACCGACCGCGAACGCGGCGAACGCTTCCGCGCCGCGCTGCGTGAGCCCGGTACGCCGTCGCAGCGCCTGCGCGCCGAAGGGCTGATCGATGAGATCCCCGAGATGGCCGCCCTGGCGCAGACACCGCAGGATCCGGCATGGCACCCCGAGGGCGATGTGCTCGTCCACTCGCTGTGGGCTGCCGATCTCGCAGCCCAGCACGCCGACGAAGCCGGTGCGACCCCCGACGAGCGAGAGCTCCTCGTCCTCGCGACGCTGTGGCACGACATCGGCAAGCCCGAGACCATACGGCGACGCAACGGCCGCATCACCTCGTACGGCCACGCCGAGCGCGGCGCCGAGATCGCCGTGCGGCTGGGGCGACGGCTCGATATCCCGAGCGCACTCGTGGGCGCAGCATCCGCCCTCATCGCCACGCACATGGCACACGTCTCGGTGGGCGGCCGGCCCAGCATCAAGGCGGTGCGGCGGCTGCGCGATCGGCTGCGTGAGGCCGGCACGTCGCTCGAGGACTGGGCGGTCGTCGTCCGCTGCGACGGGGATGCCCGCGGCGCGGCGGCGCGCCCCGACGCATCCGTCCCCTGGCTCCAGGTCGCGGCGACGCTTCCGCCGCTCGCCGCGCGCTGAGCTAGCGCTCCGCCGGATCCCCGAACGCGGCGCGTGCCACCGCGCCGCCGGCGACGAGCTGCGTGACGGCCTCCATCTCGGGCGAGAGGAAGCGGTCCGAGCCCGGCCCGTCGGCGACCGAACGGACGAGGTCGCGCACGGCGCCGGTCACCGGGCCAGGCCGCAGGGGCGCGCGCAGGTCGAGTGCGCGGGCTGCCGTCAGCACCTCGATCGCGAGCACGCGCGACAGGCCGTCGATCGCGCGGCGCAGCTTGCGCGCTGCGGCCCAGCCCATCGAGACGTGATCCTCCTGCATCGCGGACGACGGGATGGAATCCACCGACGCCGGCACGGCGAGCCGCTTGAGCTCCGAGACGATTCCGGCCGCGGCGTACTGGGCGATCATGAGCCCGGAGTCCACACCCACCTCGTGCGCGAGGAACGGCGGCAGTCCGTGGCTGCGCGCGGGGTCGAGAGCTCGATCGGTTCGGCGCTCCGAGATGGAGGCCACGTCCGCGACGGCGATCGCGAGGAAGTCGAGCACGTAGGCGACCGGTGCGCCGTGGAAGTTGCCGTTGGACTGCACCCGCCCGTCGTCGGTGATGACCGGGTTGTCGACGGCGGCCGCCAGTTCGCGCGACGCGATGAGCCGGGCGTGCTCCACGGTGTCGCGCGCCGCCCCGTGCACCTGGGGCGAGCATCGCAGCGAGTAGGCGTCCTGCACGCGCGTGCACACCGACGGGTCGCGGTGCGACGCGATGATGGGCGAGTCGGCGAGCACGGCGCGCAGATTCGCCGCCGAGGCCGCCTGCCCTACCTGGGGCCGCAGCGCCTGCAGGTCGGCGGCGAAGACCGCGTCGGTGCCCAGCTGCGCTTCCACCGACATGCCCGCGGCGACATCGGCGGTATCGAGGAGCATCGACAGGTCGTGAAGCGCGAGCAGCAGCATCCCGAGCATGCCGTCGGTGCCGTTGATGAGGGCGAGCCCCTCCTTCTCGCGCAGGACGAGCGGACGAATGCCCCCCGCACCCTCTCGCGGCGCCGGCGCCTCGCCCGGAGCGTCCAGGCGTGCGGACCCAGCCGCAGCCAGCGCTTCGGCGGCGTCGAGCTCGGCTCCCGCGGCGTCGCGGACCCGTCCCTCACCCATCGCGGCCAGCGCGACGTGCGAGAGGGGCGCCAGATCGCCCGAACAGCCCAGCGAACCGTATTCGCGCACGATCGGGGTGATGCCGGCGTTGAGCATGGCGGCGTAGGTCTCGACGACGACCGGGCGAACGCCGGTATGGCCGGTCGCCAGCGTCTGCAGGCGCAGCAGCATCAGTGCCCGCACGACCTCGCGCTCGACCTCGGGGCCGGTGCCGGCGGCGTGGGAGCGGATGAGGCTGGCCTGCAGCTGCACGCGACGCTCGGGGGCGATGAACGTCGTGGCGAGGGCGCCGAAGCCGGTCGAGATGCCGTAATGGGGCTCGGGGTCGTCCGCAAGCCCTTCCACGAGCGTGCGGGCCGCCGCGACGCGCGCGAGCGCCTCATCCGAGACGACCACACGGGCATCGTGGCGTGCGACGGCGACGACCTCGTCGGGGCGCAGCGGCGCCTCGCCGATCCGGACGACGGTGGGGTCGGCGAGGAGAGCGCTCTGAGACGGTGCGGCCATGCCTCGATTCCACACCGGCCCCCTGCCGTGCGACAGCGGATCGTGGCATCCTGTGTCTGACATGCCAGACAGTTCGCGAGCCCTTGCCGCACGCCCACAGGTGCCCGCCGCCGACCAGACGCTGCGGGTGCTGTCCTACCTGGCGCGACAGCGCGGTCCGGTGCCGGCGCGCTCCATCGCAACAGGGCTCGGCATCCCGCGGTCGAGCATCTATCACCTGCTCTCGACGCTGCAGGAGCACCACTTCGTCGTGCACCTGCCCGAGGACCGGCGATGGGGCCTCGGCATCGCCGCGTTCGAGCTCGCGGGCGGCTTCGCGCGGCAGGAGCCCCTCGCACGACTCGGTCGGCCCGTTCTGGCCGAGCTCGCCGACCGGACCCACGAGAGCGCCCACCTGGCGGTGATGCACGGCCGCGACGTGATGTACATCGTGGAGGAGCGCGCACCTCGGCGCCCCGCGCTGGTCACCGACGTCGGCGTCCGGCTGCCTGCGCACCTCACGGCCACGGGCCGAGCGATGCTGGCGGCCCTCCCTCGCGCACAGGTGCGCGCCTTGTACCCGGATGCCGCGGCCTTCGCCGACCGCACGGGACGCGGTCCGCGCAGACCCGGCGAGCTGCGCGAGATCCTCCGCGAGGTGCGCGTGCGCGGTTGGGCGTCCGAGGACGGCGAGGTCACCCTCGGCCTGCGCTCGGTCGGCGCCGTCGTGCGCGATCACGCCGGATGGCCCGCTGCGGCCATCGCGATCACGTGGCCCGCGACCGAGGCGGGCGACGGCGCGGATGTCGCTGCTCTCACCGGCTTCACCATGGGTGCGGCCGCCGAGCTCGAGCGCCGCATCGGACGCGGCTGACGGTTTAGAACGATCCCGAGGCATCCGCAACCCCCTTGGGCTCACGGAATCGGGGCGCCTAGCGTCGCTCACATGCTTCCTGCCGACATCCCCGAACAGACCCAGCTGATCGATCTCATCGACCGTCGCGCCGATCCTTCGGTGACCTTGGCGCTGGCGTCCTCTCCCCTCCCGCAGGACCACGAGCGGATCCGGATCGCACTGCGCAACGCCATCGACGAGGTCGACCGGCGGCTTTCCGCACGCGAGCTCGAGCATGGGGCCCGCGACGACGTGATCGGCAGGCTCGAAGAACTCCTCAACGACGACGACTTCTGGGAACATCAATCGCGTTCGATCGTCGTCTTCGCCGCTCCCGGCATCATCGAGGCGTTCCGGCTCGCCAATCATCTGGGCGACGTGGTGACCGTCGGCGATCGCTTCGATGCGGCCCCGCTGCTGCGCGCGACCGCCTACCCGGGGCGCGCCTTCGTGCTGCAGCTGGCCGAGGGACTGGTGCGGTTGACCGAGATCGGTCCCGACCACGGCCCGTTCGAGCACCCCCTGTCGCTGCCCGAGGACCACGGCCTCACACTCGTCCACGCGGAGAACGACGGCCGGCTCGATCGCCATCGAGCACAGGGCGCCAACGGCGAGCGCGACGAGCGCGAGCGCTTCTGCCGCATCGTGCAGGACGAGGTCGTCAAGGTGGTCCCCGACGGCGTGCCCCTGATCCTCTCGGCCGCCACCGCCCTCGAGCCGGCGTACCGAGCCGTCAACACCCACTCAGCGCTCCTGGCGAAGGGAATCGACGCGCATCCGGAGTCGCTCGACGACGCCGAGATCGAGCGGTTCGCCCGAGAGTGCCTGGACGAGCTGCGGGCCGCCGAGACGTCGGAGTGGAAAGAGCGGTTCGGCACGCTGCGCGCCCAGGGACTGGCCACGAGCAAGGTCGCCGAAGTTGCGGCGGCCGCTGCGCAGGCCGCCATCGACGAGCTGCGCTTCGACCTCGACGCCGACGATCAGGGCACCGTCGACGATTTCGGGCAGCTCGCCCGCGCTGACGGCGATCCGGACTCGCCGCGGCTCGTCGACGAGATCGCCGCCCGCGTGCTTCACACCGGCGGGACGGTGCGCGCGGTCCGTCGCCGCGACCTCATGGACGGCTCGCCGGTGGCGGCCACGCTGCGCTTCCCGGTGGCGCCGACCGGCTGACGCGACGGACATCCGACGGAGCGTCTTCACTCGCCAGATTCTCATTCGACAGAGCCGGTCTCGCCGAGGGCGCCGGCACAGGAGGTCCGATCATGACGAACGATTTCTTCGCAGCCACGCAGGAGCGCGTGAAGGACAGCAGTGACACCGCCCGTGGCCGACTCGAGGTGGTGCACGCGTTCGACGGGGGGCCGATGCCTACCGGAGTCAGCGTGTCCCACACCGGCCGGATCTTCGTCAACTTCCCCAAGTGGGGCGACGACGTGCCGGCCACCGTGGTGGAGCTGGTCGATGGAAAGCCGGTGCCCTACCCGAGCGAGGCCATCAATCGGCCCGCCGACGACGCGGACCCGGCTGCCCTCGTGTCGGTGCAGAGCATCGTCGTCGACCCGGCAGACCGGCTCTGGATCCTCGACACCGGCAGCCCGCTGTTCCAGCCGACGCAACACGGGGGCCCGAAACTCGTCTGCGTCGACCTGTCGACAGACGAAGTGGTGCAGACGATCCTGTTCGACCGCGACGTGGCCCTCGCGACGACCTACCTCAACGACGTCCGGTTCGACCTGCGTCACGGGGACGGTGGCTTCGCCTACATCACGGACTCCTCCGACCAGGGTCCGAACGGGATCATCGTCGTCGACCTCGCCGCCGGACGGGCGTGGCGCAGGCTGCACGACCACCCCAGCACGAAGGCCGTTCCGCCCTCGGAGATGGTGCCGATGGCCGAAGGGCGAGCGTTCGCCGAGCGCACGCCCGGAGAGCCGGCGAAGCAGGTCGCCATGGGAGCGGACGGCATCGCGATCTCGCACGACGGCGAGCGGCTCTGGTACTGCCCGTTGATCAGCCGCCGGTGGTACTCGGTGGCGACCTCGGCTCTTCGCGACCGGAGCCTCAGCGATGAGGAGGTCGCCGCGACGGTCATCGACGAAGGCGACAAAGGCGGCGCTGCGGACGGTCTCGAAACCGACGACGAAGGCCGGATCTACGCCACCAACTGGGAGCACAACGCCATCACGCGGCGTCGACCGGACGGGTCGATCGAGACGCTCGTCCACGATGAGCGGATGCTGTGGCCGGACACGATATCGGTCGCGAAGGATCGGCACCTCTATTTCACCGCCAACCAGCTGCATCGTCAGGAGAAGTATCAGGGGGGCGAGGACCTGCGCACCTACCCCTACTACCTGTTCCGGTTCGCGGTCGACGCGGGGCCCGTGCTCCTGCGCTGATCCGCGAGATGCGCGTACACAACCGCGCACGCAACGTATAGCTCGCACGACGTATAGCCCGCACGACGCCGGAAAATCAACCCCCCGGACGCGCCGCCCCGTCACGCCGTACGGTGAAGGTCAGCGGCCCTCGACAGACCCTCCCCCGGGCCGAGGGCCGCTGCCACGCCCGCAGGAACGTGCGGGCATCACTCGAGCTCAGCGACCGTGCTGGCGTGAGAGCGGGCGAGGGACGCCTCTCGTCTTCCGCGGGACCAGAGGCGAAGATGTCGGTATGAGTGAGCAGCCGATGGTGGTCCGCATGTGGCGCGGAGTCATCCGCACGGCCGACCGCGACGAGTATGTGGAGTACGTCGAGCGCACGGGCATCGAGGAGTACCGTGCCACGCCGGGGAATCGCGACGCGTGGACGCTGACGCGCGACCTCGGCGACGGTCTCACCGAGATCGTGACGGTGTCGCGGTGGGACAGTATCGAGCACGTACGAGGCTTCGCGGGCACCGACCTCGATCGGGCGGTCTATTACCCCGAAGACGATCGGTTCCTCGTCGAACGCGACGACACCGTCCGTCACTACGTTCAGCGGAGCTGACGCTCCGGCCGCCGGCCGTCGCCTCAGTCGACCTTGGTGACCGTGCCGCCGGTGAGCGATACCAACTCGTCGTAGCTCATGGGAAAGACGGTGTGCGGCGTGCCGCCGGCCGCCCAGATCTCGGGATAGCCGGCGAGATCGGGGTCGATGATCGTCGTCAGCGGGGCCGGGTGACCCGTCGGGGCCACGCCGCCGATGGCCTGGCCGGTCGCCTCTCGCACCTGCTCGGCCGTCGCTCGCTGGATCCTGCCCCGCCCGAGGCGCTCGGCGAGCGCGGCCGTGTCGACGCGGTGGGCACCACTGGTCATCACGAGAAGAGGCTCGCCGTCCGACCAGAACACGAGGCTGTTGGCGATCGCCCCCACCTCGATCCCGAGGGCGGCCGCGGCGAGCGCTGCGGTGGAGGCGGCATCCGGCAGCACGACGATGTCACCGGTGATTCCCGCAGCACGGATCGCGTCATGGACGAGGCGGCTGCGGGCGGGAAGCTCTGCGGGGGCGGGCTGCTCGGTCACCATCTCAGCCTACGAGGCTCCGCCGAGGCGACCTGCGTGACCGCGCGCCAGGATCTCGCCGTGGGGCATCAGCAGCCAGCCGTCCTCGGCAGCGGCCCACTCCCGCCAGCCGTCGGAGATGCGCTGCAGCTGCGCGTCGTCCGCTCCGGTCGCACGAGCCGCGTCGGCGAACGCCGACTGCAGCACCCGGTCGGCCCACATGCCGCCCCACCACGAGCGATCGGCCTCGTCTTCGAAGAGCCACAGCGACGCCGTCGCCGAGACGTCGACCAGGCCGGCCTCGCGGGCCCATGCCTTCAGACGTCGCCCCGCCGCCGGCTCTCCCGCGACGCTACGGTGGGTCACGAGATACAGCTCGAGCCACTCGTCGAGAGCGGGGATCAGCGGGTACCAGATGACGCCGCGGTAGTCGACGTCACGAGCGGCGACCAGGCCCGCCTCGCCGGCCACGCGCCCGAGCTCCCGCAGCATGTCGACAGGGCGCTCGACGTGCTGAAGCACCTGGTGCGCGTGCACGACATCGAACTCCCCGGTTGCGTACGGCAGCCGGTAGGCGTCGCCCACCTCGAACGACAGATTCGGGGCCGTGTGCTCGGCGCCGGCCTGCGCGACGACGGCGGCGGCGGCATCCGTTCCCACCACGCGACCGGGCGACACCCGAGCAGCGAGGTCCGCAGTGATCGTGCCCGGACCGCTGCCGACATCCAGGATCGACATCCCGATGCGAAGGTGCGGCAGCAGATAGGCGGCGGAGTTCTCGGCGGTGCGCCAGCGGTGCGACCGCAGAACGCTCTCGTGGTGTCCGTGGGTGTAGGCGTCCGGCATCCGCCGATGCTACCGGGGATCGTTCGCGGCCGATGAAGCGTGACCGCCTGCAGGCTCAGCCGGCGGCCGGAAGCAGGAACGCCCGACTGTGCACCGTTCCGTCACTGCCGGCCTGCTGTCGAGCCCGTTTCAGGAGTCCGCCCACGCCCGCCGCCGATCGCGCAGGCCACACAGCGGTCGGCAGCCGACGCCCGGGTGCACCGCACCAAGCGCGACAGCGGCAGACAGCGACGACGACGGCTTCGGCGACAGCTGGACAGTGTGACGTTTCAGCACCGTCGCAAGCCCGCCCCACCGCGCATTGTGTTCACTCGCCGTGGAGACGGTTGAACATTCCGCCGTTGCGGTGTGAAATGAGAACGGATGCCGCAAAGCCGCGGCGTCCATAGTGCACTGCCCACGAGGCCCGCCGAAGGAAGACCCGCGATGACGCACACTCTGCCCCTGCCCGACTTCATGCACGAGCGCGTGGAGGTGATCCAGGGACGACGCAGCGGCCTGTTCATCGCCGTCGCCCTGCACTCCTCGGTCCTCGGCTCCGCACTGGGAGGCGCCCGCCTGTGGACCTACCCGCACTGGAGCGATGCCCTGGGCGACGCTCTTCGCCTCTCGGCGGCGATGACGCTCAAGAACGCCGCCGCCGGACTCGACGCCGGTGGTGGCAAGTCCGTCATCGCCCTCCCGCCCGGCACGACCCTCGACCCTGCGCGACGTCGCGCCGCGTTCCTCGACCTCGGCGACGCCGTCGAGTCGCTGCACGGCCTGTACCGCACGGCGGAGGACGTCGGTTCGACGACGGACGACATGCTCGTCGTCAGCGAGCGCACCGAGCACGTCGTGGGCCTCCCCGACGCGGTCGGCGGGTCGGGCGAGCCCGCCGGTCCGACGAGCCTCGGCGTCTACGAGTCGCTGCGGGCAACGCTCGAGCGCGTGACCGGCTCGCCCGATGTCGCCGGACGCCACATCACGATCTCCGGCCTCGGCCAGGTCGGCAGCCGTCTGGCCGTCCGCCTGTCGGCGGAGGGCGCCCGGCTTGCGGTGACCGACGTCAATCCGGCCAAGCGGGACCTCGCGCGGGAGCTCGGCGCGGACTGGGCGCTTCCCGGCGAGGAGCACCTCGTTCCGGCCGACGTCTTCGTCCCGGCCGGCATCGGCGGCGTTCTCACCGACGAGGTCATCGACGCCCTCGACGCGAAGGCCGTCTGCGGGCCGGCGAACAACCCGCTCGCCGAGCACCGGGGGGCGGAGCGGCTCGCGGCGCGCGGCATCCTCTACGCCCCCGACTTCGTGGTGAACGCGGGCGGCGTGATCTACCTCGACCTCGAGGCGAAGAAGCTCGGCACGCGCAGCGAGATCATGGACCGCGTCGCGCACATCGGCGACACCGTTCGTCGCGTGTTCGACACCGCCGACGCGCGCGGTGTGACGCCGCTCGAGGCCGCCGAGGGACTGGCTGCAGAGCGCCTCGCCCGTGGCGCTCAGCCCGCACTGGTCGACGACGTGGTCGGCGCGGCCTGAGCCCGGCTCGCGGGTGGGACTGCGTTCCACAGGTTGCGATATCCCGTTCCACCCGCGAGCTTCAGCTGGCAGGATGGGCAACGGCGCTCAACGCGGAGCGCTACCGAGGCCATGGCGTCGGCAGATCGAAGGAGATCCGGTGTTCACCAGCCCTTTTGCCGATGTCGAGATTCCCGAGCTCAGCATCTTCGACTACCTCTTCACCGGTCTCGAGCGCGATGACCTTGAGCGCGTCGCGCTGATCGATCCGGCCACCGGCGCCGAGACGACCTACGCCGCGCTGCGCGCGCAGATCGAGGCGTTCGCCGGCGCGGTCGCCGCACGCGGGGTCGGCGTGGGCACCGTCATGGCGGTGCTGTGCCCGAACGTCCCCGCGTTCGCGACGGTGTTCCACGGCATCCTCCGCGCCGGCGGCACTGTCACCACGGTCAACTCGCTCTACACCGCGGGCGAGATTGAGAAGCAACTGCGGGATGCCGGTGCCACCTGGCTCGTGACGGTGCACCCACTGCTTCCCCAGGCGCAGATCGCCGCCGAGGCCGCCGGCATCCCTCACGATCGCGTCATCGTCCTCGACGGCGCTCCGGGGCACCCGAACCTGCGGGACCTGCTCACCGCGGGCGCGCCCGCTCCGGAGGTCTCGTTCGATCCGGCGACCCACGTCGCGGTGCTGCCCTACTCGTCGGGAACGACCGGGGTGCCCAAGGGTGTCATGCTGTCGCACCGCAACCTGGTGGCGAATGTCGAACAATGCCGCGTGAGCCTCGACCTGCGCGAGACCGACCGCGTGCTCGCCGTGCTGCCCTTCTTCCACATCTACGGCATGACGGTGCTGCTGAACCTCGCGCTCCGTCAGCGCGCCGGCCTCGTGACCATGCCGAAGTTCGACCTCGTCGAGTTCCTCACGAACATCCAGAACTTCGGGTGCACCTACCTCTACATCGCGCCGCCGATCGCCGTCGCCTTGGCGAAGCACCCGGTCGTCGACCAGTTCGACATCTCCAGCGTGCACACCGTGTTCTCGGGCGCGGCTCCGCTGGACGGCGAGACGGCCGAGCTGGCCGGACGCCGGATCAACGCGCGCATGATGCAGGGCTACGGCATGAGCGAGCTCAGCCCGGTGTCGCACGCGATGCCCGTCGACCGCCACGACATCCCCGTCAGCTCGGTCGGCACCATGCTGCCGAACACGCTCAACAAGCTCATCGACACCGAGACGGGCGAAGAGATCACCGACGTCGGCCCCGACGGGGTGACCAAGCCCGGTGATGGATGCCGCGGTCATCGGCGTGCTCGACGACGACAGGCAGGAGATCCCCAAGGCGTTCATCGTGCCCGCGCCCGACAGCGGACTCACCCAGGACGAGGTGATGGCGTTCGTGGCCGAGCACGTCGCGCCGCACAAGAAGGTGCGCCGGGTGGAGTTCATCGAGGCGATCCCGAAGTCCGCGGCCGGGAAGATCCTCCGCAAAGACCTGCGGGCGCGCGAGGCGGCTCTCGTCTGAGATTCTCGCCGACCACTAGGTTGGCGCCATGGACGGCATCTGGCTCGCGGCGCTGAGCGGCCTGATCGGCGGCGGCACGCTGCTGGTCGGCGCCGCCGTCGCCTGGTTCGTCGACATCCCGCAGCGGGTGGTGGCGGGCATCATGGCGCTCGGTGCCGGCGTGCTGATCTCGACCCTGGCGTTCGAGCTCGTCGAGGAGGCGGCCGACATCGGCGGCCTCATCCCGACCACGGTCGGATTCCTCGCGGGCGCGGTCCTCTACATCGTCGCGGACTGGCTCGTCTCACGTCCGCAGCAGAAGCCGGCTGACCCGCCCGCGAACATCGTCGCCCGTCGCGCCGGGGCGAAGCTCGCCGGCGGCACCGGCGTCGCCATCGCGATCGGCGCCCTGATCGACGGCATCCCCGAATCGATCGTCATGGGACTGTCGGTCCTGCAGGGAGGCATCAGCATCCCGATCGTGGCGGCGGTCGCGATCAGCAACTTCCCCGAAGGACTGGGCTCGACGGCCGCGCTCAAGCGCAGCGGCTCGGGCGGCCGTTCGGTCGCGCTGCTGTGGACGGGGATCGCGCTGGTGACGGTGGTCGCGTCGGTCGTCGGCTTCATCGCGTTCGCGGCGGCGCCACCCAATCTCATCGCACTGATCACGACCGTCGCGGCGGGCGGTCTGCTCGCGATGATCTGCAACACGATGATCCCCGAGGCGTTCGATGAGCAGCACGCGCTCACGGGGCTGTGGGCGACGATCGGCTTCCTCGGCGCGTTCCTGCTGCACGAGCTCGCCGGCTGAGCACCAGCCTCTGCGGGCCCGGCGGCGAGCGTCAGGCCGAGGCGGACCAGTCGTCGGCGTCGCGGACGATCTCGGTGACCTCGGTGTCGACATCGAGTCCGTGCAGCAGCTCGAGCGCGGCGCGGGCCTCGTCGATGCGGCCTTGGACGGCGAGCTCACGGATGCGCACCGACGGCTTGTGCAGCAGCACGCCGGCCAAGTGGCGCAGCGCGGATTCGACTTCGTCGCCCGCTCCACGCGAGCGTGCGCGCGCGATCTCGCGGTCGAGCGTGCCCAGCACCTCGCGGCGCAGCGCCGTGATCGCGGGCCCGGCCTGGCGGTCGGCGGCGAACTCGGTGGCGGCGTCTCCGACGATCGCGCGGGCGTCGGCGTGCGCGTTGAACTCCTCGAGCGGCGCGTGCAGGCGGATGGTCTCGAGGTCGAGCAGCTCGACACCGGCGACGCGGCCCACGACCGGGTCGACGTTGCGCGGCAGCCCCAGGTCGATGACGAGCACGCGATGGCCGGGCTCGAAGGCCTCGGCATGCACCACGGCATCGGCGGTGCAGGTGATGACGACGTCGGCAGCGGCAGCCGCGGCGCGGAAGTCGGCGACCGGGGTCAGCGAGTGCTTGGCGGCGAACGCCTCGGCACGGCCGGACGGCGAGAAGACCTCGATGTCGCCGGCGCCGCGGGCGCGGAGTGCCTCGACGGTGCGGGCGGCGTACCGGCCGGTGCCGACCACGACGACCCGGGCTTCTGCCCAGTCGGCGACTCGGCTCGATGCCAGTTCGAGGGCGAGCCGGACCAGCGAGCGGTGGGCCCCCCGCAGACGGGTGCGGTTGCGCACGCCACGGCTGGTGTGCGTCGCCCTCTGGAAGAGCCGCTCGAGCTCGCCGCTCGTCATGCCCTCGGCGCGGGACGCCTCGAGCGCGCGACGCACCTGACCCGAGATCTCGTCCTCGCCGACGACGAGCGATTCCAGGCCGCTGGTCACCGCGAAGAGGTGGGCCGCGGCATCCGCTCCATGATGGACGGCGACCGACGCTCGCAGTAGATCCACGTCGACACCGGATGCCTCGGCCATCGCCCCGACGACGGATTCCACCGCGACGACCTCGCCGCCGGTGAGCGGCTCGTCGATGTCGAGATAGGCCTCGAACCTGTTGCAGGTGGCCAGGACGACCGCGCCCGAGACGAAGATCTCATCGTGGACCAGAGCGCGCGTCGCGGACGGCGCGCCCACGGAGAGACGCTCCAGGATGTCGAGGCTCGCGTTCCGATGGTTCGCGGTCAGACAGAGGAGCACGCCTCCATCTTAACGGACGCTCCTGAGAAGACGGGCCGCAGCCGCCGCGACCCCTCGGAGGATCGCACGGCCCGGGCGCCTAGAGTTGAAGGCGTGCCACTCGACCCCGCCCACCCGACATTGGCTGAGGGCTACACGCCTCCCGCACTCGTCCGCGCCTATCGCGGCGAGCGCCCCGACACCGCCCCCGTGTGGTTCATGCGGCAGGCCGGACGCTCCCTGCCCGAGTACCGCGAGCTGCGCGTCGGGACCGACATGCTCGACGCCTGCCTCGATCCGGCGCTGGCGAGCGAGATCACCCTCCAGCCGGTGCGCCGCCACGGCGTCGACGCGGGCATCTTCTTCAGCGACATCGTCATCCCGGTGCGTCTCGCCGGCGTCGATGTGCGAATCGTGGCCGGTCGCGGGCCCGTTCTCGAGCACCCCGTCCGCACCGCCGCCGACGTGCGAGCGCTGCCGCCGCTCGACCCCGCCGCCCTGGCGCCGATTCGGGAAGCCGTCGCGCTCACGGTCGCGAGCCTCGGCGCGACGCCGCTCATCGGTTTCGCGGGCGCCCCCTACACGCTCGCGTCGTACCTGGTGGAGGGCGGACCTTCCAAGGAGCAGCTGAAGACGCGCGCTCTGATGCACTCCGATCCCGAGACCTGGGCCGCGCTGCTCACATGGTGCGCCGGGATCACCGGCGCCTTCCTGGCCGCGCAGATCGAGGCCGGCGCTTCGGCCGGCCAGCTCTTCGACTCGTGGGCCGGCTCACTGAGCCTGGCCGATTACACCGCGCACGTCGCCCCCTTCTCCGCCCTGGCGCTGGAGCCGGTGCGCGAGCTCGGCGTGCCGCTCGTGCACTTCGGGGTGGGCACCGGTGAACTCCTCGCCGCGATGCGCGACATCAGTGTGGACGCGCTCGGCGTGGACTGGCGCCTGCCGCTCGACGAAGCCGTCCGGCGCGTGGGGACGGGCGTGACGCTCCAGGGCAACATCGATCCGGCGCTGCTGCAGGCGCCCTGGCCGGTGCTCGAGGCGCACATCCGCGACGTGCTCGAGCGCGGGCGCGCGGCGCGCGCGCACGTGGTCAACCTGGGCCACGGCGTCCCGCCCGACACCGACCCGACGGTCCTGACGCGGATCGTGGAGTTCGTCCACGCGAATGGCTGAATTCTCCGTCGTGGGCGGCGGCGTCGCGGGCCTGGTCGTGGCCCGGCGACTCGCCGCCTCCGGCGCCGATGTCGCGCTGTACGAGGCATCCGATCGCCTGGGCGGCACCGTCGCGCGGCACGAGGTCGCCGGGATCGAGCTGGATGCCGGGGCCGAGAGCTTCGCGGTCCGCGGTGGCGGCGTCGCCACCCTGCTCGGTGAACTCGGACTGTCGGACGACATCGTCGCCCCGGCGCCGGGGCCGGCGTGGCTGCAGCCTGTGGCCGGCGAGCCGGTCCCCCTCCCGGCGACGGCGCTGCTCGGCATCCCGGCCGACCCCCTCGCGCCCGATGTCGTGCGGGTCATCGGGCGCGATGCAGCGGAGTGCGCCGCGGGACTGGACGCCCGGCCCGTGACCGCGCTGCCCGAGACCCTGGGAGTTCTCGTGCGTGAACGCCTCGGCGCCGACCTGCTCGACCGCCTCGTCGCGCCGGTCGTGCACGGCGTGCACTCGCAGCACCCCGACGATCTCGCCGTCGCCCGCGCCCATCCCGGCTTGCCGAATGCGGTGCTGGCAGCGGGCTCGCTCAGCGGCGCGGTGTCGCGCCTGCGCGCCGATGCTCCGCCCGGCGCCGCCGTCGCGGGCCTTCGCGGCGGCATCCATCGCCTCGTGCCCGCACTCGCCGACGATCTCGCACGCCGCGGCGGCGACATCCGTCTCGGCACTCGCGTCGATGACGTCGCGACGCTCGGCGGCACGGTCGTCGTGGCCGCGCCAGGCGTGGTCGCGCCCGCCGTCAGTGGGCGGCGGATCGACCTCGTCACGCTCGTCGTGGAGCAGGACGAACTGGATGCCGCGCCCCGCGGCACCGGACTGCTCGTGGCGCAGGGGGCACCGGTGGGTGCCCGGGCGCTGACCCACGCGACCGCGAAGTGGGCGTGGCTGCGCGAAGTGTCCGGCGGACGCCACGTGCTGCGGCTGTCGTACGACACGACTCCTGCCGACCCGGCCCGGGCGGCGCGCGGCGACGCCGAGGCGCTGCTCGGCGTCCGGCTGCCTGTCGTGGTCGGCTCGGCTCACGTCTTCTGGACGCGACCCGCACCCGCGGCCCCGCCGGCAGGGACGGTTCTGGTGGGCGAGACCGTCGCCGGCTCGGGCCTGGCCGGCATCGTCGCGCAGGCCGAGCGCACCGCCGCCGCCCTCCTCGCCCGCTGACCCTGCCCGTGGCCGCCTCCGGGCAGGAGGCTCCCGCAGGATCGCGGCCCCCTCCGGGCAGGAGGCTCCCGCAGGATCGCGGCCCCCTCCGGGCAGGAGGCTCCCGCAGGATCGCGGCCCCTCCGGGCAGGAGGCTCCCGCAGGATCGCGGCCCCCTCCGGGCAGGAGGCTCCCGCAGGGGTGGGAGGATAGTTCTATGAGCGATTCCTCGGCCGCGCACGTGCCCGCTGACCAGGCGCCTCCCTCCACCGAGACCCTCGGCTACACCGTGTGGGCGGTGTTCCGCCGCGACCCCGCACTGTCGGCGGGCGGACCGGGACGTACGCCCGACGTGCAGGATCTCGCAGCCGCCATCGAGGCCATCGAGAAGATGGGCGTGGTGGTGCGCGGGTTCTATGACGTCTCGGGCATGCGTGCGGATGCCGACATCATGGTGTGGCTGCACGGCACGACCGACGCGGACGGCGTCGACACGGCGCCCGAGACGCTGCAGGCGGGGCTTCGCAAGCTGCGACGCACCGAGCCGCTCGCTTCGCTGCTGCCGGTGTGGAACGCGATGGGGATGCACCGCGACGCGGAGTTCACGTCGAACCACCTGCCCGCGTTCATGCGCGGCAAGGAGCCCGAGTCCTGGCTGACGGTGTACCCGTTCGTGCGCTCGTACGACTGGTACATCCTCCCCGACGAGGAGCGACGCCAGATGCTCGCCGATCACGGCCGCAAGGGCGCGCAGCACCGCAGCGTGCTGAGCAACACGGTCGCCTCGTTCGCGCTCGGCGACTACGAGTGGATCCTGGCCCTTGAGGCTCCCGAGCTCGTCGAGCTCGTGGACCTCATGCGCGACCTCCGCCAGACCGAGGCCCGCCGTCACGTGCGCGAAGAGGTGCCGTTCTTCACCGGCCGGCGTCTTGAGCTGAACGAGATCGCCGAGGTGCTCGCATGAGCGCCCTGCGCATCGGGACGCGCGGGAGCACGCTCGCCCTCACGCAGACCGGCATGGTCGCCGACGACCTGGCCGACGCGACCGGCGCCACGACCGAGCTCGTCACGATCACGACCGACGGCGACCGCTCGAACGAGCCGCTTTCCCGCGCGGGCGGCAGCGGGCTCTTCACGGGCGCGCTGCGAGACGCTCTGATCGAGGGCCGCTGCGACGTGGTGGTGCACTCGCTCAAGGACCTCCCCACCGCGGCGCACGATCAGCTCGTCGTCGCCGCGATCCCCGCCCGCGAGGACCCGCGCGACGCCCTCTGCGCACGCGACGGGCTCACCCTCGACGCTCTTCCGGCCGGCGCCCGCATCGGCACCGGCTCGCCGCGACGCATGGCGCAGCTGCGCCGGCGCCGCCCCGACGTCGAGGTCGTCGACATCCGCGGCAACGTCGACACGCGTCTCGGAAAGGTCACCAGCGGCGAGCTGGATGCCGTCATCCTCGCCGCCGCGGGACTCAACCGCATCGGCCGGACCGACGTGATCACCGAACTCCTCGACGCCGATCGGTGGCCGACGGCTCCGGGCCAGGGCGCACTGGCGGTCGAGGTGCGGCGCGGCGACGAGGACCTCGTGCGCGCCCTCGACCACGCGGAGACACGCGCCGCCGTGGAGGCCGAGCGCGAAGTGCTGGCCCTTCTCGAAGCGGGCTGCTCGGCGCCGCTCGGGGCGCGCGCCGTCGTGGACGCCGGCCTGCTCCTCGTCTCGGCGAGCGTGTACAGCCTCGACGGCACGACCGCACTCACCTCGTCGCATGCCACGACATGGCCCGACGACGACGCGTCGCGTGAGGTCGCGGCATCCGTCGCCCGTGAACTGCTCGACGCCGGCGCCGCCGACCTGACCGGAGCCCGCCCATGAACAGTGCTCACCGCGAGGGGGCTCTCCCCCGCAGACCTCGCCGCCTGCGCTCGACGCCTGCGATGCGCCGCCTGGTCGCCGAGACCCGGCTGCACCCGGCCGAGCTGATCCTGCCGATGTTCGTGCGCGAGGGTGCTTCCGAGCCGATCCCGATCTCGTCCATGCCGGGCGTCGTGCAGCATTCGACCGAGAGCCTCAAGAAGGCGGTGACGGATGCCGCGGCCGCCGGCATCGGCGGGATCATGCTGTTCGGCGTGCCCGAGCGCAAGGACGCCATCGGCTCCGGCGCGACCGATCCGGACGGCATCCTCAACGTGGCGACCCGGATCGCGGTGGCGGAGGGGGGCGACGCGCTCGTCGTGCAGACCGACCTGTGTCTCGACGAGTTCACCGACCACGGCCACTGCGGTGTGCTGGATGCGAACGGCTACGTCGACAACGACGCGACGCTCGAGCGCTACCGCGACATGGGCGTGGCCCAGGCCGCGTCGGGCTCGCAGCTGCTGGGGCTCAGCGGCATGATGGACGGCCAGGTCGCCGCGGTGCGCGACGCGCTCGACGGTTCGGGCTTCGGGAACACGCCGATCCTCGCCTACGCGGCCAAGTACGCGTCGGCCTTCTACGGTCCGTTCCGCGAGGCGGTGCAGTCCTCGCTCGAAGGCGACCGCCGCACGTACCAGCAGGACCCGGCCAACCGCCGCGAGGGCATGCGCGAGCTCGACCTCGATGTGGCCGAGGGTGCGGACATCGTGATGGTGAAGCCCGCGATGAGCTACCTCGATGTGCTGGCCGATGCCGCGGCGACGAGCCCCGTTCCGGTGTGGGCGTACCAGGTGTCGGGCGAGTACGCGATGATCGAGGCCGCCGCCGCCCACGGCTGGATCGACCGGCGTCGCGCGATCGAGGAATCGGTTCTCGGCATCCGACGTGCGGGCGCCGACGCCGTCCTGACCTATTGGGCGATCGAACTTGCGGGGTGGATCCGATGACCGAGCAGACGACGAATGAGCGAGAGTTCGCCCGCGCCCGAGGGGCGATGCCCGGCGGCGTCAACTCTCCCGTGCGCGCCTTCGGGTCGGTGCACGAGACCCCGCGCTTCTTCGTGTCGGCCTCGGGCCCGTACGTCACCGACGTCGAGGGTCGCGAGTACGTCGACCTCGTCGGGTCGTGGGGTCCCGCGATCCTCGGGCACGCGCATCCCGCCGTGGTGAAGGCGGTGCAGGATGCCGCTGCCCACGGTCTCGGCTTCGGCGCGAGCACGCCGGGTGAGACCGAACTGGCGGAGCTGATCGCAGCCCGCGTCACCCGGGACGGGGAGGCACGGCCGGTCGAACGCGTGCGGCTGGTCTCGACCGGCACCGAGGCGACGATGACGGCGATCCGTCTCGCGCGGGGCGCAACGGGCCGCGACCTCATCGTGAAGTTCGCCGGGCACTACCACGGCCACTCCGACGGCCTTCTCGCCGAGGCGGGCTCCGGCGTCGCGACGCTGGCGCTTCCGGGCTCGGCGGGCGTTCCCGCTCCGATCGCCGCGCAGACCCTGGTGATCCCGTACAACGATCTCGATGCCGTCCGCGAGGTCTTCACCGCCCGCGGCCGCGAGATCGCCGCGGTGATCGTCGAGGCCGCCCCCGCCAACATGGGCATCGTGCCGCCGGCGCACGGCTTCAACGCCGCTCTCGCGGGCATCGCGCACGAGCACGGCGCGCTCCTCATCCTCGACGAGGTGCTCACCGGCTTCCGCGTCGGGCCGGCCGGCTGGTACGGCGTCGACCCGGTCCCGTTCACCCCTGACCTCATCACGTTCGGCAAGGTCGTCGGCGGAGGCCTGCCGCTCGCCGCCCTCGGCGGTCCTGCAGCCATCATGGAGCTGCTCGCGCCGCTCGGGCCGGTGTACCAGGCGGGAACTCTCAGCGGCAACCCGCTGGCCGTGGCCGCCGGACGGGCGACCCTCGACCACCTCGACGCCGCTGCCTATGGACGCATCGACCGTGCCGCGACGACGATCGCGGATGCCGCGGCATCCGCTCTCTCAGAGGCCGGCGTGACGCACGTCGTCCAGCGCAGCGGCAATCTGTTCTCGATCCAGTTCGCCGAGACGCCGCCGCACGACTACGACACGGTGCGCGCACAGGAGTCGTTCCG
>NZ_CAJF01000018.1 GCF_000304335.1 Microbacterium yannicii PS01 | reverse complement strand
CGAGCCGTCGTGCGCGCGGTGGATGCGCATCCGGATCACCCGCTCGCGCCGATGGTCGTGCGACGTGTGCTGGCGCTCGATCCCGACGACCTCGAGCTGCGCGCCCTGCAGGTCACGGCTACAACGCGCGCCGGTCGAGTCGTCGCTGCGCCGTCGCCCGCGGCTGCTCCCGCCACGACCACCCGGAGGATCGGACTGCCGGCACCGATCGCCGCGTATCAGCCTCGGCCCGAAGACGCGGGGCAACTGGCGGCGGCCATGCGGCTTTCTCGGCTCGTCACGCTGGCGGGGCCGGCCGGTGTCGGCAAGTCGCGGCTCGCGATCGAGTGGGCGCGCAGCTCCGCCGCCGACGAGCGCGAGCACATCTGGTTCTGCCGTGGCGGCGCGGGCGGCTGGCTGCGCGAGCTGTCGCTCATGACCGGTGCAGACGACACCACCCTCGACAGTGTCATCGCGCGCGTGAGGCCCCTTCGCGGAACCCTTGTCCTGGATGGCGTGGACGCCGAGACGGATGCCGCGGCCGCCGACGTCGCAACCCTCCTGGAGCAGTCGCCGGGCGTCGCCGCTCTGGTCACGGCACGACGCGCGTTGGGGGTGCCGGGCGAGAGCGTCCACCACGTCGGCGTGCTGAGCGTCGCGGACGCGCGGGCGCTATTCCTGCTGCGGTCGGGCGCGCCGGCGTCGACAGCCGCGGTCGACCAGCTCACCGCCGCTCTCGGGCGACTGCCGCTCGCGATCGAGCTCGCCGCCGCCCATGCGGCGCAGGCACCGCTCACCGCGGTGATCGACGAGCTGACGGTCAGACCCGCGAACGGATCCGGGCGCAGTCCGCTCGAGACGGCACTCGACGCCACGCTCGCCCTCCTCACGTCGCAGCAGCGGGAGACTCTGGCACGCCTCTGCATCTTCGAGGGACCGTTCACCCGCGAGAGCGCGATCGCGCTCAACCGAGCGGCGTCCACACAAGATCTCGACAGGCTGATCGGCTGGTCGCTGGTGGCCGCGGAGTCCCGCGACGACCTCGCGCTCTACCGGGTTCCCGAGATCGTGCGCCGCCATCTCGCCTCCGTGGGCGAGACCAGCTCCGAGGCGCGCGCGCATCACTCGACGTGGTTCGCCGAGCGCACCCTCGCCGCGTTCCGCCAGCTGACGACGGGCGAAGCCGCTGCGGTCGGCCGGCGCATCGACGCCGAGCGCGCCGACATCGACGCGGCGTTCGAGCATGCGATCCAGCACGGCGAACGGACGAATGCATTGAGCATTGCCGCGGGGATGGCGTGGGCGGGGCTCACCTCCGGCACCCAGGCTTCGGCCCTCGCCCGTGCGCGACGGGCGGCCGAGCTCTCAGGCCTGGCTCCGGTCGCGGTGGAGGCGCAGGCCCGTCTGGGCCACGGCATCCTCGCGTATCAATTGGGGTTCATGGAGGAGGCGGCCGCGTTGCTCGACGAAGCACTGACCTTTTCGCAGCGGTCACAGGACCCAGGCCTCATCGCGCTCTCGCACGCGTTCCTCGCCTACCTCGCCACGCTCCGTCCCGATGGCGCTCGCACGGCGGTCGACCGCATCCGCAGCGCACAGGATCACCTCGACGAGGCGTCGGCGAGCGCCCAGGCGATGGTCACGCTGATCGCTGCGCAGGTGGAGCGCTCGCGCGGCGACCACGAACAGGCCCTGCGGTTCACGGCGTCGGCACGGACGCTCGCCGAGCGCTCGGGGCACGGCTGGGTGCTGCTGATGTCGGGCGTGGTCGCCGCGAAGGTGCTGCTCGACGCCCGCTCCCCGCGCGAGGCGCTAGCGACGTTGCAGGCGGTTCTCGCCTCTCCGCTTGTGTCGGCCGACCCGATCGGCGTGCTGATCACGTCGTCGGTCGCGGCGGGCGCTGCCGCTGATGTCGACGCGGATGCCGCGGGCGCACGCATCATCGGAGCCGTCGACGCCATCGGCCCTCGGTACGGATTCGATCCGCGGGCGAACGAGCCAGCCGACTTCGGCCGCTATCGCCATCGCGTGCAGCAGGGCCTCACGCCCGAGCAATGGCGCGACGCCTACACCCACGGCACCGAGCTGACCCTCGCCGAGCTCATCGACGTGACGATGAATCTTCGCTGACCTCACGCCCGGTCCCCCGAGCCCATCCCCGGTCCCTCAGCCTGTCGCCGGTCCCTGAGCTTGTCGAAGGGCCGCCCCGCGCAGGTCCCTGAGCTTGTCGAAGGTCCCTGAGCCTGTCGAAGGTCCCTGAGCCTGTCGAAGGGCCGTCTCACACCAGCAGCAGCGCCACGCCGATCGCGTTGCTCACCACGTGCGCAACCACTCCCGCAGCGATCCGTCGAGTGACGGCGAACAGGATGCCGCAGCTCACACCGATCGCGAGCGGCCCGAGCAGCGCGCCCCACGTCACCACTCCCCCGGCGGCCACCACATGTACAGCGACGAAAGCCGCCGTCGACACGACCACCGCGGCGGCGCCCGCGACCACGCGACCGAGTGTGCCGAACACGTCGAGCAGCACCGCGACCACGACTCCGCGGAAGAACAGCTCCTCGACGATCGGCGTGACGAGCGCCACACCGAGCACGAGCACCACGATGCCCGCGACCGACGCCGCGTCGAACCCGCCCAGCACCGCGCCCGCCGTCGGCGCGATCAGCTCGAGCACCGCCCGCACCAGAAGCCCAGTCCCGAGTCCGAGCACCACGTCGGTCCATGGCCAGCGCAACAGTACGCGTCGCGAGAAGTCCGACGAGGCGGCTATCCACACGGCCACCAACGTCGCCAATACCAGCGGCGCCGAGACGACGACAAGGTCGATGAGGTTCGCGATCCACGCGGACGCGATCACACCTCTATATAGAGAGGCGACGACGGCCGTGAGGACCAGACCCGCCAGGGCCACCAGCAGCGCCACCGACGGGCGCCGATAGAACGACGATGACCCCGGGCTCGCACCCGGGGTCATCGTGGATTCTTCGATCAGTGTCAGCTCTGCGAGGCAGCGCGGCGGCGAGCCGCGACGGCTGCGACGGCGATGCCACCGAGGCCGACCGCTCCGACACCGGCCCAGATGACCGCACCGGGGACGTTGCCACCGGTCGCGGGCAGGGTGCCCGAGCCACCGGTGCCACCGGTGCCCGTGCCGGTACCGGCGTTGGCTGCATCCACGACGAGCGTGGTGGAGCCGAGAACCTCGCCGTCAGCGCTCACGGTGACGACGAAGGTGCCTTCCTGGCTGGCGGTGAAGACGGCGGAAGCCGAACCGTTGACGACCTCCTTGTCAACGGCGACGCCGCTGCCCGAGGCGAGAACGATGGAGGCGAGCGACGCGCCGGCACCGCTGGTGCTGAACGTCACGACGTCAAGGCCCTCGAGGTTCGAGGCCGTGATGGTGATCGGCTGGCCCGGAGCGGGCGTGGTGTCCGAAATGGCGACAGGGGCGTCGACCGTGTAGTCGGCGACGGCGGCGGCCGAGCCGCCGAGGATGAGTGCCGCGGCGATGCCGACGACAGACAGCGTCTTCTTGATCATGTGATGACTCCCGACAGTCATTGATTCTGGTCGCGTGACGTGCAAGCAGTTGCGCGATAACTCGGCAAAGGCTTGCCGACCTGAGCCAGACTAGCGGGTTCTTTCAGCCGATTTCCAGTCGGCGAGGTTACCGGCACGTAACACCTTGTGACGTTTCGTCCCCCTTATGGGGGACACGCCCCGCAGAAAGGCGGTCAGATGGCCATTTCGGGTGCACTTTGCCCGACGCATACATCGATGTACTCAAGAGCGCTCAGCCAAACTCGACCGAACTCGTTACAAACGAAGTCAGCCGAGAGCCGATCCGACCGCCGCGAGAGCGACGAAAGTCAGGTTGAAGCCGAGGTGCACGAGCACCGCTCCCCAGATGCGTCCCGTCAACACGACGAGGCTCGCACACACCAGCCCCAGCAGGGTGAGCGACACAGCCGCATCGACCGACAGCGACATCGTCATGGCGTGGACCGCGACGAACAGCGCGGTGCTCGCGAGCACCGCGACGACGTGACCGAACGGCCGCCGCAGCACCGTGTAGACCGAGATCAGCACCACCGCGCGGAAGAAGAACTCCTCCAGCACGGGCGCGATCGTCACGGCCGGCAGGGCCTCGGCGAGCCACCACCCGCCCGGCAGGTCGACGGCGGGCGCACTGGGCAGAGCACCGGTGCCCCCCAGCGCGACTTCGATCCACCCCTGTGTCAGCCGCAGCAGCAGTGCGAGTGCGATGCCGTACAGCAGGTCGACGCCGCGGAAACGCAGCAGCCCGACCGGCCGCGAGCGGATGAACGCCCACACCACGGCCACCAGCATCCCGGCAGCGACGAGGACGGTGGCGGATGCCGCGGCCAGCGGCGCATCCGACACCAGGTCGATCAGCGTCCCGGCGAGCAGTCCGGCGCCGAGCGACAGCAGTGCGATGGCGAGCAGGCTCTCGCGCCACTTGCGAACCGAACGCCCGCCGAGACGCCAGTCGTCGCGCCGTTTGCGCTCCGTCGTGTCCGCGGCGGCGGCCTGCTCGACCGCACCCTCCTCGATCGACGACAGATCGAGCGACGGAGCCGAACCGACGCCACCCCCAGCCGCCCCGCCGCGCTCCACCCCGGCATCCACCCGACGAACATCCGGCGTCGTCGGGGCAGGGGCGACCAACTCCGTCATCTGGTCGCTGAACCGCGCCCGGAACTCGGCGCGGGTGGCGGCCCGGGTGCGAGCCTCGGACTCCTGGCCCGGTCCGTCGGCGGTTGCGGCGTCGGTAGGCTGATCAGGCACGCGCCCACGTTACCCGGCCGCGCTTTCCTGCCCCGTTCCCCCACCGCGGAGGCCCCAGGGTGTTCGAGATTCTCACGGTGTGCACCGGCAACATCTGCCGGTCCCCGCTCGCCGCCGGGCTTCTGCACGCCCGCCTGGGCGAGTTCGATCCCGTGGTCGGCAGCGCCGGCACCCGGGGACTCGCGTCTGCCGAGATGACTCCCGAGGCCGTGAAGATCGCGCTGGCACTCGGCGTGCTGCCCGATGTCGCGGCATCCCATCGCTCGCGATTTCTCATCGAAGCGCACCTCGACTCCCCCGACCTCATCCTCGCGATGACGCGCGAGCATCGGCGTGCGGTGGCCGAGCTCGCGCCCACACGGCTGCGCTCGACGTTCACGATCCGCGAGTTCGCGCGCCTAAGCGCCGCGATCTCGGACGACGACCTGCGCCGCGCTGCCGACGAGGCGGGAACGGATGCCGCGGCCCGCGTCCGCGCGGTGGGTGCGCTGGTCGCGTCGTACCGCGGCCTCGTCGAACCACCCGCCGACCTCGATGACGACGACGTCATCGACCCGTACGGGCGGTCGTGGCAGACGTACCTGCGGTCGGCATCGCAGCTGGTGCCGGCCGTCACCACGGTCACAGAGGTCATCTCGATCGCCCTCGACGGGCACGCGCCGCAACCCACAGCACGCGCTGGGTGAATAAGCCTGTGAAACAATGACCCGGATCGCACACCTGCACCGAAAGGCGACATGGAGCTCACCGATTACATCCGGATCCTGCGCAAGAACTGGGTGATCATCGTCGTCGCCACCCTCGTCGGGATCGGGGTGGCGGCCGCGTGGTCGCTCACCAGGACGCCCCAGTACGAGGCGTCGAGCACGGTGTTCGTATCGACCCAGAGCGGGTCGACGATCCAGGAACTGCAGCAGGGTTCTACGTTCACGCAGTCTCGCGTGCAGACTTACTCGCAGCTCGTGAAGACCCCCATCGTCATGGGCCCGGTGATCGCGGAGCTCGAGCTCGGCACTACCGCCGAGGCGCTGGGAGCGCAGGTGTCGGCATCCGCTGCCCTCAACACCACGCTCATCACGATCACCGTGACCAATTCCGACCCGGTGAAGTCGGCCGAGATCGCGAACGCTCTTGCGGCCTCGCTGACGTCCGCGGTCGACCAGATCGAGTCCGTGACGAATGCCGACGGCAGTACGAGCAGCCCCGTGCGCCTGTCGCGCGTGAAGGACGCCATCCCGCCTCTCGAGGCATCGAGCCCCAACGTCCCGCTCAACCTGGCCCTCGGCGCCCTCGTCGGACTCGCGCTCGGCATCGGGGTTGCCGTGCTGCGCGCCGTGCTCGACACGCGCATTCGCACGCCGCGCGATGTCGAGGCATTGACCGAGCGCCCGATGATCGGCGCGATCGCGTTCGACCCCAAGGCCAAGGAGCGGCCTCTCATCGTTCACGCCGATCCGCTCAGCCCGCGCGCCGAGTCATTCCGCGCCATGCGCACGAACCTGCAGTTCCTCGATGTGGGCGAGCGCTCGTCGTTCGTCATCACCTCGAGCCTGCCCACCGAGGGCAAGTCCACCACCACGATCAACCTCGCGATCGCCCTCGCTGACGCCGGCAAGCGCGTCGCCCTGCTCGACACCGACCTGCGCAAGCCGAAGGTGGCCGAGTATCTCGGCATCGAGGGCGGCGTCGGCCTGACCGACGTGCTCATCGGCCGCACCCGCATCGGCGACGTCATGCTGCCGTGGGGTGGCCGCCAGTTGTACGTGCTGCCCGCCGGCAAGATTCCGCCGAACCCCAGCGAGCTGCTCGGCTCGGAGCGCATGCGTGCCCTGCTCGAGGTGCTCGAGCGCGACTTCGACGTGGTGCTGTGCGACGCGCCGCCGCTCCTGCCGGTCACGGATGGCGCGATCCTGGCGAAGGCGACGGGCGGCGCCATCGTGATCGTGGCCGCCGGCAAGACCAACCGTCAGCAACTCTCGGGCGCTCTCGACGCCCTCGACACGGTCGGCGCCCACGTCGCGGGCATCGCGATGACGATGGTGCCCACGCGCGGCCCCGACTCGTACGCCTACGGCTACGGGTACGGCGCCTACGGCTACGTCGACGACTCGAAGAACGTGAAGGACGGCAAGGCCGAAAAGCACAACAAGGCCGCCAAGCCCACGAAGCAGTCCAAGCCGCAAGAGCCGGGCGGCGCTGGTCCCGTTCGCTCGTCCACGCCCTCCCAGGCCCCGGTCGTTGAGCGCCCTTCGGCAAGCTCAGGGACCGCCCGTCGTGAAGAACCGCGTCCGGCGGTCGCCGAGCGCCCGTTGACGGGCTCAGAAACCGGTGGTCGAGACGACACGCAGTGGGCCCCACAGCCGGCGCAGCCCGCCGCAACGCAGGCAGCCTCGTCGGGCAACGACCCGCTGACGATCGACGACATCATCCGTCAGGCCGGAGGCCCCACGCGCACGGGTCGCTCCGAACCGCCGAGCTGAGCTGCGGCACCACATGAGGTCATGGGGGCCCTCGCGGTGGATCGCGACCGCGGCGATCGCGCTTCTCGCGATCGTCGTCGGCGTGCTCGCGTACGCCGCGTACCAGCGCGCCAACCCAGACATCGATCCCGATGCAGCGGTCCCTGCCCCGTCGTTCAGCCTCGGCGTGCAGACGCCCGCCGCGACTCCGACTCCCACCCCGGCCGCGCCTGGCGCCGTCGCGCTCGACGCCCAGCGCTTCCTGTCGATCGGTGGCATCCAGTGGTGGCGCGCGACCGCCGGCGCGTGCGACGGCGCCGCGCCGCTCATCGAGCGCTCCCCCGACCGCGGCGAGACGTGGTTCGACGTCACCCCGACTTACCGCGGCATTCTGCAGGTGCAGTCGCTCGACGCCTTCTCTGCCGAAGACGCCGAGATGGTCGCCGCGATGGCCGGCTGCGAGACGCAGGCGCTGCGCACGTACACGTACGGCGAGTTCTGGGAGCCGTACCCCGAGGTGCTCGCCGCTTCGCGCTTCGTTGTCGCATCGGATGCCGCCACCGTCGTCTTGCCGTCCGGCCCGGTACCCGCGCCTTGCGCCCAGGCCTGGGGCTTCCGCGCGTCGGGCGACACGGCCGCGCTGCTCTGCGAGGGCAGCGCCTGGCGCTTGTCGGCCGAGGAGTGGGAGCAGCTCCCCGTCGAGCGCGCCGTGGCGCTGACGATCGACGGCACGGACGTGCTCGTCGCTCACGGATCGTCCGATTGCGCCGGCATCGCTCTGGCCCGCGCGACCCCGGAGTCGTTGTCCCCGGTCGGCTGCGCCGAGGGCCTGGATCCTTCGGCGCCGACGGCGATCGACCTCTCGGGCAGCGACCTCCACCTCTGGTCGGCCGACTCCCTGTCTGTCGTCGCGATCCCCTGACTCTCGGTCGAATAAGCGAGCGAGGAACGGGCGAGACGAAACGCCCTTCCCACGAGACCCCTATTGACACACCCCACCACCTGCGCGGAAGATTGCTCCCGGCCCGCCCATGCTTTGGGGAGCGGCGGGCACGGATTGTCCGGTTCCTTCCAAGGATTCCGGCCTGGGGAGTCGAGGTCGCTCATGTTCGGTTCGCGTCGTTGCGTGCCACTGACCTTCACCGTCGCCGCGGTCTCTTCGCGCGCGCGCCACTCTCTCTCGACGAGCTCGACCAGCTCGTTCCTCTCGGCGACGGCTCCGTAGCCGAGACCCTTCTCGTACCCACCGTGCTCCCGACAAGCACGGTGGGTACTACCCCTGCCCGGCCTGCTCGTGTTGCGCGTAGGTAAACAAAATCTGAACACCTGGCAAACGTCTCTAGACTTCCCCGCAACCGACGGATGGGGGATCCACGGTGGGGAAAGTCACAGGCGCGGTAAAGCGCGAGTGGTCATGGTTGTTCACGGGACAGCGGTCGGTGCTGCTGGTTGCCGCGATGGTCGTCGGCATCGACGCCATCCTGGGCCTCTTGCACATCGTGGCGATGGTCGGCTGGGATGCGCCGAACGTGCTGCGTGTCGATATGGACGGCAGCTATGCCGAGGCGTATCAGTACGTGAAGTACTTCTGGGTCGTCATCCTGCTGACGCTGTTCGCCGTTGCGCGCCGCAGCTGGTCGCTGGCCGCCTGGATCCCGCTGTTCGTCTACTTCCTCGCCGATGACGCGCTGCTCGTGCATGAGCTCGCCGGCTATGCGTTCTCGCTGCAGCCGTGGTCGTTCGGCGTGGGCCCGGTGAGCGCGCAGACGATCGGCGAACTCGGCGTCTCGGCGATCGCTCTCCTCGTGCTCGGGCTGCCTATCGTCCTCGCCTACGCCCGTGCCGACGCCAAGACCCGGATGATTCATCTGTCGCTGGTCGTCCTTGTGGTCGTGATGCTGGTGTTCGCCGTCGTCATCGACTTCGCGCACTCGTTCTTCATCGACATCAGGATTCTCGATCGCGCGATGGGCTTCGTCGAGGACTTCGGCGAGATGCTGGTGCTGTCGGCGATCGTCGTCTATCTCATGCGCGTCAACCTCGAAGCGACACGCCTCGCGTCGGCACGCACGGCGACTGTCGACGCCGTGATGCCCGGTCAGCTGAGAAGGCGAATCGCGCAGGTCTGAGCATCCATGGGTACTTGACACACATCCGCAACATGACGCGAGTACGGTACGTGCTGTCCGCCTGACACACCGGCACCACGAGGGCACCACAAAGGAACACTGTGACGTCGACATCCGAAATCGACGCGACACCGACGTCGCAGCGCACTCCCCCGGCAGGGCCGCTCGCCGGCAGCCCGGCCCGACCCGCGCCCCCTCACGCTGCGCAGAGCGCGCGAGAGAAACCGCTCCCCGACTGGCGCCGCGCCTACGCGACGCGGCTCTGGCTCAGCGATCTGTTCGTCCTCGTTTGGGTGGTGTACGGCACCCAGCTGCTGTGGTTCGGATGGGGCAATGTTGCAGTCGCGATGAGCCACGACAGTCGCATCACCGAGTTCTCGTACTGGGTCTTCTCCGGGCTGCTCGTCATCGCGTGGATGTGGGCCTTGAGTTTCGTCGACTCCCGCGACCATCGCGTGATCGGCACCGGCAACGGCGAGTACGTCCGTGTCGCGTCGGCGAGCTTCCGCCTCTTCGGCGTCATCGCGATCGTCGCCTTCCTCACCCAGATCGATGTCGCCCGCGGATACCTGCTCATCGCGTTGCCGCTCGGGATCCTGATGCTCGTGCTCGAGCGCTGGCTCTGGCGCCAATGGCTAATCGCGAAGCGGATGTCGGGCGCCTACTCCGCCCGCGTGCTGCTCGTCGGTTCGCACGAGTCGGTCGCTCAGCTCGCCCGAGAGCTCGCCCGTGCCAAGCATTCCGGGTACGAAGTCGTCGGCGCGTGCGTGCCCACCGGCCGAGTCGCCGACATCCTGCCCGGCACGACCATCCCGATCATGGGCAACGTGAACGCCGTCGACCGAGCGATTGCTGCGACGGATGCCGACACCGTCGCTGTCACGAGTACCGACGAGCTCCCGCCCGACAAGGTGAAGCAGATCTCGTGGGGACTCGAAGCCGGCCGTCAGCATCTCGTGCTCGCGCCCAGCATCATCGACATCGCCGGCCCCCGTATCCACACGCGCCCTGTCGCCGGCCTCCCCCTCATCCATGTCGAGACGCCGAAGTTCAGCCGCGGACAGCGCTTCGTCAAGCGGGCTGTGGATGTCGTCGCCAGCATTCTGGGTGTCGTGCTGTTGAGCCCGCTGCTCGCGTTCCTGGCCATTGCGGTGCGACTCACAAGTGACGGGCCAGTGCTCTTTCGGCAGACCCGCATCGGCCTGCGAGGCAAAGAGTTCACCATGCTCAAGTTCCGCTCGATGGTCGTGAACGCCGAAGACCTGCTCGAGCAGCTCGCCCGGCAGGAGCGCGACTCCGGCAACGAGGTCATGTTCAAGATGAAGAACGACCCTCGGGTCACGCCCGTCGGTCGGTTCATGCGCAAGTACAGCCTCGACGAGCTACCTCAGCTATTCAACGTGATCGGCGGTTCGATGTCGCTCGTCGGCCCACGACCGCCTCTTCCCAAGGAAGTCGAGCAGTACGCCGACCATGTGCATCGCCGCTTCCTGGCAAAGCCGGGCGTCACCGGCCTCTGGCAGGTGAGCGGCCGCTCGTCGCTCTCCTGGGAGGACACCGTTCGGCTCGATCTGTCGTACGTCGAGAACTGGTCGCTCCTGAGCGATATCGCGATCATCATGAAGACCGGCAAGGCCGCGTTGGCCCCGGGCGAGACAGCGCACTGAGGTGCCGTCCGCGACCATTGCTAGCTGAGCCCCATTTCGGTCACGTGAACCGATCCGCATGAAGCGTGTCTCATAATGGACGCGGAGTACTCGTTCGTGGCCCTGGGGAGCGCACACGGCAGACACCGCACCTGCTAATCTCCCCGAGGGACCGTTTCATGACGACACCGGACTCACCTTTGCGTGATCCTGCCGACGTTTCGGTAGGTGAGGAGAGCCCCACCCCGACGAGGAACGCCACTGTGACGTCGAATCAGATCGACGCGACACCGACGTCGCCCTCCGCCGCCGAGACTGGCAGCCCGGTCCCCGGCGTGTCCGCCGCAAAGACCCCGATCTCTCAACTTTTCGAAGGGCCCAGTTCCCGCGAACAGCCGAAGCCGGGCGATGCGCACAAGCCCCGCACACCTTGGCGTCGCGCCTACGCAATCCGCCTCTGGTTCAGCGACCTTTTCGTCCTTACGTGGGCGGTATACGGCACACAACTCATCTGGTTCGGCTGGGGCAACGCGCAGGTTGCAATTCGCGAAGACGCCCGACTGAGCGAGTTTTCCTACTGGCTGTTCTCCGCCGGACTTGTGCTCGCGTGGATGTGGGCTCTCGGCCTGATTGACTCACGCGACCACCGGGTGGTCGGCGAGGGGAACACCGAATACGTGCGAATCGTTCGCGCCAGCCTCGGCCTCTTCGGCTTGACCGCCATCGTGGCGTTCCTTGTCCGAGTCGATGTCGCCCGAGGATACTTGTTGATCGCCCTGCCGCTGGGTTTGACGATGCTGCTCTTGGAGCGATGGCTGTGGCGGCAGTGGCTGATCGCCCACCGCCAGCTTGGAGAGTATGTCGCGCGCGTGCTGCTCGTGGGTTCGCCCGATTCGGTGGCTCGGATCGCGCGCGAGCTTCAACGAATGCCGAGCGCAGGCTATTTTGTGATCGGCGCATGCACGCCGTCGGGAGAGGTCGCTGGCACAATCCCTGGCACGACCGTCCCAGTGATGGGCTCTGTCGACAGTATCGACAAGGCGATTGCGGCAACCTCAGCCGACACGGTCGCCGTTACGAGTACCGACGACCTCCCACCCGACAAGGTCAAGCAGATATCTTGGACGCTTGAGGCGGGTCGTCAGCACCTAGTTCTTGCACCCAGCATCACGGACATCGCAGGACCACGGATTCACACCCGGCCCGTAGCCGGACTCCCGCTCATTCACGTGGAGACCCCGAAGTTTAGCCGTGGCCAGCGCGTCGCGAAGCGCGCCATGGATCTGATCATCTCGACGGCCGGGGCGATATTAATTGGACCCCTTCTTCTCTTGCTTGCGCTCAGCGTCCGACTCACCTCGAACGGCCCAGCCCTATTCCGGCAGACGCGAGTTGGACTCGGCGGCCGCGAATTCGAGATGCTGAAATTCCGGTCGATGGTAGTCGACGCTGAGGCGATGCTGCCTTCCCTGCTTACACAACGAGACGCCGGTAACGAAGTGCTGTTCAAGATGACCGACGATCCACGGGTGACCAGAATCGGTAAGTTCATGCGCAAGTACAGCTTGGATGAGTTACCCCAGTTGTTCAACGTGATCGCTGGCGACATGTCACTAGTGGGGCCACGTCCTCCGCTCCTCAGCGAGGTTGAGAGGTACACCGCTCACGTTCATCGCCGCTTCCTGATGAAGCCAGGTATCACCGGCGCATGGCAGGTCGGTGGGCGATCAACGTTGTCGTGGGCGGACTCGGTTCGGCTCGACTTGGCCTACGTCGAGAACTGGTCGATCGTTGGCGATTTGGTGATCCTCGCCAAGACCGCAAGAGCCGCCATCAGTCCGGGCGACTCCGCCTACTAGAACCACAAGGAAGTGATCATTTTGCCAACAGTTGCAATCATCGGCACGAGAGGATATCCGAGCTATTACGGCGGATTCGAGACGGCGGTCCGGAAGTTGGCTCCGCACCTCGCCGATGCGGGGTGGGATGTCACTGTTTACAGCAGGCCCGGCGCGACCTATTCGGATGACCCCGATCGCGATCCGCGCGTTGAGGTTGTGGAAACGCGAGGGTGGGAAAAGAAGTCCCTGAGCACGCTCACATACGGCCTGACATCTGCGGTCCATGCATCTCGCCGAAAACCCGACGTAGCGCTAGTCATGAACGTGGCAAATGGCTACTGGCTCCCATTGCTTAGGCGGGCTGGCGTGCCAACCCTGGTGAACGTCGACGGGGTGGAATGGGACCGCGCCAAGTGGGGTGCTACGGCGAAGCGTGTATTCAGGACTGGCGCGCGATTGACGGCGCGCTACGCGACTCGTCTTGTTTTCGACTCCAAAGTGATCGAGCGACGGTGGGCGCGCGAGTTCGATCGTGACGGCATCTTCATCCCATATGGCGGCGACACACTGCCTGAGGTGTTGCCTATTGAGCCGGGCCTCCGGCACCGGGGCTATGCACTGTTGGTTGCACGGTTTGTGCCCGAGAATTCGGTTCCACAGTTTCTACGCGCCGCGCGCGAGATCGCCCAACACCACGACGTGGTGCTGGTCGGATCCTCGGGCTACGGGGGGAACTCGACGAGATGGCGGCACGCCTGTCACGCTCAAATCCGCGTGTTCACTGGCTCGGACATATCAGCGACGACCGTCGGCTATATAGCCTGTGGCAGCACGCTGGCGCTTACTTTCATGGGCATAGCGTTGGCGGCACAAATCCGACACTAGTGCAGGCCATGGCGACGCGAGCGCCAATTGTCGCCCGTGACACGCCATACAATCGTGAAGTGCTTGGCGAAGCGGGACTGTTCACGGCTCCCGATGAGGGTTCAATCGCGCGCGCGGTCAACGAGCTTCTGGGTAACCCTCGCGCACAAGAAGCGCTCACCGAGAGTTCTTATCGGCGATTTCGCGAGGCCTATACCTGGGCAGGCGTTCTCAGTGCTTATGAGTCTGCGCTGTCGAATCTGGCTGTACGCGGACGGCAGGGCGGCTCCCGGAGCGACCCGGCGTCCCAGGTCTCCGCCGCCGGAGCCTAGACGTGAGGTTCTCGCATGAAGATGAATTTCGAACCGACGCATCGATTGAGTCCTCGCGCGTCAACAGACCTCGCAGCGAGACCGGCTATTCCGCCGTTGTTCTCTATTACAAGCGCGGAACCGAAGTCACTCTAACCCTTGATGATCTCCAGCGGCAGAGGTTGGCGCCCACCGAGATCGTCGTCGTCGACAACGGATCCCGAGATGGAGTCATCGCGAGTATTGAACATTTGTATCCCGGAATCACGTTCGTGTCTTCCCGGAGCAACTTGGGCTATTCGGGCGGCATGCGACTTGGGATAGAAGCTCTGCATGCGCCCACCGAATGGGTCGCGCTGTTGACCCACGAAGTCCGATTCGCTCCGGATCTGGCGACCGAACTCCTCGCCTCAACTGATGAAGGGACCGCGGCCGTGGGGCCGCTGCTGAGCCTGCCCAGTGCACCTACCTCTATCTGGTCCGCTGGTGGCACCTTTACCAAGTGCGGCCAGGCAAGACACCACTCAACGGTGCTGTCCTCCAAACCGTACGTCGTAGAGTGGCTGGACGGGTGCGCGCTGTTCATTCGTCGTCAGTTCATCACTACGGGCCTCTTCGATGAGCGGTACTTCTTGTATTGGGACGACGTCGACATCTGCACGACTCTTAGTCGATCGGGCTCAGTCAAGCTCTGTCCTTCAGCCCTGGCAACCCAGGACACCGCCACTTCACCCGTCTATTACTCGGCGCGGAATCAGATCCTGTATTGGCGCAAATGGGGAGTAAAGACCGCCGTGGTTGCGGCGTTGGTGCGCGCGGCCGTGAAGATCCTGGTGAGGGATATGCCCGGGGGGCGGCGCGGGTGGGCCATCGGCCGTCAGAGAGGCCTAGGCGTCGTAGACGGGATGAAAGGCGCAATCCGATCGTTCGGCACTCTTGAGCGCGAAATCGGGAATGGGGTCGTGAATTGACCGTAGTTGTGATCAATCCGCTGCAACAAGCTCTCGCACACTACACCGATGCGTTGCGCCAACACTTGGCGTCCTCCGGCGCTGATGTCGTACTGCTTGAATTTCCAGAGCCTTCGGCGGTGGGTGGTGGACGGGCTTCTTGGATCCGCGCCTATCGCAACGCACTGAAGGAGGCACGGAGGATCAACGGACGCACCCTCGTGACGTGGCCGCCCCTTGGATTGTTGGACCTGCCGTGGCTCGGTAGGGGGTTCCGAGAGCCCGTCTCTATCGTCCTCCATGATCCGAAGCCGCTCGTGCGTAATGTCGGCCACGGGCGGTTCGCTCAGTCGATCGCGGCTCGCTCACGAAACGTGCGGCTACTCGTCCACAGTGCAGCGGCCGAGTCGGATGCGAGAGCCATGATGCCGTCCGTGTCGGTGGTGAGACTTCCCCACCCGATCCAGCACCGGTCACATACCGTCGCCGCCTCTGAGGATGTAGTTCGCGTCCTCGGTCAGTACAAACCGACACGAGCTGTGAAAGCGCTAGTTGATATCGCCGCAAGACTGCGCGGCCGGTTTCGCTTTGAGATCGTTGGAAGAGGTTGGCCAGACGTCGAGGGCTGGACTGTACGACAAGAGTTTGTTTCAGAAGACGAATTCGATCGGTTAATCTCTACGAGCGCCGCCGTAGTGATCCCGTACGAGCGCTTCTACCAAAGCGGAGTTGCTCTCCGCTGCCTCGAGCTGGGCGTACCGTTCGTCGGCCCGCAGGAGTCCAGCTTGTCGGAGTTGTCCGCTTCGCATAATCCGGGGCTTGCCTCAGATGACGGGGACTGGGTGCGCGCTGTCGTTGCCGCGACGGCTATGAAGCGGGACGACGTCATTTCCGCGCGTGACGAGTATGCGCGTCTCACCGATACTGCTTACCTGCGGTTCCTAGATGGGTTCGGCACTCGATGAGATCAGGGCAACGTGAGTCCGACCTCCTCTTTCCGAGAGCCAGATATGAGGGCGAAGTCGAAATATTCTTGCCAGGCGGACAAGAAGCTGTATCCCGCTGGTACCAGGCTTGGAAGCGAGGCGAAGTTCCGGATAAGACCCCCTATGGATTAGGTCAACTGGGCGACCACGGCTTCGAGCTTCGGTACGTCGCGTCTGAAGCCGCTGGGCGATTTCAAACTCTCATGGGTCTGGTTCGAGGGACCCGGAGGGGGCGATCCTCGGCGTCCATGGCCGTTGCATGGGACGAATTCACTGCCATGCGAATGGCCGCAGTCCGGCGAGACTCGCTGCTGGCGTGCGGGGTGATTTGGGCAACGGATCTACTTGAGCACGGTACGCGGTTGGATCGGCTGAAGCTCACAGTCATGCGTCGACTCCTTCGACGGTTTGCATTCGTCTGGTGCCTCAGTCCCGCACAGCTTGAGCCGCTACGGAGTTGGCTCGGCGGAACTGACGGTCCACGCATCGAGGTCCTGCCCTTCGGTATCGACACGCGATTCTTCGAGAGCACCCGAATCGAGCGTCGTGGCGTGCTCAGCGTCGGCAACGACGTAGACCGCGACTATACGACCCTGCTGAAGGCCTTTGAGCTTCTGGCCGACCGCAATCCGGGTCTTCCAATTTTCGTGCAGGGACGCGGGCTTAGCTCTGCGCCTCCCGGCGTCACCCTCCTTGAGCGGATGACCCACCGAGAACTTCGGCAACGTATCCGTGAAGTGAGCGTGCTGGCGGTCGCTACCCGGCATAACTTGCACGTATCAGGCATGACGGCTGTCCTGGAAGCGGGCTCCATGGGGCGATCCTCCGTTCTCACGGACACCCCTGGAGCCGACATGTACTTGATTGATGGTGCGAGCGGGTTCCTTGCGCCGGAGGGCGACGCCGCGGGGCTTGCCGATCAGATCCAGAAAGCGCTAGATCGAGCCGAGCAGCACGGCGACTTCGCCGCGTCACATATTCGGGATCATCACAGTAGCGCGCAAATGATCGGTCGATTGGCGACAATCATCGCTGACGTAGTCAAGGGGGCTCGTCCGTGACTCGATTGGCTCAAGACACGCGAAGGTCATCAGACGCGATACTGCTACGTCATTGTGGAACGCGGAGGGCGATCTAGTTGTTCGCGATCGTTTCGACTCTTCTCGCATCCCTTGTCGCTGGAATGCTAATTCCGGTCGCTTGGTTGCCAGCCATCTCCCTCCTCCTATTCGTCGCGCTTCCGAAATTTGCTCTTCCAGCAGCGTTACCTGTTTATCTGCATCCGGCCTTCTTGGCACTGGTGTTATGGCTCGTGCGTAGGGCACTGTTTCGCAGACAATCGGCGGCGGAATCCCAGCGACCGAGTAGAATGCTGCGCGCTTCCCGATGGCTCGCTGGCATCTTCGTATTGTGGTCCGTGTTTCTGCTGTTCATGGTGAGCGATCCGGTGCTCTTAAACCAGAGCGTGCAGTGGGTTATCGCTTGTGCGATCGGAATCGGCGCGCCACTCCTCGTACGGGACGTCGATCGGGAGGCCCGTACGCTTACGCGTTTCATACCACCGCTCGTCGTTGTGGCAAGTGCGTACACGCTTGTCGAGTTCGCGCTCACGAGCAACGTGATTTTCGACGCGATTTACGCTTCGAATGGCGTGCCGACCGTTCAACGGTGGTCGACCTATCGCGTGCATGGCTTCTTTGGACACCCGCTGTATGCCGGAACGTTCTTCTCCGCAGCGTTCGCTTACACGTTCGCCCGCTGGTTGGCCAAGGCCGGTTCGCTCACCGTTGCCGCCCTCGCCGGCGCGGCGGTCGTAGTGACGGTATCTCGCGGCGCACTGATCGCCGCCGGTGTCGGAGTCGCGGTGGCCCTCTTGCTCGCCACCCCGCTTCGGGAGGCCTCGCGCCTTCGGAAATTGACTTCGGTCGGCCTCATTGCCGTGGCAACCAGTGCGGTCGTATCCGTTGGGCTGCTGCAGGCACGAGTGGGCACTACCGAGGCAGCTACTTCCAATGATGCTCGCTTCTCGGTGATTGGCGTTGCCGTCGGGGCAGCAGATTCCACCGGATGGCTTGGCGGCGGTCCAGGGTTGGCGCGATATACCGCCGAACCATTCAATCCGGCGCGCCTCTTGATTGAAAGTTCACTGCTACAACTGCTGATAAGCGTGGGGATGGTGGGGCTTCTGACATATGTAGCACTGATGATTGTTCGCATGGTGGACGCAGCGCGAATGCGTAACGCGGCAGCCGCAGCAGCGATAGCAGCGCTGACTACATCGCTGATTGGCTACGACGGACTCGAGTCCCTTCCAACGTTACAGATCCTGGTCTGCACGCTGTTTCTCCTATCGCGCCAAAACCCGGCACCCTTAGCGCGCGCTCTCGAGGTAAGACACACGAGACCCAGGATCGACTTCGCCAGGTGAAACGCCAATTTGCTTCCTTGCTTGTCGCGCGAGTAACGGCCGCGGCGCTTCAAGCGGTCTCTGGCCTGCTGTTGGCGCGAGCTCTTGATCCGTCGTTGTACGGGATCGTCATGTCTGCAATGGGTGTCCTCTTCGTTTGGTACGTTTTTTGCGATCTCGGCGTGATGACTTTCGTCTCCAAGGCCCGCGCCTCCCACAACCAAGCAGATGTACACGGCGCGTTACGCTTAAACGCAGGCACGAGTGTTCTGGGAGGAGTCGTCGCGATACTTCTCTGCGCGACATTGCCGGCCAGCACGTCACCAGAGTTAGCGATCGGGCTGGGCATCTTGGCTCTCGCCCTCGCTCTTGAGAAGAACACCGACACCGCGCTGTGTTTACCTATTGCGGACGGAAATCGGTCAACTCCAGCTATCTCGCTAACCGGTCGACGAATCGTATCGACGATTGTATTTGTCGGACTGCTGTTCTTGTATCTCGATCCAATTCTGGCCTACTCGTTGGGTTACCTCGCCGGGGCCTTTGCGGCGCAGGTCCACGTGCGGCAGTATCTTCGTCGCTCTCGGGTGGAAGGTGTCGGTGCAACGCCTGCTCGGACTATCGCTCGCCGGGCGACCCCTTTCCTTATAACAAACGTCTCCGTGCAATCTCGTTCGTTTGACACGGCGATCGTCGGCATCCTTGCCTCGCCCGCCGCGTCCGGTCTGTACGCGGCTGCCTCGAAGATTACCGCGCCGTTCATGCTCGTTCCGAGCACGTTGACGTCGTTGGTCCTGCCGCATGCGGTACGCGCGGGAGTCGAGCGCGCATGGGCCATTAGCCTAAAGTTGACGGCGGGAGCTGCCGTTCTCGGTGTCGCCCTCATCCCCGTTTCGATGTTGGCCGAACCGATAATTGTGTTCTTGCTCGGGGCTGACTACGCTGCCGCTTCTAGCATCATGCGTTGGCTACTCTTTGGCCTACCCTTCGTTGCCTTGTCGTCGCCACTGAGCGCGGTGCTGCAAGCGCTGCACGCCGAGCGCTTTGTCGCCAAGAACTCGGTCGCTTTCGCACTCGTGTCGCTTGGGCTCGTGGCCATCGGCGCGCTGATTGCTGGCGGCACCGGCGCTGCGATAGCCACTTCAGTGACATTCATCGCCAAGTGCACCTCACTCTTGATCGCGATTTACATACTTGTTAGGAGATCCAAGTGAGCGCGACTTCCTCGATTCTTTATGAGCACGTGCTCTTCGCCTCACATGGTGAACAGAAAACCGGGGCTGAGCGCTCCCTTGTCGCGCTCGTAAGAGCAACTCGCGAGTCGCAAGTCGCACGCCGGATATCCATCGTGCTTCCGAAGCCTGGCCCTATCGAGGACCTACTTCGAGAAATAGAAGGCGTCACGATCGCATATCGGAGCACGCGCCATTGGATGAGCCCGACAACCACCCGTGCGCGTCAAATCGCGCGCACGACCAGCGCCCTGTTGGATGTCTTGCCGTGGGTCGTACTACTCAGGCGGATCGAGCCGGACTTGGTCATAGTCAACAGCAGTGTTACCCCCGCGCCACTGTTCGCGTCCCTCCTGTTGGGCCGAAAGGTGGTCGCATACGTTCGAGAGTCCTTCCTTGGATCTAGTCGAGCACTGGAATCGATACTTCCAAAGAAAGTCATCCTTCGAGCTCTACGAAAGGCCACTTGTACGGTCGCAGTCTCGGACTACGTTTCCGAGACGCTGGGCGGAGCGGACTTGGTGTGTTGGCCCGACCCCGAAGCACCCTCGCTGAAGCCGAGCCATGAAGCGAGTTCTGTTCCCGGACGTGTTCGCGCTGTGATGCTAGGGAGTGTCTTTCGCGAGAAGGGCCAGCTAGACGCGGTCCTTGCGGTCCTCGAAGCGCGGCGCAATGGGGCCGATGTAACGCTGGACATCTACGGGTCGGGCTCAGCTCGGTCGATCGAGAGACTGCGCGACGCGATCGAGGCTGGAGGCGGGCAAGAACATATTCGTTACCACGGTCCCACAGATGACGCTTGGGGGGTCTACTCGAGAGCGGACGTCAGCCTCGTGTGCTCGTCAGAAGAGGCTTACGGGCGCGTTACGGCCGAATCCATTCTCGTTGGCACCCCCGTGGTGGGGTACGACCTAGGCGGGACGCGCGAGATTCTTCGCGCAGGCGGCGGCATCCTGACCGCGCCCGATCCTTCATCTCTTGCTGAGGCGCTTTGCGACGTGTCGACAGATCCCAGCCGACTCGCTGACCTGCGAAGGGATTGCGCTCTAAGGGCAGAGTCGAGATACGGCTTTGGCGATGCCCGGACCACCATGCGACGAATCATCGACTTTGTTGAGGGAGTTGGCCCGGACCCTCAAAATCCGCCGCCACTGCCTACTTCTGAGGCAGCTTGATTACGCGTACTCAATGCGGCACGAGCGTCAGCAGTCGCCAGAATCGTTTCCACCCGATCTTGGACCTCATTCCCGTTGCCTGCCAGCGTGAGGTTCTCAAGCTTGTGCAGATAGCCCTCGTACAGCGCGCGAACCTTCCCCGTCTCATTGTCGAGCGCGATAACCGGACGCCCGATGAGGGCGCCGAGTACTGACGCATGCAAACGATCGGTGACTACGACTCGGCCGAGGGAGAGCGCTTTCGTCGCTGCGCGAACATTGATCTCGGCCTGGCTTTGGTAGCAGGCCTCGACCAGAGATTTCAGTTTGCGGGCAGCGAACCTGGAACGTTTCGTGACGGCGCCAGGAATGTGCAGCACCGCCCATGCCGCCAGGTCCCATCCCTTGAGGGACCACTCAGTCTCGCGCCTGGTCCAAGTCTCCCTCAGCTCGATGGTATGTCTCGCTGACTCATCGTCGCGGCGAATCAGCATCAGGACGTCGAGCTTCGGCGGACTCGCGGGAGACTGTAGCCCGTATCCCAGGGCGAGGTCAGGGCAGAACCTGACCGTTGTACCGCCGAATAGTTCACGAGCGCGCCCAACGCCTGCGTGATCTCGTATCAGTAGTGTCAAGTTCCTGTGCTCGCCAAGCACGGCTTGCGCTTGCCTCAATCGTTCACCCTGAGAGAAGTCGACGCTCTGCGGCAGCTGAATGATCTTGCGGTCAGGAAAGTCGACGATTACCCGCTCCCTGAAATCCTGCATCGCAGTCCAGCGGTCGCCGAAGTTTCCGCCACCTTGAATCAGAATGGGCCCGTCGGGAACAGCTTCCCTTAGCAGCGCAGGGTCGTACCGCGACATGTCTGCGATGTAATCGACCACGACACCGAGCTGCTGCAAGTACTTGCGCGTCCCCAGCCAAATCAATGAGTCGCCCGCGTTTTGGTGATTCGGGAAGTCAACGAGTGCAACGCGCGTTCCCGGAGGGATTTCCTCGGCGAGGATCCTCATTGTGGTGTCCTGGATCGATCTGAGTCCGCTCACCATTGAAGGCTACCGCCCTGCGACCCCCAGCATTGGCTCGAGCGAAAGCCGATGGGAGCGCCATGTTGCCGTCGACAGCGCTCTCCGGGCTAGGCTTTTTCGGTGCCGAACCGCGAGCTCGTCGTTAGCGCCCGAGACGGGCATACCGCCCTCGAAGCGACTGTCCATTTTCCAGACGGGAGTGTCGCGCAACCATGGATGCGATCGGAAGACGTTGAGCATGACTCAAGCGACCTCACGTCGTGGATGATCGCCACCCTCCCTCTCGCCATGCGATTGCGCGCGCACCTCCGGCTCGAAGGCAACGTCGACGAAGCGGCGCTGGAGAACGTGGCGCGGGCGCAAGAAGTGTTAGCCCGCTGGTTCCCGCGAGAGCTCAGCCGTATCGAAATCACAAGTGAAGGGCGGCTCACGGGGACCCCGGCAGGCGGATCTGGGGCCTTCTTCAGCGGGGGCGTAGATTCCTTCTTCACCGCTCAGACCGCAACGCCTCCGCTAGACGTTCTCATTTTCGTCGGAGGCTTCGACATACCTTGGGATGCTGCACCGCGGCTGGAGTTCGCATGGAACGGCACACGGGCCGCGGCGGAAGAATTTGGGGCGCGTGCGATTCGCGTAGATTCCAACATTCGCGAACTCACGGACCCATACCTGCACTGGGGCTACGTCGCACACGGTGCGGCTTTAGCTGGCGTGTCCTACGCGCTCCGCCGCCACGTCAGCGACGTTCGAGTAGCGTCCAGCTACAACACCGAACAACTACATCCTTGGGGTACGCATCCCGAGCTGGACCCATACTGGTCGTCCTCGGTGCAGCGACTTAGGCACGACTCGACGACGGAGACCCGCGCAGAGAAGGTGGCTTCGATCATGAGTGCTGCCAGCGCCCGCGCTGCACTGCGCGTGTGCTGGCAGGGAGCCACGGAGGGCAATTGTGGAGTCTGTGAGAAATGCGTGCGAACGCGCGTGAATTTACGCGCGAGCGGACACGACGGCGCCTGTGAGACGCTGCCGCCCCTCGATCTTGCCGACTTGCGTCGGCTACCGCTGTCCGACCCTTCGGAACGGCTATTCGCCGAGGAGAACCTGGCGTATATCCTCGACAACGCGGTGCAGGACCCGAGCCTGCAGCAAGCACTGGAGGACGCGATACGTCGTGGCATTCGGCGCGAGCACATAGCAAAGGCGGCGCGGGCCAGCGTGTTCAAGCTTCCTGGCGCAAGACGTCTCGCTGACCTGCTTCGCGGTCGGTGAGCGTCGAAGGCTCGCTCTGGAGACACGGATCGATCTGTCAATGCGCTGGACATTCCTCGCGAGTCCTCGCACCACCGCACCCTGTCGTGCGTTAGCTCGCATCTCGGGCGCGCCGTCGCCGACACGCGCCCTGTGGGACGTGCGCCAGAAAGGACGCCCTAGACGAGGATCAACCTACGACCGGAGTTAGCCGGGCAGTAGCGCAGGACACGAATGCCATCTCGGCGTCCAAGCTGCAAGATTAGACCGTTCGCTTCGACACCGGACCCCAACGTGCGTCGGCAACAATCCCGAACAGAACAGCCAGGCCTGAACGGTGCGTGCTGTTCTTGACGGGTCCCCAAGCGCGCTAGGCAAACGCGATCCACCAGGTCGGCCAGCTTCCGCGGCAGCACCGTCTAGCCCCGCCTCGATGCGCACGCGCCTGGTTCTGTTCTCGTATACCGCCAAGGTGTACTCTCCAAGCATTCGACGCAATCTGGGGTTGCATGTCGGATTAGGGGGAAGTGCAATGCAAGTTTGGCGTGCGCTGGGGCGTGGTGCGATCTGGTTGTTTGAGCAAGTCGTACTGCTGTTGATTTTGGCTTACGGGCATCTCATGCTGTTCATGAGCGCGCGAGCAACTCGATCGGATGGTCACCGACAAGCGGAACTCGAGACGATGAAGTAGCTCGGCACGCTATACCGGGCGCGCGGCGGCTGAGCCGTCTTGGTGGCGGTGCCGCACGGGCATGGTTCGGCGAGCACTCCTGCATGATCGCGGATGCACGGTCGCCAGTCATTGCGTCCTTTGTCTGAAAGACACCGTACCCGCCACACCGACAAAGAGCACCGTGGTCGGGCTACGCTCGCCGCGCGGGCTCGTCACTCGGCGTGTAGACCGACTTCCAGATCGCCGGCAGCCACCACACCGTGGAGCCCCACAGCCAGAGACTGACGATCGCCGGATATACCCACGAGAGCCACCCACCCCACTCGAATGCCGGTGCAAGCCACGGAACCGCGGCCGTCAATGCGGCTGCAACGCCGACCGCCACGAACTGAAGAAATGAAGCGACCTTGGGCCCGGGCCGGGGCCGGCGCGCGAAGCCGAAGAGCCAGCCGTAGGTAAGCACCCATGCCAGCACCGCGCCGATCGCCGCGGCGATGATCGCATGCCAGATCTCGTCCACCGCGACGACTTTCACCCATTCGATCGGGTGCACCAGCCATGCCGTCGCTACGATCGCGAAAGCCACCACGATTGCGGAGACCGTTGGGAGCGAACTCCGGCCCGATCTCATAGTCGGAGCCAGGAACCGTCCGTGCGCGAGCACGGCCAGGGCCAGCGCCGCGATGAGCAGCACCCAGGTGCCGGGCCCGGTCTGCCAAGAGACCACGCTCAGAGTGACGGCCAGCGCGACGGTCGCGATCGCTGATGCGGCGAGGATGCCACCAAGCCACGCCGAGCGCCGGAGCGGCTTTGCCAGGTACGACCGGCGCTCGGCGTCGAGTGCACGATGAAGCGCTGCATGTCGCAGGAGACGCTCGACGATTGTGCGCCCAAGGACACTGGCGATCACCACGACGAAGATGCTTCCCACCACGCCGGCGCCGAAAGTCAGCGACGTGGGAGACGTGAAAGCGATGAAGGGGGCCGCCAAGATCGCGACAACGAGCGCCAGGCGCGCGGGGGCGAGCGCGAGGGGCACGAAGACGAGGAGCGGTCGCAGGATCCACTGGACCACACGACGAGGTGACAACGGTCCGGCTCCCCGCGTGAGAGCCTGCGACGCCAGCCGGAGCAGCCGCGAGGCGACCGCGAGCCGGTAGCTGGGGTCGAGTGCGGGCAGACCCCCGGTCTGCGAACCGAGCGACGCTCGGAACGAAGCACGGGAGACGACATCCGTCGAGGCTGTCGCCCCGCTCCACTGATCGATGACGGCGTTCTCGACGCGCAGCCGTTGTCCGAGCGCGAGCGCAGCCGCCTCGCCGCTGGGGTGGGGAGGGAGTGCCGCGAACGACTCGAGCACATCGATGATGCCGTGCGCGGCGTCGACCCGACCCCACCACCAGTCGTTCGCTCGCCAGTCACGACTGAGGAACCCGGCGAAGTTGAACAACCCCATCCCGGCGAGCTTGGTGCGGGGCCGGAGGAGATCGTCGGGCATCAGCCGCCGTACGCTCTCCGACACCCGCTTCTCTCCGCGCCTGTCGCCGTTCGTCATCGCGAGCTTTCGCGCATCCGGCAGGTGAAGCTTCATCAGCGCCCGGTACCCGTCGACCATCTGCGCCTGCATCAGCGTGCGGAAGGCTCGCGGCTGAACGAGGCACTCGGCGGCCGTGATGTCTTCGTACTTCATCGCGGGCATGACCATGGGCATGCCGCGAGCGGCGACGAGCGGCGCGAGGTCTCGGGCGCCGAAGTCCGCGCTCGTGCGTCCGATTCCCGACCATGGTGACCGGGCCCAATCTGACGAGCGGTCGTAGTCCCTTTCATCCGGTACCACCGACGGCGGGTTTCCCACTCGCTCGTCCATCGCGTGCGACACCGCGCGCAGCAGGTCCATCAGGGGTCTCAGCTCGTCCCACGATTCGGCGGGCTCGGCAGCATTCGCGTAGCGCAGCCACGCGCTGGTGACTGCTCGAGCGAGACGCCGAGGATCGACCTCGCCACTCCGGCCGACGGCATCCGTCACCTGCAACAGGCACCTCAGCGCCGCGTCGCGCCGGCGCACCGCCCCATTCAGCGCATCGTGCAGCGCCTTGCGCAGGTATTCCCGGTCAAGGCGCGACGGCGCAGACGCCATCGCGATGGCGTGGGGCCACACCACAGCGTCCAGCCCATGAAGCGTGTAGGTCTCGTCGTGCCAGAACGCCGCATCCTCGATGGAGCGCAGCCACGCGATCAGACAGCGGCAGGCGTCGACCAGGGCCTGACTCCCCGTGCAGATGCCGTCGAGCCTGAGCCGGCTGGTGGCGCTGCCGACCCGCCCGATGAAGTCGGACTCGAGAAGGCGGAGGTCTTCGCGACTGTAGGCCAGGTGCGAGGCGGCAGGCTCGTCGGTGGTCAGCTGCCACAACGACGGCTCCGCGAGCACACGCACGAGCAGGTCGAAGTCGGTTCCCGAACGGAAACGGGCGTAGGCCTGCGAAACGTGCTCGGGCAGGCCGTTGCCCTGGCGAGGGATCGGCTGCTCGGTGATCGGTCCGAAGAGCTCGTCTTTAGCCTGCTCGATGAACAGCGTGCGGCGGAACTGCTCGACGACGTCAACCTCATCGTCTTTCGACTCGCGCCCGAGCATGTGACCGACCGCCGTGAGCACGACGCCGACGAAGGTCGACCGCTCATCCCGACGCTTGGTACCCGGCTCACCCTCGCGGGGCCGCTTCGGCGCCTCGCCCTCGTACGCCACCGGCCGCACGAGCCCGTCGAACTGCAGTTTCGGGCTCGGGTCGAGATAGATCATCGCGCGGTTCACATACCGGTCTGCCGACCGATCGCGGATCGCCCGGAGCGTGCGTTCGATCGGCACGTTGTCGGTGACTCCCCCATCGACCACCCGGAACGGATCGAGCACTCTGCCGTTCGGCTCCGCCGAGCGCTGCGTGGGCGGACGGGCCTGCCGGTGAGCGTGGAAGGCGTGACGCATGTCGACCACGTCTGACGGCGCCGCGTCTTCGCCGGAGTAGATGAGCGCCGGCTCGAAGGCGCCCGGAAAAGACGAGGTCGTGCGCGCCGCATACGCGAGTCGCTCGATCGCGCGCTCCCACCCGACCGTGCCCCGACGCGGAATGCGCCTCCCCTCCAGATCGGTCTCTGTGCCGCCCGAGAAGTGGAAGTGCCCTTTTCCTTCGCGGATGCCGCGCTCAGAGCTCGTTTCGCCGTCGATGATCGTCGCCGACAGGTCGATCGACACCCGGGAGACCAGCTCGTCATGGCTCGGTGCGGTCGTGTGCAGCTTCGAGAGGGCGTCGGTCATCTGGCCCCAGAAGTAGTCGTCCCCGCGAAGGATCGAGTCGATGCTGCCGACCTGCGGTTCTCGCAGAAGGTTCCACACATCGCCGCTGTCTTGCCAGGTCTCGAGGATCTGGTCGGTGCTCGCACCCACGCGCTGCGCCACCCCGTACAGCACGGCGTTGAGACCGCCGGCGCTCGCACCCGCGAGCACGTCGATCTCGACGCGGTCGTAGCGACGTGAGACCAGCAGTTCGGCGTAGCAGGTGGCACGCGTGATCACATGGCGGTGCTGCTCGAGGGGGTCCGTGCCGGTCGGCCAGGTAACGAGCAGTTCTGCGCCGGGGTGGTCGGCGGTGCCCGTCAACCGGATGCGCCGCAACAGGTCGAGCTCGGTCACGGCGCCACCGATCCACACGGCCAGACTCACGCCGCCCTTCATCGCCAACGCCACGCGGAGCGTACGGCCGAACGGTTGATCGGGCGGGTCGTCGGTCGAGGCGCGGACCGCCGGCTCGCGGCCGCCGATGGGAAGCGTGATGGCGCCTTGCTCGAATGACTCTGGGGGCGCGATGGTACCGCGGTCGGGCGGCTCGGTGCGGGCCGCCCTGCGGTCGGCAACGCCTTCTGCAGTCTCGAACGCGCTCACGGGCCCCACCCTTCGTCGCCGTCGACGTAAGCACAGGTATAGCGCAGGTCAGGGCGCGCGGATAGATCTGCGGCGGAGTCGCAGCTCCTGATCGGTCAGCGTCTCGAGCTTCCCCGTCTCTGCGGTGCGTTGCAGCCCTCGGCATCCGTCGTCCGATCGACGCGATCGGCGTACCTGCGGTTCGTCGCCACCCCGTCTGCTGCATCCTTCCTCCGGCCACATGAGCGCTCTACCGCGCATCGAATCTATGTTCTATTCTCATATGTCATGACGGCGACAGAAATCAAACGCGAGATGACCCTCTGGATGAGCAACGACATCCCGGCGCGGATGTTCTACGCCGGGAAGCGGTGGCGGGTGACCGACACCCCGACCCGGTTGCGGGAGTCGATCTGGACGGCACCGCTACAGCACGGGTCCGGTCTGTACGGCTGGCGGTTCCAGGCCACCAGCGACGGCGGTGACGTCGCCGTATTCGACGTGTACCGCGACGAAGACGACTGGCACGTGCACCACTCCTACACCTGACAGCCCCACGCCGTGCCTCCCACGGTCGAAGCGGCACGGTGGAGAGCAGGCGGTATGTAGGTTGATCGGCGCTTGTGCGGTCGTCGGAACAGGTGTGTGCTGTCGAAATGGCACCGTTGCCCGAGATGAGAGGACGCGTGCGATGACCGAGAGACGACCCGGCGGCGATCAGAAGGCGGTCGACACAATCCAGCGGGTGGAGAACGCCGCGATCGCGGTGGCGATCCTCGTCGCGGTGATCGCGTCGGGGCAGCAGTGGTGGTGGCTGGCGGCCGCCTTCCTGATCTTCGATCTCTCGGCGATCGGGTATGCGGGCGGCCCTCGCCTCGGCGCTCTGCTCTACAACGCCGTGCACAACTACACCGCACCGTCGATCCTGCTGGCGGCGTACGCGGGACTGACACTCGCCGGCCAGGATCTTGGCTGGCTCGCCCTTGCGGCAGCCTGCTGGGCGTTCCATGTGGCCGTCGACCGCGCGCTCGGCTATGGACTCAAGATGCAGGACTTCTCGCATACGCATCTCGGTCGCATCGGGCGCGGCAAGCACCAGGCGAGCGTGAACCCCTGATCACTCGTGCTTCCGGCCTTGTGCGGATCCGACGCGGCGAGGCGCGCTGGCCCGCTGCGGTCAACGGCTGCTCCTCGACGCGGGTGGCTCGCCGGCACGGGGAGCGGGAGATGAGCGTGCCGCCCCGCACGAAATCCCATCGGGTGAACCGCATAGGCTCCGAGTCGCTTCTCGGCGATGGAGTGATCCGTTCGGCAGCCATGCTGTCAACGTAGCGACGCCCACGGCGGGGTGCGGCGTCTCGCTCGGCGCATCGGTGACCCCTCGACGACCCGGCATGCGCAACCCGTGAGAGGTTTCGTCATAGGCTCGGTCGATGGAGCCGAAGGTGCGCGGATGGTTGGTCGCCGGTAGCGCGCTCCTTGCACTCGTTGGGGCGACCGTGACCGTCGTCTACTTCTTCCAGCCGTGGCGCAGCTGCGACTACGAGGACACGTCGGCGGGATGCGCGATGCTTCCCGGGGACGCGGCAGTGATGACCGTGGCAGCACTCACCACGCTCGTAGCGGTTGGTGTCTTCGTGTTGGCGCTCCTCGTCAAGGAGCGCTCCGCCGGGCGGTGATCTACCGCTCGTCGGCCGACCTCGAGGTCGCGGGCGATGTCGGAGCCAGGGCGAACTCGAGGCTGCGGGCGACTCGAGGCGGGAGCGATGTCGGGTCAGGGCGGATGTCGGAGGTCGCTGCCATAGTGGACCTCGTCGAAGAGAACTGGTGGTTCGGGCCGATCTGAAGGTCCGAGCACCGCGTGCCTGAAGCGCGCAGAGTGGGTGCTATCCCTCAGGGGACGAGTCGCGCGACGCCGCGCGGCCGACATGGATCGCGCGCTCGTCGCGCGGCCGGAGCGGTTCACGCATCGTGCGTGGCCGGCACAGGGCTCTCGCGATCATCGCGAGAACGGGTTCGCGCGACGGCGCGAACGAAGGGCACGACGTGGACCACGCAGAACGCGACAGGGCCGAGGCGCAGCGCGCCGGCGACCTTGCCGACGAGCTGCAGCGGATCCAGGCCGAAGAGGCCGCCCTGCACGCCCGCCGGACGCGCGTCCTCGCCGAGGCGTGGGCGCTCGCAGAGGCGCAGAAGGCTCGGATTCCATCCACCGCCTCGCGACTCCGCGACATGCCGCTTCGGTCCATGGCCGCCGAACTCGGCATGGCGGTGCGCGTCAACGACCGCACCATGCAGTCGCACATGTGGGACGCACACGTGCTCGCGACCGAGTTCGAGACGACGCTGGCAGCGCTCGACGACGGGCGCATCACCAGGGCGCACGCGAACGCCATCGTCGACACCGGCGGCGCCATCGACGAGCCGTCCGCGCGAGCGGCCTTCGAGCAGAAGGTGCTCGGCTATGCCGAGACGACGACCGCCGCGCGGACCCGCGCCTACGCACGTTCACAAGCCGACGTTTTCAATCCGCGCACAATGCAGGAGCGGCACGACCTGGCGCTGCAGGGTCGCCGCATCTGGGTCACCGACCTCGACCATGGCATGTCGCTGCTGAGCCATCTGCTCCCCACCGTCATGGCGCACGGCATCCTCGACCGCACCACCCAGCAGGCGAAACAGATCAAGCAGATCGATGCCGCCCACCGCCTCGAGGTCGAAGAATCGCGGAAGGTCGAACGCGCCACGAAGACCGCCGCGGGCGACGCGATCCAAGCCGGGGCAGGCGAAGGCGACGCTTCAGTGTCGGACACGGACACGCTCTGGTTCGACGAGCGAACGATCGATCAGATCCGGGCCGACCTCGTCGCCGACATGCTCCTCACCGGGTCGCCGCTGATCGACCCGACCCTCGACGCCCTCCCCGGCGGTCTCGGGGCGATCCGGGCTCGGGTGCAGGTCACCGTACCGGTCACCACGCTCACCGGTGTCACCTCCGGTGGTGCAGAGCTCGACGGCATCTCACCCGTCGATCCCGAGACTGCCAAGCGCCTCGCGGGCACTGCACCCGGGTGGGATCGCGTCTTGACCGACCCCGTCACCGGCATCGTGCTTGCCGTCGACCGCTACGAAGTCAGTGCTGCGCAGCGAAGATTCCTCAACGCCCGCGACCGACATTGCCGAGCACCCGGATGCCGCAAACCGGCCCGATTGTGTGACCACGACCATACGCACGACCACGCCCTCGGCGGCAAGACCGAACTCTGCAACCTCGCGTGCCTGTGCAAACGCCACCACACCCTGAAGCACGCGACCGACTGGCGGGTGAAGCAACTCCCCGGCGGAGCGCTCGAATTCACCAGCCCGTCCGGTCGCACCTACCTCGACAGCCCAACGCCGCGCGTCGTCTTCCTCCCCAGTGAAGGGCCGGCCGCCCCGTTCTGACGGAGGCGAGGCAGCCGCAGACGCGATGGATCATACTCATGAACACCGGATTCTCGGACACTCGCCCGGCACCTGTTCAGGCGCGCCACCAGCGAAAGCGAGATCCCCGCGGCGTCGACGCCACGCACGTTCCGCGAGAGCCCCACCGCGGCCGCGGCAGAGACGCCGAAACCTCCCCCGATCTCGCTCGGGGCGTCGGTCAGAGGGCTGCCCAGATCGACGCCAGACGCGCGGCATCGGGCATCGGGCAGTTCGCCGAATACCAGCTCGTCGGAAGCGGCGTACCCTGCGGCGCATACGTGGCATCGACGGTGAACGAGCCGGAAGCTGCCGCCGGTGGGTTGTGCGACACCACGGTGTTCGCGACGCTGGAGAAACTCCACCCCTGCACAGAACCGGCGATGAAGCTGTCGGCCGCGTTCACGCCCGTCACCTGGTCGGTAGTCTTGCCCCACAGCGTGTTCTGACCCGTCATGACGTGGCGACCCGAACCGATCGGGTAGCGGCCGGTGCCGCGCAGACCGCCGATGAACGCCGAGTGCGCCAGCGTCACGTTGCGCGTCTGCTCCATCATCAGCACCTGCGAGCTCGACTGGAAGAACACGCTGTCTTCGAAGCGCAGATTGCGGATGCCGCCACTGCCGCTCGAACGGCTCGCTTGCAGGGTGTCGCAATGCGCACTCGACCCGGCCGCCTTGTACGCCGGCGCCACATAGCAGCCACGCATGGTCACGCCGTCGATGGAGAAGTTGTTGGCCACCCGGAACGCCATGCGGTCGTTGTCGTCGTCGATCTGCTTGGCCAGTACGCACTCCACGAACTCGATGCCCGTCGTGTTCGCCCCGTTGGCGGTGACGTTCAACTGGCCGACCGTCGACCACGCCAGGGCGAAGTCCTGCGAATCGCGCACGAGCACCGCCTGATCGCTGAAGTTGAAACCAACGACGGAGACACCCGAGACGCCGACGAACGAGTACCCGCGACTCGCCGCTTGCGCGATGGTGCCGCTCGCGGTCACCGTGCCCCACCCGTCGCGCGGCACGACGAGCACCCGCCACTGGCGCCCGCTCGCGTTCACGCCCTGCAGCACGCCGTGATCGGTCGAGCCGGCGCCGTAGCCGAAGTCGAAAACGCCCGGGCGAACGGCGATCTTGATCTTTCCCTGCGGCTGCTGGGTGAGCGCCTGGGCGATCGTGTTCTGAATCGTCCACCAGTTGGGATCGACCTCGATCTCGAGGTCGAAGGCATCCGTCAGGTGCGGCGTGCGCGACGGCCAGTGTCCGCCGGTCGGGCCGAAGATGCCGGTCGCCGGTACGACCACCGGCTCTCCCGGGACCTCGCATGCCACAGCCCCCGGCACCGAGCCGGTGGCCGCGCTCGCGGTCGAAGGAGTGAGTGCCTGACCGAGAGCGAAGGCAGGGATCGCCCACAGGCCCGCCCGCAGCACATCACGGCGCTTCCAAGATCTGTTCACTGCTTCCACGATCGTCCCGATCCGTCGTCGAACGCTGTCGAGTACACAACTACACCAGTTGTCTTCTTTCACACAAGTAACAATTTTCACAGCGGATCGCGACCGGGCGGCCTGCTCTCGCCTGCCGTGCCACATGGCTCCACGCCTGGGCACGTAGTCTGGAACCGTGCTCGTCACACCTCGACTCGTCGCTGATCGTCACGGATCTGCCCCGCGCAGAACCGCGGCCGGTCCAGAGCTGACCCGGACGATGGGAAGGCCGTGATGCGTACGTGGGCAGTGGCCACCGGAATCCTGGCCCTTCTCGCGCTGATCGCGGTGGCCGCTCGGATCGTTCCGCAACTTCGTCGCGACGCCGATCGCGAAGGCGAGCTCGACTCGTGGGCAGGCTCGGACGCATCCTGAGCCGGCGCGCCGGGTCGCCGCCGTCGCCGCCCCTCGCGACGACGGACCACGTCGTCTGAGCCTCACTCACGGAGGATCCGCCGGCGTCGCATCGCCACCACCAGAGCCGCACCCACCAGCAGGAGCGCACCACCTGCCGCGATCGGCACCAGGCTCACCTCCCCACCCGTGGCCGGGAGCGCGTCTGGACCACCCGGCGACGTCGGCGTGGGAGTCGGCATCGGCGTCACACCACTCGGGGTCGCGACATTGGTGACCTCGACGATGACGGGCTCCGGGCCGAGCACGATCGGCGAGATCTCGGGAGTCTCGCCCCACGCGATCCCCGGAACGCTCGGCGGCGTCTGCTCGGTGAACGACACCTCATCGCCCACGCTGAGCTCCGGGCCGTCTACGAGGGCGCCGTCCGCGGTGATGACGAGCGGCTGGTCAGCCGGCTCGCCGTTGACCGCGTAGTCGACGGCGAACTCCGTGTCGCCCGGCACGTCGTCAGCCCCGTCACCGATTAGCACCTTGCGCACCTGGAACGTGGCCGTCTCGGGGGCCACGACCGCCTTGTTGACGAACTCGACCGAGACGGCGTCGGTGAAGCCGACCCCCGGAATGGAGAGAGCGGTCTCAGTGCCCGTTCCCGTCGTGGTCGATCCGTCCTGGTGGGTGATCGTGTACGAGGCTCCGACGAGTGCGAAGCCGTCCTGCGGCGCCTCGGTCAGCGTCAGCGTGGCGGCTGCCGAGTCGGAGTACGTGACCGACCAGGATGCCTCGCCGTCGGCGTTGTCGCCCGAGCCGGTCAGCTGCGGGTTCTCGCCGACGATGGACGCCGACCCGGCGCTGACCTCAGAGACGTCCAGCGAGAAGCTCCACCCGTCAGCAGGCGAGGGGCTCTGACCCGCGGCATCCACCACCGTCTTCGTCACCGTCACATCGGCGGCGCAGACGATCGTGTTGACCACGGCCCGCACGTCATCCGTGAGGGTGTCCCAGTCGCCCTGGAAGAAATCCGAGCCGAGCGTCGGCCCCGAGATGGCTGCGAGGTTGCGGTTGCGGTCGCCGGCGAGCGCGTTGCCGATGCCCATCACCAGGGAACGCGTGCCCTCGGCCTTGACGGCATTCGCCGAGAAGACCGCCTGCTCGAGCGAGGCGATCGTCACGCGCGAGCCGTCGACGCCCACACCGCCGGTCCCGGACGCATCGCTCACCCAGTTCGGCGCACCGTCGGTGAGCATAAGCAGCGCGTCATAGGCACCCGGACGCTCCGCGACGCGCCGCAGGGCGAGGTCCCAGTTCGTCTGCTGGGTGGCGCCGGGCACGTTGGCGGTGAAGTCGGCGATGTCATCGATCACACCCGCGACCTCGGCGGGGTCGTCCAGCGACCACGGACCGCTCTCCCGTCCGAGCACGGGCGAAGACGAGCCGAAGGTGCCGAGGCTCAGCTCGATCGGAAGACCGGCCAGCTCCTCCACCATCGTCGTGAACGCGTCGCGGTACCGCAGCCGCTGGAGCTCGGTGACGGAGCCCGACAGGTCCATCTGCACCATGAGCTCGAAGGGATCCCGGCCGGGAGCGCACACCGGCAGCACCGTGGGGTTGCGCAGTCCCGATGCGACCACGAGCGAGTTGAGCGTCTCACCCCTCCCCTGCTGCGGGAACGCCACGGTCTCCCCGCCGCCAGGGCGGGGTGACCCCTGGGTAGAAGCGCAGGGTCGCCGGTTCCGAGGATGTGCCCGTCATCAGCGAGGGAATCGGGTACGCCGCCTCCCCGGCATCCGTCATCACCACGAAGAAGCGAGCTCCCTCGTTCATGCCGCCCGGCCCGGTGTCGGGCACCTCGATGATGCAGTCCAGGGCACCGTCGGCGATCTCGCACGAGTAGCCCGTCGGCACGCCTGGGTGATCGCCGGCCACCGTGTGGAGCTCGAACGTCGTGCCCTCGAGGAACGCGGGGTTGTCGAGATCGGAGACGGGAGCGCGCTGATACGCCACGCGGGCGTTCACGACGACGTCGGTCGACGTGGCGGAGACGGTGTCGTCAGCGGCTGCGGCGGATGCCGGCATCACCACCAGAGGCGCCGTCAGCGCGGCCGCCATGAGGGCGACCGCAGCGGTTCGAAATCTCGTCTGGATCCGCGTCGAATGCGCGCGCTGCACAGAAGGCAACTGGTCCCCATTTCCGCCCCGCACTCGGAGCAACCCAACCCCTCACGGAGAAACGCGAGGCCGGTGTGACTGGCATCACACGTGCGACCTCGCGTATTCACGTCGAGACTAGGGGTCCCAGGTCGACGATCAGGATTCGGTCATGTAAACGTCGTGTGACATCGCCGAGCGACCTCTGCTCACGCAGGTACTGTCGGCCTGTGCCTGTCGCTCCTCTTCGCCGGCGCCGATCGCTGGGCTGGATGCTGGCGGCCGCACTGTCCGCCACCTTCCTGCTGACCGCGTGCACGTCGGACACGGCGACGGCTCCGACGCCGACGGCCACGGCGACTCCGACGATCGCGCAGGTCGACACCAGCAGCGTGCGCACGCTGATCGAGAGCGACCGCGAGACGCCGACGGTGGAGACCACTGGCACCGTCCCGTCCATCGCCGGTGAGACCGCCATCGGCGTGTCGTATCCCAGCGGGGGGCTGAACGTCACCGGCGTGCTGCGCATGCCGCAGGCCGAACAGCCCGTGCCGATCGTGATCGTCGTGCACGGAAGCGTCGACCCCGAGCGCTACGAGACGGGGCGCGATCTCGTGCCGGAGCAGCGCGCGCTGCTCGACGCCGGCTATGCCGTGCTCGCCGTCGACATGCGCGGCTACGCCGGATCCGACGCCGCCGACGCCGCGAGTCCGTCCGTCGACCCCGGGTTCGGATGGGCCACCGTGCTGGACTGGGGCATGGCGCTGGATGTCGTGGGCGCCCTCGAGATCGCCCGCAGCGGTCAGCTCGAAGGAGTCGAACCCGACGCGGTCGGCCTCCTCGGGCATTCGCTCGGCGGCCTCCTCGCCCTCGACGCCGCAGTGATCGCCCCTGGCGCAGCCGACCTCGTGATCGCGATGAGCGCACCTGCCGCCGACCTCGACGCAGCCATCGAGCTCGCGGTCGCCGCCGACCCCGATGTGGCCGAGCTGCTGCCGGACGGAGTGCCGTCGCCCACCGAGAACCCGGAGTACTGGGCCGACATCTCACCGGCCAGCTTCTTCGACCGGGCGACCGAACCGCTTCTACTGATCCACGGTTCGGCCGACGACGTCGCGCCGGCACAGTGGGCCCAAGACACGGCGGATGCCTGGACTCAGGCGGGCGGCGATGCCGAGGTCGTCATCCTCGAGGGCGGCGACCATCACCTCGAGCCGCGGCGCGACGAGGGCGATGCCATCATCGTGGCGGCGTTCGATGCGGTGCTGCGCTGACCAGAAGAAATCGGCCAGATGTCCGTCATGAAACGATCACGTGACGAACGGCCGATGGCGCCGACCCCCGGTCTACATTGAAGCCAGCGATGCTGCTTGGGGAGCATCGCTTTTTGTGTGCCATGGGGAGGCGCGAGTATGAAGCAACCGCGCGTCGCGGTCATCGTCCGTTACGGACTCAATCCGAGCAGCTGGGCGGTCCGGTACGACCGGGGAGAAGTCGCGGACCGCACGCCGTACGCGTACCACCTGGCCGAGCCGGAGGTGCTGCTCGAGTGGTCGGACGATCGCCCCGAAGGCCCGCTCGCACGTTGGTGGCGCATGACGGTCAAGCGCATCCTCGGCTTCGACTTCGTCCACGTGTGGCGCAATCGTGCCGTCATCGCCCGCGCGGATGCGGTGTGGACACACACCGAGCGGGAGCACCTCGCCGTGGCCCTTCTCAAGGTGCTGAACTCACGCGCGTATCGTGCCGCAAGCATCGCCCAGTCCGTATGGCTGTGGGACCTGTGGCCCGAGCTGTCGGGTCTGCGCCGGAGCTTCTTCCGGCGCCTGCTCCAGCGGCACGCTGTCGAGATCGTGCTCAGCCGTGAGAACCGCGACGACGCGCGGCGGGAGGCCCCAGGCCGCAGCGTCTTGCGCGTGCCGTTCGGCACCCATTTCGCCGACGCGGGCACCGACGGCGAGCGCCGGCCGCGCGTGGTCGTGGTCGGCAACGACCGGCACCGGGACTGGGACCTCATGGCGGCGACGGCGCACGCCCTGCCCGACGTCGACATCGACGTCATCTCGCTCGCGAGCGAGGTGCACGCCCTCGACTGGCCCCCGAACGTGACGGTGCGCAGCCTCCGCCAGGCCGAGCTGCTGCGCACGCTGTACCGCTCGAGCACGGTGGTCGCGCTGCCGCTGCGACCCAACCGTCATGCATCCGGCTGCACGGTCGCGATCGAGGCGCTGTCGGCCGGCGTGCCGGTGGTCGCGACCGACGTCGGCGGAATCGACGAGTACCTCGAGGGCAGCACGGCCGGCGCGCTGGTGCCCGCTGGCGACGTCGACGGGTTCACGCGCGCCATCGCGTCACGCGCGCGCCATTACATCCCGGAAGACACCGGGCTCCCCGGGATGCGCGGCCTCAGCGAGCACGACTACATCACCCGCCTGGTGTGGATCACGCGGTCCGTGCTGACGAGCACGCCGATCCCTGACGCCGTCGAGGAATTCGCGGCGATGGCGTCGGTCGATGATCAGGAGCACGTCGCATGAGCACCCTCGACCTGCTGATATCGGCCCAGCGCGGCCGCGACCTCGTCTTCAGCAAGCTCGCCGCTCGGGGTTTCGCGAGCTTCGGCAGCTCGTCCCGCATCCTGCTGCCGACCCGGCTGTCGGGCGCCCAGCACATCGCCGTCGGTGACCGGGTGCTGATCGGGGCCGGATCCTGGCTCATCGTGCCCGAGCAGAAGTCGCCCGGTCCGAACATCATCATCGGCGACCGGGTGCGCATGAATCAGACGTCGATCTCGGGAGTACACCGCGTCGAGATCGAGGAGGGCGTCGCCCTCGCCCGCGGCTGCTACATCTCCGATCACTCGCACGGCTTCGACGACCCCGACCGGTTCGTCCGCGACCAGCCGCTGTCACGCGTGGCGCCCGTGCACATCCGCCGGGGGGCATGGCTCGGGCACAACTGCGTCGTGCTGCCCGGGGTCACCATCGGCGCGGGCGCCGTCGTCGGCGCCAACAGCGTCGTCACCTCCGACATCCCCGACCGCACTGTCGCGGCCGGCGCCCCCGCACGAGTCCTGAGGGAGCTGCCATGACGCTTGCCGAGCCATCGCCTCTGAAGCCGGCGTCGTCGCACCACGCGCGCGACTTCGTCTTCACCTTCTCGTACGAGTCGTACGCCGACGCCCACAAGCGCGGCATGATGCGCCCGCCCGACCGGCTCGTCTCGGCACTCATCAACAGTGCCGACGTGCGCCGCATCCTGGTGGCCGACCCCTATCGCTCCTGGGTCACCAGCTGGGCGCGCACCCTCGTCGACATCCAGCACCGCGCGCGGCAGACCGACAAGTTCCGGCACGTCAGCCCGATGCGCATCGCGCGCGCCGACCCGGTCGACCTGGCGGGGGTGGAGAAGGTCTATCTCGGCTACGAGGCGATCGTGCGGCGAGCGGCCGACGGCGCGGGGCTGGAGCGCCCGGCCTTCGTCACGGCGAGCCCGCTGGTGGCCGGCTTCGCCGATCTCGACTGGACCGACGGCGCGCTGTACTACGCGCGCGACGACTGGCTCAGCTCGCCGGCGCGGCGACGCTACTGGCCGGCGTACCGCGAGGCGTATCAGCGCATCGCTGACAGCGGGCGTGCCGTCGCCGCCGTCTCGCAGGAGATCATCGACCGGATCGAGCCGACCGGGCCGCACCGCGTCGTGCCCAACGGCATCGAGCCGTCGGAGTGGCTCGGCGCCCAGCCCGCACCGCCGGCGTGGTTCGAACGCATCCCGGGGCCGCGCGCCGCGTACCTCGGCACCCTCGACTCCCGGCTCGACATCGAGGGCCTGGAAGCACTGGCGACAGCGAGGCCCGACGTGCACATCGTGCTCATCGGGCCCGTTCCCGACCACGGCTACATCCGCTCGCTCCGCGACCGGCCGAACATCCACATTCGCGGAGAAGTACGCCGGCGCGAGGTCGTCGCGGTGCTGCGCAACGCCGAGCTCACGCTGCTCGCCCACCGGCGCACCGCGCTCACCGAGGCGATGAGCCCGCTCAAGGTGTACGAGTACCTCGCCGCGGGCCGCCCGGTGCTGGCCACCGACCTGCGACCGGTCAACGGGCTCGGGTCGCGCGTGCTGCTGGCCGACACCGTCGCAGACTTCGTCGATCTGATCGATCCCGCATTGGGGATGGGGATTCAGGAGGAACCGGCGAGGGCCTCGTACATCGAGGCCAATGCGTGGGGGACGCGTCACGCCGAGATCCTGTCGCTGATCGGCGGCTGACCGACATAACGCTCCTGCGGGAGCCCGAACTGGGGATGACACATGACAACTGGGGATGTACTGCTCGTCTGTTCCGGCGGAGGCCACCTTCGTCAACTCGCCGGTTTCGCCGAGCGCCTGGGGTACGCGCCGGAGAAGCAGGTCTGGGTGACTTTCCGCAATGGCCTGAGCGAGTCGCTGCTGGCCGGCCGCCGGGTGGTCTACGCGCCCTTCACCGCACCGCGCGACGGCAAGAACTTCGCAAAGCTCGTCGCCATGTCGGGGTCGGTGTTCCGGGGCACCCGCTTCGTGGAGGCGGTGAGCACCGGCTCGAGCCCGGCGGTGGCCTTTCTGCCGCAGGCCGTGATGCGCGGCATCCCGGCCCACTACATCGAGAGCGCCGCGCGCGCCGACGGTCCGTCGATGACCGGCAGGATCATCGCGAAGATGCCGGGCGTGCGCACCTACACGCAGTACCCGGCGTGGGCCGACGACCGCTGGCAGTACCGCGGCTCGATCTTCGACGAGTACGAGCCCGGTCCGACCGAACGCTCCCCTCGCAGGCCCCGTCGCGCCGTCGTCTCGGTCGGCACGCAGGAGGGGTATCCGTTCACCGCGATGATCGCCGCCGCCGTGCCGCTGCTGGCCGGAATGGATGAGGTGCTGTGGCAGACCGGTGACGCCGAGGTGGGCGGTCTGGGGATCGACGCGCGGCCGAGCGTTCCGCACGCCGAGTTGAAAGCGGCGATCCGCGACGCGGACGTGGTGCTGACGCACGCCGGCGTGGGGGCCGCACTGACCGCGCTCGAGGCGGGCAAGCACCCGATCCTCGTCCCTCGCCGCGCCGAAGCGCACGAGCACATCGACGGGCACCAGATGCAGGTCGCTCGCGAGCTGTCTCGCCGCAATCTCGCGACCCTTCGCCTGCCCGAAGACCTCACGATGACCGACATCGAGGAGGCCGCGCGACGTACCGTGCAGACCACCGTTCCCCCGCAGTTCACTCTGCTTCCCACCAGGGGTGTGAAGACACTCCGCTGATCGGAGGCCTATGGGCCAGCTTTTCGACCGCCGCAGATTCCTCAGCGCTGGACTGCTGCTGACCCTGGGCGCCGCGACGGCGTCCTGCGCCCCCGTTCCACGGCGAGCCGTGACCACGCCTTCCGCAACACCGTCGCCCACACCCTCCCCCGCGACGGCCGGCGGCGAGAGCACCAGCATCCGGCCGGCGGTGTCGACGTCGTACGGACCGAACGGCACCCACTTCCCCGAGGACCTTCCGTGGCTCGGCGAGGTCGCCGCGGTCGAGGTGGAGGCCGAGTGCGACTGGGTCGACATCGCGCGGGTCGTGAAACGGCTGACGCGCGAGGACGTCGCAGCGGGTGTCATGGTGCGCGTCGCGCCCGGTGAGCTTCCGGGCGCCGGGGCGAAGTCGTCCTCACAACCCGCCCTCGGCGGCATCGGCGACCCGGAGTGGCAGCGCAACGTCGTCATCTGCCCTCGCGACGGCTTCGGGTCGGTACGGATCGCCGATGCCGGCATCCGCCTCGACCAGTGCTCGAAGCTGTCGTTCTTCGGATTCGTCAGCGAGGGAGGCCTCGCGCTGACCCAGTGCACCGGCGTCCAGATCGGCTGGAGCCGCTTCTCGTCGGCCAACATCACTCGCGGCGGTGCCGACCTCGCCTTCTACGAACTCGTGCTCGGCTTCCGCCAGAACCCTGAAGACACGGCGGGGCTGCGGCCGACCGAATCGTTCGCGATGACGAACATCAGCCGGCACGGATGCGTCTTCGGTCCCTCCGTCAAGCCCGCCGGCAGCGACGCCCACTGCGACACCGTTCAGCTGGAGGGCACCGGAGACGGCGCCTTCGGGCCCTTCGTCAGCGTCGACTGCGTCGACTACGGTTCGTCGAACGCCGCGATGCTGTTGCACGACAGGCTCGTGAGCGCCGAGTACCGTCACTGCATGGTGCTGGGCGGCCAGTTGCCCTGGCGGGTCTACCCGCTCCAGCCGGGTGACTACGATGGCGATCCGAACGCATTCTCAGGCGGATGCCGTGACGTGCGCCTGCACGATTCCATCGTGGCCGGCGCGGTCGGACGGATGGGGTTCACCGTGGTCGAGAACAGCACGCTCAGCTATGCCCCCGTCGCCTCGCAGCAGCCGTCGGGATCCGGCCGGTGGAAGGTCGACGCATCGATCGCCGGGTGGAGCCGCGACGAGATCATGTCGCATCAGGAGCTCGCCGACTACGACGAGGCCTCCCTCGCGGCGCTGTGGCGGTGGTGACGGGGCTCCAGCCTCACCGGTCGCGCGGACGCAGATCCCGGCGCAGCGGACCGTCACCCGCCGCCGATGAGATCCGCGCGTGCGGCTCCCGGACGGTCGGCTCGGCCTCGGCGGCCTCGGCGAAGGTCTGCGGCTCGACCGGCAGCAGCTCCTCGTCGATGACAGCCTCGGCCTGAGCCTCCTGCGCCGGCGTCTTCGGAGCGCGAACCCGCTTGACGAAGTCCAGGATGAGGGCGACGTCGCTGCGGTATCCGGGGATCAGGAACAGCGGCGCGACGCACACCAGCGCGGCTGCGCAGCCGACGAGGATCTCGAGGATCGCCAGCGGCGTGGGGATCAGGCGCGAGAGGAAGTACGCCGCGAGGAAGGCGACGATCGCCATCAGGGCGGGGCGCAGGATGGGCAGCGCGATGTCACTTCCTCGCACGAACGTGCCGCGGATGGCGAAGGCGAAGCCCGGCACGAGCAGCAGGAGACTCATCACGCCGTACGTGATGACCAGGCCGTTGAGGCCGCCCCACCAGATGCCGAAGAAGTAGCCGCCGATGATCAGGGGCCGGGCCACCAGGTCGTAGACGAACTGGCGGTGCGAGTGCCCCAGCGAGATGTAGATCCAGGTGCGCAGCCGGCCGATCGCCTGCGCGAAGCCCGCGATCGCAAGGAGGGTGAAGATGGTGGCCGCCGTCGACCAGTTCGGTCCGAGCAGCAGGGAGACCAGCGGCTGGGCGACTCCCGCGGCGATCGCGTACGTCGGCAGCGTCAGGTAGCCGATCACCAGGGCGGCGCTGCGGATGTAGCGGCGGTAGCGCTCGCCCTCTTCCCGGAGGGTGCTCAGTACCGGAAGCGCGACGCGCCCGAGGGGGCCGTTCATCTGCTGCAGCGGCAGCAGGAACAGCGCATAGGCGCGCGAGTACTGGCCGAGCGCCGTGGGGCCGAGCGTCGCGCCGATGATGACGTTGTCGAGGTTCTTCTCGGCGTACCCCAGCAGCTCGGCGCCGAAGATGCTGCCGCCCGTTCCGAGCAGCGGCCACGTCTCTCTCACGATGCGAGGCGGGCCGAACTTCGGGCGGACGATCGCCCACAGCACCACCAGCCGCACGAGGAACTGCGCACCGGCCATGGCCACCAGCGCCCAGAAGCCCCAACCGAGAAACGCGGTGACGATCCCGACCACGACGCCGAGTGCCATCGTCGACACGTCGAGCGAGGCCAGCGTGCCGAAGCGCATCTCTTTCGTCGCGCGCGCCTGCAGCGGCATGACGAGCCCGCTGAGAAAAACGCCGGGCGCCATCAGCAGCGTGATCTGCACGAGTCGCGGCTCGTCGTACAGCGCCGCGATGAGCGGCGCGCACAGTGCCACGATTCCCGACAGCACCATGCCGATGCCCGCCGAGAGCCACAGCAGACTGCGCCACACGCGTTCGCTGAGGTTCTGCGCCTGGATGATCGCGCCCGTCATGCCGAAGTCGCGCACGAGCTCGGCGATGCCCATCACGGCTCCCACCATCGCGATGAGGCCGAAGTCGGCAGGGGTGAGCAGCCGTGCCAGCACGATCGTCGAGATCATCTGCAGACCGGCGCGCCCCCAGAGCCCGCCCATCGTGAGCAGGATGCCGCGGCTCGCGTGGCGCGCGAGGTTCGTCGAGCTCACGACCCGGCCGTCCGGGTCGTCTCGTCGCGGCCCCACGCGATGCGGGCACGCCGCGCCAGCAGGCGCCGCGCGCGGAGGTGCGACGTGGCGTAGACCGCGCAGTACGTCGCGAATCCGGCCCACAGCTGCGGCCGACGCCACACGCGTTGCAGCAGCACCTTCGCGCCCGCGCCCCCGGACGGCGGCGCGAGGTCGGGATAGCGCTCGGCGAGCTGGCGATTTCCGGCGGCGATGCGCGTGTTCCGCCGGATCAGTGCACGCAGCGTCGCGGGGGCGCTCACCGCGAACGTCAGGTCGCGCGGTGCCAGGCGCTCCTCGGGCGAGAAGAGGCGCTGCACGAAGAGGTCGTCGGCGATCACGTCCGGGAACCGGTCGAACCGTCGACGGCCCTCCTCGCTCAGCATGTACACGCCCGAGCCGATGTGCCCGCTCGCCCGGTAGCCGGTGAGCGCCCACACCCGGTAGTACTGACGGACCCACCAGGATCGCGACGGCAGCACCTGCATGGCGGGTGCGGCGACGAGCGCTCCGGGAGTGTCGGCGAGCCGCGCGGCGAGCGCGACGAGATGCGATCCGGCCACCTGCACATCGGCGTCCACGTAGGCGACGGGGTACGCGCGGACGGCGTCGCTGCCCAGGTTGAGCGCGGCGATCTTCGAGGCGGTGTCGGTCTCGACCACGCGGACGCGGTCGTCCACGCCGCGGGCCAGCGGCACCGTCTCGTCGCTGCAGCCGTTGGCCGCGACGATGACGTCGATATCGCGCCCGTGATCGGCGAGGATGCCCTTCAGCGCGCGCTCGATGACGGCGGCCTCGTCGTGCGCGGGGATCACGACGCTCATCGCGCTCACGCGGGCACCCTGTCCGCAGCGCCCCGGGCGACGGCATCCGCTCTCGTCTCCCACGTCTCGCGACCCTCGGTCATCGCCCACGCGGCGACGGCGTAGAGGATCGCCAGCAGCAGCAGCGTCTGCATGAAGGCGAAAGCGTCGTAGAAGAACATCGAGGTGGTGTACCCGACCGTCGAGGTCGCGATCGCGAACGCCAGGAACCGCCGACTCTCGGGCGCCGACGACCGCAGCGCGAAGCGCATCATCACGAACACCGGCCAGACGAACAGGGCTCCCAGGCCGATGATCCCGAGCACGCCGGTCTCGAGCAGCGTGCCGAGCCACTGGTTGTCGAGGATCTGGGCGTTGCGCTCATCGCCCACCACGATCCGGCTGCCGAGCCCCGTACCACCGAGGGGGTTCTCACCGAACTCGCGGAACGCGTCGGGCAGATCGGCAAGTCTCCCCTGCCCCGCCATCCCTGGACTCGTGAGCTGCGAGGCGATGACGCCCTGCACGTCGAAGAGCGACAGCACCATGGTCTCGAACAGCTGCGGGAGCACGAGCCCCACGACGACGAGGATCGGCAGACCGATCACCGTGAGAAGGCCCGCGAGCTTGGGCCGGAAGACGAGGACGAACAGGAACATCACGCCGAGCGTCACGACCCCGGTGCGCGACACCGCGGACAGCATCCCGACCATCATCGCCCCGAGGGCCGCCGTGTAGACCAGCTTGCGGGTGAAGGCGAACCGCGGCCACGGGCTGTACTTCATCAGGTAGATCGCGAGCGGGATGATCATGCAGAACAGCACGGCGAGGGCGATCGGATGCTGCGACGACGCGTACGCTCTGCCACCACCTGCACGCAGGGACTCCGCGTCGTCGCGCAGGATGGTCAGCGGCAGGAACTCGTGCAGCATCAAGAAGACGTTGCGGCGCGTCAGGCGCTCCACGAACGCGAAGAAGCCCACGAACGCGCCGGCGAACACGATGACATTGAGCAGGATCATCGTGACCTGCTCGGTGGAGAGCATCTGGCGCGTCAGGATGATCACCGACAGCAGGAACGCCAGCTGGAAGATGTTGGCGAAGCCCGCGTTGATCAGCCCCGCCTCGGTGATCGTGACGGCGTTGATCATCAGCGAGGCGAACATCGTCCACAGGAAGATGGCGATCGGCCAGCCCCACACGATCGGCTTCAGCGACGACGTACCCCGACGGAAGACGGCGATCGCGAGCGCCACGAGCAGACCCGCGATCAGCACCCGGTACGGCTCGAGGGCGAACCCGACGCTGATCGGCAGCGCATAGCGCCGGATGGGGACGAGGAGGACGACCGCCGTCAGCACGAAGAGCATCGTCGTCCAGTTGAAGAACGCGCGACGGAAGACGAAGAGGCCCGCCGTCACGAGCAGCACCCCGCCCACGATGAGCGGATCGAGGAAGAAGATGGCGGCGATGACCGCGGCGCCGACGACGAGTGCGAGCACGACGTCCAGCGGCTTCGTCCGCCGCCGTGGCGTCTGCCCCTGGGGCGTCTGCCGCCGGGGCGGCGAGGCGGTCGTCATGGGATCGACCATGTCCGGCGCCTACGCGCGCGGCGAGTCGGCGTCGTCGCGGCGCAGGAGGGCGTCGAAGTCCTCGTCGGCCTGAGGGGCGTCCGCCGTCCGGCTGCGACGGCGCGACGCACCCGCCGCCGCCTCGGTACGGGCCACGGTCTCGCCAGACGGTGAGCCGGAACCGGCCCCGACGAGGACCTTCTCCTCCTCGGGAACCGCCTCGAAGTCGTGCGTTCGCGAGGTGTCGGCGTCGGGCTCGGTGACCTGGTCGTCCGGCGACGCCTGGTCGCCGTCATCCGTCCCTGAATCAGTGCCGCGACGCCGCCGGCGATCGCGCACCGCTTCGATGACGAGGGCGAGCGCGATGAAGAGCAGGAACACTCCCACGGCGACGACGATGACCGGGATCGCGGGGTTGCCGCCCTCCGGCTCGCCTGCGATCGGCGCATTCAGCTCGTCGAGAGTCAGGCGGATGTCGTCCGCGACGCCCCACTCGTTCTGCTGCGCCGCGATCATCTCGCCGAACACGGTCGTCGCCTCGGCGGCGATCTCTTCGGCGCGCTCGGCCGAGAAGGCGACGCCGGCGATGTCGATGATCGGCAGTGCGAGACGTCCGCCGAACTGCTCGTCGCCGGCCGGCTGCGTCGTGCGGCGCACGGCGGTGATGGCCTCACCCGTCTCGAACTCGCCGATGCGGTCCTGCACGGCGTCGGCGACGGCGTCCGACGACGCCATGTATGCGAGCAGGATCGCGCTCTCGGCGAGGTCGATGGGGATCGGCTCCTGAACGACCACTTCCTGCTGCGCAGCCGGATTGTTCGGATCCGGCTGCGGAAGCGCCGTGGTGGTGCCGGGGATCTGGGTCTGGAAGAGATTGGACTGCGGAGGCGTGAGAAGCACCGTCGACGACGCCAGGTACGTCCGGTCGGCGCGCGGCGTGATCTCGCCGTCCTCGATCGTGAAGCCTGCGACGAGCCCGGCGGCGATTGCGACGACGAATCCGATGATCAGCAGGACTTTCTGGTTCAGAAGTCGCCGAAGATAGGTGGGCTGTTCCATGGACGTTGTCTCCCCCGAAGTCGAACATCGACGATCCGATGTACCCCAGGGACCGCCGTTGAAGGCGACACAACGCCGGGCCGCACCCTCACTGTCGCACCGCCGTGTTGCGCGTGTGTTAACACGAACGAAAATGCGATCGCACAATCGCCAAGCTGCTTGCACGCCCGACGCAAAGGCGCAACTCTGGGGTTCTGTCAACGGCGCCGCTGGGGAATATCGGCGCCGTTCTTGCATTTCCGGGGAAGGAACTGGGGTGGAGTCGAACCTCCGCGTCCCGCGTTCGAACGCGGGACGACCGACGGCATCAGACGCGGCGATCGTCGTGTGCACACGTGATCGCGCAGCGATGCTGGCGAACGCGCTCGACGCTCTGCGGGCTGCCGCGGGTGGCGCCGAGATCATCGTCGTCGACTCCGCGTCGGCGGACGCGGCGACCCGCGAGGTCGCCGCGTCGGCCGGCGTCCGCTACATCCGCTGCGACATCCCCGGTCTCTCGATCGCACGGAACGTCGGCCTCTCGGGCACCCGCCGCTCGATCGTGGTCTTCACCGACGACGACTGCGCCGTCGATCCGGGATTCCTCGCCCCGCTTCTCGCCCCCTTCGCCGAGCCGGCGATCGTCGGGGCGACGGGACGACTGCAAGACATCGCCGACCACTCGCTTCCGCCCGTGCCGACTGTCGATGTGCTGCGCAGGGTGTCGAGCGGTCTCGATGCAGGCCACGGTGCATTGATGGCCTTCCGCCGCGCCGAGCTGCTCTCGGCCGGCGGCTTCGATCCCCTGCTCGGCGCGGGACGCCGCTTCGGCGGAGCGGAGGACATGGACGCGTTCTGCCGGCTCCTGCGCGAGGGCGGCAAGATCGCACGCGTCGCGGCATCGGTCGTGATGCACCTGAACACGCGCGACGACCACGACTATGTGGCGCTGAACGAGAACTACGGGCGCGGGATCGGCGCGATGCTCGCGAAGTGGATGCGGACGCATCCGGTCCACGGAGCGTCGCTGGCCTCGGTCGTCTTCCGTCGCAGCGCCGTCAGGTACCTGCGCCGGCGCCACAGCGCGCGGGGCCGCGACGGGCAGCGCGCGTACTTCCGTGGCATCGGCGCGGGCATCCGCGAGGGTCGCCAGCTGCCGATCAGCGGAGGGAACTTCGTCGACCGTATCCCCCCGACGGCCGTGCGGGTCGACGATCCGAGCGACAGCGACTCGAGCGGCGTTGTCCGCGCAGAAGGGCAGCCGGCATGAACGGGAAACTCTCGGGCGTCGCGCGCTCGCTCCTCAACCCCCGCACCTACGCGCAGGCGTTCCGCCTCCTCCACTTCGCGTCGTACTCGCATGTCCAGCAGGTGGGGCGATTGAACCGGGGTCGCGACGTGACCTTCGCGCCGAACGTCTCGTTCCGCAACGCCGAACGCATCACGCTCGGCGACGGCACGCACATCGGCGAGCAGAGCATCATCTGGGCGGGCAACAGCACCGGTCGCGTGACCCTCGGCGAGAAGTGCCTGCTCGCCCCGCACGTCACGATCACGGCATCGAACTACGGCACCGTTCCCGGCCGGTTCGTCATGGACCAGCCCAAGATCGAACGCGACATCGTCATCGGACGCGATGTGTGGCTCGGCGCCAACACCGTGGTGCTCGCGGGAGTGACCATCGGCGACGGCGTGGTGGTCGCCGCCGGTGCCGTCGTCACCAAGGACATCCCGGCGGGTGCGATCGTCGGAGGCGTCCCGGCACGGATCATCGGGTGGCGCGGCGGCTCCGCCCTCGCGGAAGAAGGTGCCGCATGAGCTCCGCACCCGTCGCTGCCGTGATCATCGTGAACTTCAACACCCGTGACGAGACCATCGCCGCGGTGCGGTCGCTGCGCGAGAACACCACGGCCCTCCTCGACGTGGTCGTCGTCGACAACGGCTCGTCCGACGGCAGCGTCGACGCATTGCGCCAGGCTTTCCCCGACATCCACGTCATCGCAGCGGGCGAGAACCTCGGGTTCGCCGCCGGTGTCAATCTGGGCGCCGCGCACAGTGCCGCTCCGAACATCGTTCTCCTCAATCCCGACACCGAGGTGCTGCCGGGAGCGATCGACGCACTGCTCGCGTTCGCTCGCACCCATCCGCTGTTCGGACTGTACGGCGGTCGGACTCTGCGCCGGGATGGCTCGACCGACCCGAGCTCCTGCTGGGGCGCGATGTCGTTGTGGTCGCTGATGTGCTTCGCCACCGGCCTGTCCACCGTGTTCAAGCGCTCCCGCCTGTTCGATCCGGAGTCTCTCGGACGCTGGCAGCGCGACACCGTTCGCGAGGTGCCGGTGATCACCGGATGCCTCCTGCTCACATCGCGCGCGAACTGGGACCGGCTGGGTGGCATGGACGAGCGGTTCTTCCTGTACGGCGAAGACGCGGACTTCTCCCACCGGGCACGCCGGCGTGGCCTGTACCCCGTCGTCGTCCCGTCGGCGACGATCATCCACGACGTCGGCGGCTCCACCGCGTCGACCGGACGCAAGATGTGCATGGTGATGGCAGGCAAGGCCACAGTGCTGCACACCTCGTGGGCACGGCCGGCGCGTGCCGTCGGCATCCGACTTCTCGAGCTGGGCGCACTGCTGCGCAGCCGCAACCCGATGTGGGCCGAGGTCTGGCACCGCCGGCGCGACTGGCGCAGCGGCTACCCGACAGCGCGTCCCGCTCTCTTCGGTCCCCCCGACGAACGATCCGGGGCCGATCCCGGTGCCCGCGCCGCCGAATCCCTTCCCGACACGCGGCAGCCCATCGCGGCGATCGCGCCGTCCTGACCATCCACCCTGCTCCACCGATTCGAGAGAAGCACGACATGAACGCATCGAGCATGACCCTCGTCGACCGGCTTCACGCGACAGCCGAGAACGTCGGTGACACCCACGGCATCCTCTATTACGACACCCCCGACGAGACCCGCTACCGCAGTTACACCGACCTCGAGCGCAACGCGCGGACGGTCGCTGACGCGCTCATGACCCTCGGCTACAAGACCGGCGACATGGTGGTGATCGGCCTGAGCACGGGCCTCGAGTGGGCGGATGCCGCGTGGGGCGCGCTGTACGCCGGCTTGGCGTTCATCCCGGCGCCCGTCGCCGGCTACGGCACCGGCGCCGCGATCGGCGAGCGCATCGCCGGCATGGCGAAGGCGGCCGAAGCGTCGGTGTTCCTCACCGACGCCAGCGTCCTCGCCCGGCTCGACGCCGAAGCCCTCGGCGTCCCCGTCCTGCTCCTTGAAGACCTGCTCGCCGACGGCGACGCCGAGGCCTGGGTCGCACCGGCGATCGATGCCGACACCATCGCCTACCTGCTCTACACGTCCGGCTCCACCGGCGACCCGAAGGGGGTCATCGCCACGCACGGGACGGTAGGCGCGACCGCCGAGGCGGCGAACGTCATCTGGGACAGCAGCCCGACTGCCACCCTCGTCGGGTGGGCGCCGATGCACCACATCATGGGACTGATGATGCAGGTGGTCATCCCGGCGGTGAACGGCGCGAACGCGGTGGCCACCACGACCGAGCAGTTCCAGCGCCGTCCCGTCTTCTGGCTGCAGCTCATGAGCAAGCACAAGGCGACGATGAGCGCGGCCGGCAACTTCGCCTTCGCCCTCTGCACGCAGCTCGCCACCGATGAGCAGATCGCCGAACTCGACCTCAGCAGCATGAAGGCGCTCTTCTCCGGCAGCGAGCCGGTGCGTCCCGAGACGGTGCGAGCATTCGTCGAGCGGTTCGCCCCCGCCGGTATCACCGAGAAGATGATCGCCCCCGTGATGGGCATGACCGAGTCGAACATGATCGCGGGGAAGTTCGCTGGCGACGATCTGACGGTGCGCCGGTTCGACGGCGTCGCGCTGGAGTCCGGCAGTCTCGTGCCGGCCGAGGGCGAGGGAAGCGTCGAATGGGTGTCGTGCGGGCGCACCACCGACGAGACGACTGTCGTGATCGTCGACCCCGACACCTTCCTCCCCGTCCCAGAGGGTTCGGTCGGAGAGATCTGGGTGTCGTCGCCGATGGTGTCGCCCGGGTACTTCCGCCGACCCGACGCCACGGCCGAGACGTTCGGCCACACGCTCGACGGATACGACGGGTCGTTCATGCGCACCGGTGACCTGGCGGCCGTTCTCGACGGCGAGCTCTACGTCACCGGTCGCCTCAAGGAGATGATCATCGTCCGCGGCCGCAACCTGTACCCGCAAGACATCGAGGCCGCCGCGCGGACGGTTTCGCCCGCCGTGGGAATCGGCGCCTGCTTCGAGCTCAGCGGCCACCCCTCCGTCGTCGGCATCGTCCTCGAAGTCGACGATGAGGCGCTCACGGAGTCGGGCGAGAGCCTCGACGACCTCGCCGTCCGTCTGCGCGACGCCCTCATGACGCGCATCTCGCTTCCCTCGCTCGCCGTCGCCTTCGTGGCCGCCGGCACCCTTCCTCGCACACCCACCGGCAAGGTGCGGCGCACCCCGACTCGAGCATCGATCGAGAACGGCACGCTCCCCACCATCTACTCGTCCGGCTTCCGTCCTGCCCTGACGGTCGCCTGACGAAACCCGCCGGGCCGGTCATTCCCATTCCCCGAACACCGGCCGGCCCGGCACTTCTCTCACCCCTCCACTACGACTCCGTGAACCATCTCATAGACCTCGACCCTCACCCATCAGAAATCCGGAGACCGACATGACCGAGAGCACCACTTCCGCCGCAACGACTGAGGCCACCGTCTCGCCCATGGCTGCATGGCTGATCGACCGCATCACGTTCTACGACCAGGTCGACCCTGCCACCATCACGGTGGACGCGCCGCTGGCCGAGCTGGGACTCGACTCCATTTACGTGCTGACACTGTGCGGCGACATCGAAGACGCGTACGGCGTGGCGATCGATCCGACCTTCTTCGCCGACTACCAGACCCTGGGCGACCTGGCCGACGGTCTCGCCGCTCGCGTCGACGGCCCCTGACGCAGCCGGACCGTGATCGAGGGGGAGAGCGTGCTCGCCGGTCGCCGGGTGTACTGGCGACTCGGCAGCGCTTCGGATGCGGGCGTCACGCCGTCACGGCTGGCGCGCGCCTGGGTCGAGGACATCGTGCGGCGTCGTCGGCTCTTCGCATGGCGAGGCATCGAACGCGTCGATACCGGCACCAAACCCCGTTTCGCCGGTGATCCGGACGCCGACTTCAGCGTCTCGCATAGCGGCGCGGCCGTCCTGGTCGCGGTGGCGGAGGGAGCACGGGTCGGCGCCGACATCGAACGCGCGCCGTTCACGGCCTTCGACTCGCGCGCCCTCAGACGCCGGATGTGCACTCCCGAGGAACTGCGGGGTGCGTCGAACCTTCCGCCTGATGAGCGACAGCTCTTCCTCGCCTCGCTCTGGACTGCGAAAGAAGCCGTGGTCAAGGCCAGCGGCGAGGGACTCGCCCGCGACTTCCGAAGCCTCGGCACTGCTGTGCCCAGTGCCCCGAACGGATGCTCGGCCATGGGCCACCTCGCCGTCATCGACGGCGGCGATGCCGTCGTGACCGGCCTCGCACTCGTCGGCGGCGCTGTCATCCGCACCGATATCCACACTGAGCGCGTCTTGCGTTCTCACGCCCACCTGACCGTCTGAGGAGCAGCCATGTCCGCCGTAACGACCCCGACGGTCGCGCCCCCGCCGAACCGGCGCAGGCGCCCCGCACCCACGCCGAGTTCATGCAGATTTGGGAAGAGGGCTACGTCTCGAACCACATCTCTTTCGAGAACATGCAGGTTCCCGGGCTGTTCATCGCCGAGGGCGCTCCCCTTCTGCGAGAGGACGGCACGCTCGATCGCGAGAAGATCCGTGCCTACGTCGCCGCCTCGATGGCGAGCCATGCTACTTTCCGCCTGCGGCTGCAGCGTTCGTTCCTCGGCCTGACGCCGCCGGCGTGGGTTCCGGATGACGCCTTCGACCTCGAGCGTCACCTCATCTTCTCGGACGAGCGCGTCGACTTCGCGACCGCCGACCTCCGCCGCCTCTCCGGATCGGAGGATCCCGTCTTCTCCGAGCGGCACCCGCTCTGGCGGATGCGCATCACGCCGCTGACGGATGGTCGCGTCGCCGTCGGCATGATGTTCCACCACGCCTCGTTGGACGGCTTGTCAGGCATGCGCATGTTCTCCACGGTGACGCAGGCGAAGCCGGAGGACGTGCTCCCGGAGCCGCGTGACCCGTTCGCCGGCGTCCGTCCCGCGCGCTCGTGGCAGCTGCCGTTCCTCGCCCTGTCTCAGTGGTGGTCCCGCGAGGGCTCGGTCGCCACGGCGTGGCGGTCCTATCGGAGCAAGCCGTTCCTGCGCCGCGTGCGACGCGTGGCAGCGCGGCTGACGCTGCCCGTGCGGTACGGCCGGGGCGGCGAGGCGGCGCGTGCCGCCGCGCTCCCGCCGCGGCACTCCGCCTACCGCACACTCGACGCCGCACTCGCCGGGCGGCGGGCTCGGGAGCTGGGCGGGACGCTGAGCGACCTGCAGGTCTCCGCGATCATCGGCGCCTGGAGCGGAGATGAGCGCGTGGTGAGCCTGCGGTTCCCGGTGTCGTTCCACTCTTCCGCCGAGCCGCACATCCGCAACCACGTGCGCGACATGGAGGTGTACGGCGACGCCGACGCCGACATCGCCGCGACCGTCCGCTCGGTGCACCAGCAGGTCGAGGACCGCGACGATGACAAGCCCTACCCGCCCGTTCCGGGCTTCGCCATCGGCTACAGCACCCTACTGCCCTGGGTCTCGCGACCTCGCTACTTCTGCGGCGCGGAGATCACCGACGTCGCGCCGTTCCCCGCGAGCCTCGGGCGCGACAGTCTCGCCGCGGCAGGCATCATGTATCGCGGCCAGCTGTTCATCGGAGCCAATATGGCCGCCAGCGCCGACGTCGAGGCGACGGTGGGGCGCATGTACGAGCTCATGACCGGGCTGCCCGACACCGGCAGACCGCTCGCATGAGCTCGGCGCCGCCGTCGGTGGCGGTCGTCCTGCCCTCCTTCCACCGGCTGGAGCGACTGCCGCCGCTCGTCTCGGAGTATCGCCGGCAGGGGGCCGATCAGATCATCGTCGTGCTGGACGGCCCGCATCCCGGATGGCGCGACATCCTGCCTCCGCCGGACGACCGCCTCAGCGTCATCGAGCTTCCCGCGAACGTCGGCCTCGCACTCGCGCGGATCGAAGGTCTGCGCCACGCCCGCGGTGACGTCGTGCTCGCCGTCGACGACGACGTGATCCCGGGTGAGAACCTAGTGGCCACGCACCGGTCCTTCCATGCCGACGGCGGTGACCGTGTGCTGCAGGGATACATGCCCGTCGCGCTGCCGCGGCGCCGCTCTCGGGATGACGCCCCGTCCTATATATATGCGCGGGACTACGAGGCGCAGGTGCGAGTGTGGCGCCGGAGCGGGTCCGAGACGATTCTTCGATCGCTCTGGGGCGGCAACGTGAGCATGCCGCGCGACCTCTACGAGCGGGCCGAGGCGGCCAAGCCATCGCAACGCCTCGACTACAACGAGGACCTGGATCTCGGCATCCGGCTTCTCGCTCTGGGAGCGACGGCGGAATTCGACGACGCGGCCCGCGCCGCCCATCATCACTCTCGGGGACTGCGCGCGTATATGCGGGAGTGCGAAGTGCGCGGGCATGCCGTGTGGGATCTCGAACAGCGCTGGGGGGAGCGCCCGACGCAGCTCGGATCCCTCGTCGAGATCCCGCCGCCGTACAACCGCGTGCTCGCTGCCGGCCAGCGGTCGATCGCCGCGCGCGACCGGGGCGGCGTCGTGCAGGCCTTCGCGGTCGCGACCTATCGCGCAGCGGGCCTTCTCCGGGTCTGGACGCTGCAGGACGGGGTCACCCGATTCTTGCGCCGAGCCCTGGCGCTGAGAGGCTATCGGAGGGCTCGCACCACCACGCGGATGCGTGACGTGCGTGACAGAAGTGAAATATCGGTGTGATAGGACGGAGTGTCCCCGGTCGGGGCCGTTCCCCCAGTGAAGGAGTTCCATGCGTCTGTCTGTCATCGGCTGCGGGTACCTCGGAGCCGTGCATGCGGCAGCGATGGCGTCGATCGGTCACGATGTGGTCGGTATCGACGTCGACGAGCGGAAGATCGCGACCCTGTCCAAGGGTGAGGCGCCGTTCTTCGAGCCCGGGCTGCAGGAGATCCTCACCGAGGGCATCGCCTCGGGGCGCCTGCGGTTCACGACCGATATGGCCGAGGCGGCCGGCGCGAAGGTGCACTTCGTCGGTGTCGGCACCCCGCAGCAGAAGGACGGGTACGCCGCCGACCTCACCTACGTCAACGCCGCGATCGACGGCCTGCTCCCGCACCTCTCGCCCGGCGACATCGTCGCCGGCAAGTCCACGGTTCCCGTGGGGACCGCCGCCGACCTGACCCCGCGCGTGGAGGCCACCGGCGCGACGCTGGTGTGGAACCCGGAGTTCCTGCGCGAAGGCTGGGCGGTGCAGGACACCATCGACCCGGACCGGCTCGTCGTCGGCGTTCCCGCGGGTGAGCCCGGCGAGACCGCGGCCGACGTGCTGCGGGAGGTGTATCACCCGGCGGTCGGCAAGGGCACCCCGTTCATCGTCACCGACCTGGCCACCGCCGAGCTGGTGAAGGTCGCCGCCAACGCATTCCTGGCCACCAAGATCTCGTTCATCAACGCGATGGCCGAGATCGCCGAAGTGACCGGAGCCGACGTCACCCAGCTCGCCGACGCGATCGGCCACGACGCCCGCATCGGCCGCCGCTTCCTCGGCGCCGGCATCGGCTTCGGCGGCGGCTGCCTCCCCAAAGACATCCGCGCCTTCTCCGCCCGCGCGGAAGAACTCGGCCGCGGCGAGTCCGTCGCGTTCCTCCGCGAAGTCGACGCCATCAACCTGCGGCGACGCGATCGCGCCGTCGACCTGGTCGTGGGCGCGTTCGGCGGCTCCGTCTTCAAGAAGAACATCACCGTGCTCGGCGCAGCCTTCAAGCCGCACAGCGACGACATCCGCGACTCCCCCGCCCTCGATGTCGCGGTGCGCCTGCACGGTCTGGGCGCCTGGGTCACGATCACCGACCCGGCAGCGCTCGAGAACGCCGAACGCCTGCACCCGCAGCTGAACTACGTCGCCGACCGCGACGAGGCCATCCGCGGTGCGGACGCGCTGATCCTCGTCACCGAGTGGGACGAGTACCGGCGCGAGCTCGCCCCCGAACACGCATCGACCCTCGCCACCGGCCGCGTAGTCATCGACGGCCGCAACGGGCTCGACGCCGCGGCCTGGCGGGACGCCGGATGGACGTACTACGGCATGGGACGGCCGTAAGCTCGCGGCATCGCCGGCGAATCCCGGCTCAGCAGCTGCCGACGTCGTGGGTGTGCATGCCGGCGAGGTGGCCCTCGCCATCGAAGTCCGCGTAGACCTCGGTGAGCACGTGGTTGTGACAGACCTGACCGAGCAGGTGTCCGCCGATGCCGCCGCCGTTCTCGTCGTATCCGACGAAGGGAGTGCCATCGGCGTTGACCAGCATGACGAAGGGTCCCGTCTTCGTGGGCCCGGTCGTCTCGGTCGCGTCGGCCCCGTCGTTGATTGCCATGATGTCGCCTTTCATTCGGTCGGTGATGTGCGTGAGCACATCATGGAGGAGTCGGTGATCGCTGTCGTTGATACCGGGGCGTGGCGATGTCGGCCGGCCCTGTGGGAGGATCGCGGCGTGGCCATCCGGGTGAATGCTGACAACTTCGTTCGTGCTGAGACGGATCGGATGTTCCACGATCTGCAGGAGAGCTCCGGCGGCGTCAACCGGTTCTTGCACAATCGCGAGCCGGCCGCGATCGACAACCAGACCGTCATCCGGCTGAACCGAGACACGCTCTACAGCTTCGCTGTCGTCGACCTCGCTGCCGGCGCGACGCTCACGCTTCCCGATCCCGGAGAGCGGTATCTGTCGGTCATGGTCGTCAGCGAAGACCACTTCGTGGAAGCCGTCTTCCACGACGCGGGCGTCTACGAGCTCGCCGCCGACGAACTCGGAGGCCGCTACGTTGTCGTCGCAGTGCGGATCCTGGTCGACCCGGCAGACCCAGAGGACATCGCCGCAGTGACGGCGCTGCAGGATCAGATCACGCTGAGCAGCCGATCCGCCGAGCCGTTCCCGTATCCGGAGTACGACACGGTCTCGTTCGACGAGACCCGGAATGCCTTGCTCTCGCTCGCACGCGATCTGACCGGCTTCGACCACATGTTCGGCAGGAAGGACGAAGTCTGGCCGGTACGGCACCTGATCGGGACCGCGGCCGGCTGGGGCGGCCTGCCGACCAGCGAAGCCTCGTACATCGGTGTGGATCCTCGACTGCCGGTCGGACAGTACGAGCTCACCGTGGGAGATGTGCCGGTCGACGGGTTCTGGTCGATCTCGGTGTACAACGGGCAGGGGTTCTTCGAGCCCAACGACCGCGACGCCTATACCGTCAACAACATCACCGGCGTCAAGAACCCCGACGGCTCCACGACGGTGCGGTTCGGCGACTACCCGGCAGGAACGCCGAACGCGATCCCCCTCACCGACGGATGGAACTACCTCGTGCGGCTCTATCGGCCGCGCCCCGAGATCACTGACGGCAGCTGGGTCTTCCCGCAACTGGCCGAATGAGACCGGCGCTTCCCGGGCGAAGCTTCCGGGGTTCCGGGGCGTGATATCGGGGTAGTCCCCGATACAGCGATGCATCCTGGGGGTTACAGTCAGGGCAGTCCTCCGACGGCCGAGATCCCCCTCATAGTGTCACGGCGGACCTGGGGTCCCCTCGTCCTCGCCCCCTATGGAGCCGAGGGGATCCCTGCCCAGATCACCCTTGCACCCGGTGATCCGTGGACGTCCCGCTTCGACCACTGCAGGTCGAAGCGGGACGTCATCCGCAGTCCGCGCGGCACAGAGGCTCTCGGCCCGGGGGAGGGTCGATCGAGAACGTGCACGTCGAGCCTATGAGCAGACGTCGATTGCCAATTGAGACTTCTCACGCACCCGGGTCATCGGGTAATGTGCGACGCCTCCCAAGCAGTGGCGTCAGCCTCCTCGGCACATTCCTCGTCGCGGTCTTCTTCTATCTGCCCCGGGGGCGGTCATTTCGCTCCTCATGAAGAACCCGACCTGCTCGCCTCCGACATCCGTCAGTTCTTCCAGACACTGCGCTGAATCTTCGTGCAGCACCACGGATCCGTGAGAGGTTCGAAGGCATGCTGACTGACGTTGACCGGGAAGTGATGCGGGCGGTATCGGGCTACCTCCAGCGCGTGAACGAACTGGCGCACCAGGAGACGCTCGCCACCCGAACACCGCTGGGCGACCTGATCAGTGAACATCTCGGAACCGATGCGGCACAGGTCTCGGTCGTGGTGGAGCACATCGCCGACCACCGCCTGGTCGACGCCGACCTCGCTCTCGAGGCGCTCGCGGGAGAGGGCGAGGGCCGACTCCTCGGCATCACCGGCGGCGACCAGAGGCACCATCAGGGGCTGGCGGAGTTCGTGATCGGCAGTCACATCCGATACGCCGCCGGGCCGGTCGACTACGCCGAGCGGGCCACCGGCCCGGACTCGAGCAGACGAGTGGTGTCGCTCGGCATCCGGCTGCTGCGCTTCGACGGCGCACCGATCGCCGTGGCCCAGCGCGCCGCCGCGCCCCAATACGGCCGGCAGAGTGCCACGGTCGAGGTGATGGGCGTGGATCCCGCCATGGTGACGCGCTTCCTCGAGACCCTGCGGCGCACGATGGTGGAGCGCAGCGTCCTCCGCGGCCAGGTGCTCTCCTTCCAGGCGACCGAATACGGCCGGGATGCGGGCGCGACGTTCGTGACGCGACCCTCCGTCGCCTCCGACGACATCGTCCTCCCCGAGGGCGTGCTTCAGGAGGTGCTCCAGCACGTCGTCACGATCGGCGCACACCGTGACGCGCTGCAGAGCGCCGGCCAGCACCTCAAGCGGGGTGTGCTGCTGTACGGACCGCCGGGAACCGGAAAGACGCTTACTGTCCGCCACCTTCTCACCGCCACGCCCGATACGACCGCCGTGGTGCTGACCGGGTCCAGCATCCGATTCGTCAGCGCCGCCGCCGAGATCGCGCGCACCTTCCAACCGTCGATCGTCGTGCTCGAAGACATCGATCTCGTCGCGATGGAACGGCATGCCTCTCCGCAGCCGCTGCTGTTCGAGGTGCTCGACGCCTTGGACGGCCTCGACGGCGATGCCGACGTGGCCTTCGTCATGACGACGAACCGAGTGGAAGTGCTCGAGCGGGCGCTCGCCGAGCGTCCGGGGCGCGTCGATCTGGCCGTCGAGGTGCCGCTCCCCGCGGTAGCCGAGCGGCGCCGGCTGTTCCGCCGCTACGCGCAGAACCTGCCCTTCACCGATGCGGCGCTCGATGACGCGGCCGACAGCGCCGACGGGACCACGGGATCGTTCGCGAAGGAGCTGATGAGGCGCACCGTCCTCCGGGCCGCCCAGGACGAGCGGAAGCCGGCCGACGAAGACCTGGCCGCTGAGCTCGCACGCCTGATGGACTCACGCGAACAGCTCACGCGCACGATGCTGGGCTCCGGCGCCGGAGCGCTGTCGGAGCCGGGTCAGAACGGACAGCCCGGAGCCGGATTCGGCTGGTTCGCCAACCAGTAGCGAGCGGGGCGTTCGCCGGGACGCGGTGGGTTGGGCCGGCAGTGGTGGAGCGTCGGCGGGGCCCGCGGGAGCGGTCACCGTGGCCGGCGGAGCATGGGGAAGATCGGCGGCGACTCTCCCACCCGAATGGTTCCCAGCAGGTCGAACCCGTGCCGCTCATAGAGGGGGACGTTCTTCGGGTTGCTGGACTCGAGATAGGCCGGGGTGTGGTCGCGATCGCAGGCCATGAGCGCATGCGTCATCAACGCCCCGCCGTATCCCTCGCCCTGGTGGGAGGGGTCGACCCCGATGAACGGCAGATACCAGTGCGGCTCCTGCGGGTGATGCCGCTCCATCTGTTCGAACAGCGCGGAGACGTCCTCCGGCGGCGCGGCGCTGGAGGATTGCATCACCTCGGCCAGCGCGCCCTCGTCCGGATGGACGCCCGGCGGCAACCACAGCGCCCCACCCCCGTAGCCGTCGGCGTAGTACGCACTCCCGTGTGAGAACGCCTTGCCTCCGAGGATCCGCGCGAAGACAGGGAAATGCCGGAGGTACTCGTCGGGAGCGGGCCAGGTCCAGCGCGTCGCAGGATCCGAGCCGAACGCCAGCACCAGGACGGCGAGAACCGCGGCTTCGTCCGATGCCGAGGCGGTCGCGATTGTCGGCGATGTCATGGAGGCCCCGCTTCCGGGCGTCGCGCAGGAGGGACGACGTCACCGCCCATCATCGCAACGCGGGGGTGGTTGCACCAGGCGTGGTCGGTGCAGCGGCGGTGGTGATCGGCGCTTCGGGCGATGTCGGAGGGCCCTGTCATGATGGATCCAGTCGACGAGATCGATTCGTTCGGTCCTCGATCTCGGCCGGTTCACCGAGTGCCCGCGGTGTGCTGGAGACGCGTCGGGCGAGGCCGACCCACACGGGCCCTCACCCTCAGCGGCCTTCAGCCGAGGTACCGCCGCAGGGTGATCTCGCGGGTCGTGAAGAATCGACGCACCCGGACGAGCGTCACGCCCGCGGCGCGCAGCTGTTCTGCCTTCTGCACGTCGAGCCTCCCGCCCCGCGAGCGCTTCCAGCCCACATCGCCGCGATACTCGGCGACGATCCTCGGGCGGGCTTTCGCCGATCCGAGTCGATCGCGCAGATACGCGTCGCGAGTTCGGTCGTAACGCCGTTGGGCAGAACGCGTCTCACCCTTGCTCATCCTGAATCCCCAGACTCATTCCCCAGTGCGCGTGCTCTCCCCAGAGCCGCGTTCGCCGACCGTGATCGTGTCCCCTGTGCCGGCGCAGCCGCGTTGTGTCGCGGCATCCCTCATCCTGGCGTTCTCATGCGGCGGGATACAAGTCGGCACTCATGGGCGCACGTCTACCGCACGGGCGGAAGGTGCGGGATCTTGATCGGTCGGGTCGAGCGCTGAAGCGTGCCAGTCGCAGTGCGTCGCTCGACGTCGTGCAGCGCGTCCTCCAGCCGGATGTAGGACATGGGAAGGCGCAGGTGCCGCAACCAGGTGACGTCGAAGATGTCTTGCTTCGCCTCGATGTGCGCGACCACATGGCGCGAGTCGTCGAGCGGATAGGCGGTGTCAGAGATGAGCCAGCCGGTGTCGCTCACCGGCACTGTCCTGAACCGACCTGCCATACCTCAAGCTCCATTGCTCCCGGCGAGGGATGGGTCGAGTCTAGGCCGCCGGGCAGCGAACGGGAAGGGACGTCACGCCCGCGGCCGACCCTCTTCTCGAGGAATTGTCCGGTTGGTACGATCGGGATGACGAGCCGCTGGCGTGACCGGCATCCCCGCAGTATTCGCGTTCTGCGAGTCCCCCAAGGAAGCTGCGGGGATGTCTTCACACCGTGCGAATGACCGTGTCGTATCCGGTTGGACGACCATGAGCGCGTGGGACCCCCTCGCGCTCGTCACGCGGCGCCGCTACGGTGAGGGCCAGTACGCAACCCTCGCCATCGGAGAAACTCATGAACAAGCGTCCTGTGGGCGTCACCATCGTCGCGATCATCGCGTGGGTGAGCGGCCTTCTTCAGATCATCGCCTCGATCTTCGTCATCGTCGCCGCCCTCGTCATCACCCCGGTCGCGCTCGTCGCCTGGCTGAGCCTCGCGATCGGCATCGTGACCCTCATCGTCGGCGTCGGGCTTTGGCGCGGCAGCCGCACCGCACGCACGGTCGCCACGATCGTCTTCATCGCCAACATCGTGCTCGAGGTGCTGGGCATGTTCAACGGCGAGAGCCTGTGGTCGGCCATCAGCGGCAGCATCCTGTCGATCATCGGCCTGATCCTGCTCTACACCAGCTCCGCCCGCGCCTACTTCGGCGACTGACGGGCTGTTGCACGGCGCCCCCGGCCGGTGAGCTCGCCCCAGTCGGCGACGGCTCCGCCGCGGGGGCCGTGCGCGTCGATGTAGACGCGATGCACGCGCTGGCACGCCTCACGCAGCGTGGTCGCCCAGCCGAGCACCTCGCCGCGCCGCACCACGCGATAGCGGACGTCGGCGCCGTTCATCACGCGACGGATCTCGATCGTGCCGTACTGACTGCCGTCGGGCGCGATCATGCGCCACGTTCCGGTCGGTCCCTCGACCGCCGCCAGGATCGGATGCCAGTCCGCTCGGTCCTCCACCGGAGTTTCCCCTCTCTCCGGCCGAGGGCAACAGAATACGTCGCGGATCGGACAGCCTCAACTCGGGCTATCCCGCCGACCGGCGCGGCCGCTACGTTGTGACCGAAGCACCCGTGCTCGACAAGACGAAGGACAATTCACATGGCGCAGCGCCCCCTCGGTGTCACCCTCGTCGCGATCATCGCGTGGCTGTCGGGCTTTGTGCAGGTCATCGGCTCGGTCATCGTGATCATCACGGCGCAGTTCGTGACGTGGCCGGCCGTCGTCGGATGGATCAGTCTCGTGATCGGCGCGGTCACCCTGGCGGTCGGCGTCGGCCTGTGGCGCGGCAACCCGACCGCACGCACCATCGCGACCATCGTGTTCGTCATCAACATCGTGTTCGAAGTGCTCGGCATGTTCAACGGTGAGAGCCTGTGGTCGGCGATCCTCGGCTCGGCGCTGTCGATCGTCGGGCTGATCCTGCTCTACACGCGCCAGGCGCGGGAGTACTTCGGGTCGTAAGCGCCCGCCTGCCTGCCCTGTAGACGGGTGTGGCGTCGACCCAGTACGTTGTGCGCAACTCACGTTCGTGAGCTGGGGAACGAACAACGGAGTACGTTCATGGCACAGTCACGCCCCGTCGGGGTCACCATCGTGGCGGTTCTCGCCTGGATTTCTGGATTCTTCAGCATCCTCGGCGGCATCCTCATGATCATCAGCGGCCTGGAAGTCGCCAGTATGAGCCGCGAGGCGCTCATCATCGCCGCCGTCATCTCGATCATCGTCGGAATCGTCGTGATCATCGTGAGCTTCGGCCTGTTCCGAGGCAGCAACGTGGCGAGGATCATCGTCACCGTCGTGTTCGTTCTGAACATCGTCAACGCGGTCATCCAGATGTTCACAGGAACGCAGAGCCTATGGACCGCGCTCCTGTCGGCGCTGCCGTCGATCATCGGCGTGATCCTGCTCTACACGAAGTCGGCGAACGCCTTCTTCACCCGCTGAGCAACACCGCCTCAGGAAAGGGACTGGCCGTGATCCGGCTGCTGCGTCGGTACCCGCTCATCGCGTACTTCGCGCTCGCGGTGCTCATCTCGTGGGCGGTGGTGCTCGTCCACGTCATCCCTCAACCGGACCTGCCGACGACGTGGGTCACGATCGTGCTGATCACCGCCGGTCCGTTCGTCGCCGCGTTCACCATGCAGGCGGTGCTGTACGGGCGCTCCGGCGTGCTGCACCTGCTGAAGCGGATGATCCGCGTGCGAGTGAACTGGGTCTGGTACCTGGTGGTGCTCGTGGGCATACCGGTCGTCCTGGTGCTCGGCACGCTGCCCCTGCCAGGGGCCATCGCGTCCTTCGACCCCACCGTCGCGCCCGTCCCGCCGGCGCTGCCCGGGCTGCCCGGAGGCTGGGCGAGCTATGCCGTCTACTTCGTACTGGTGCTGGTCGTCGGCGGGCCGCTCCTCGAGGAACCCGGCTGGCGGGGATTCGCGCTCCCGCGAATGGAGGCGAAGCTCGGCTACTGGGGACCGCTCGTCGGCACGCTGATCCTGGGTGTGCTGTGGGCGCTCTGGCACTTCCCGCAGTACATGATGCCGACGTGGGCGGCGCAGAACGGCGGAGTCAACCTCCCGGCCATGCTCATCTACATCGCGAGCGTCATCCCGATCACGGTCATCCTCTCGTGGATCTACAACCGGACCCGCGGAAGTCTGTTCATGACGATCCTCGCCCACACGTCGATCAACGCGTTCTCGATCTACATCGGGGCGCTGTTCCCCGCCCAGGCCGGAAGCCTCGTCAACGGCTTCGTCGGCTTCGGGGGCGCCGCGCTCCTCATCGTCGTTCTCACCAGGGGTCGGCTTGGATTCGACCACTACCTGCGGGAGGTCCCGGTCGAAGAGCTCCGGCTCGACGGCGCGGAAGCCGCGGTCGCCGCGGAGCAGAAGGAAGTGGACGCGCCTGATCGCGCGCGGTGAACGCTCGGGCGGGCGTCGTAGGGTGGTGCGGTGACTTCACCGCTGCCCTCCTCTGCGCGCACGGCGGGTCGAGTCTTCGCCTGGGTGCTGGCCGGCGTGCTCATCGCCGTCGTTCTCGTCGTCGCCTGGATCGGCATCCGCGGTGCCCTCGCGTACGGTCACCTGCGCGACGCGCAGGCTGCGGCATCCGGCGCCGGCGCTCAGCTGTCCGACCCTGCTGCCGCCGCCGATACCGTGGCCGGCATCGCTCCGCACACGGCAGCGGCGCACGATCTCACCTCCGATCCGATCTGGAGACTCGCCGAGGGCGCGCCCTGGATCGGTCCGCAGCTCGCGGCGGTCTCGAGCGTGGCGGCGTCGCTCGACGACATCGCGTCCGACGCCCTCGCGCCGCTCGCAGACGCGGCCGCCGGGTTCCCTCTCGACGCCCTTCGCCCGCAGGACGGCCGCATCGACCTGACGACCATCGTGCAGATCCAGGATGCCGCGCACACGGCAGCCGACGGGATCGCCGCCGCCGCGGCATCCGTCTCGGCCATCGATCGCACCCCGCTGCTCTCGCCCGTGCGCGGCGCCGTCGATCAGGTCGACGCGCTGCTCGCCGAGACCACGGTGGCCACGAGCGCGCTCTCTCGAGCGACCACCCTGCTGCCCGCGATGCTCGGCGCCGAGGGGCCGCGCAACTACCTCGTGCTGTTCCAGAACAACGCCGAGTGGCGTTCGCTGGGCGGCATCCCGGGCGCCATGGCGCTGCTGCACACCGACGGCGGCGCGCTCAGCCTCGCCGCGCAGGAGTCGTCGACCGACTACCCCCGCTACGACGCGTCGGTGCTGCCGCTCGGCGACGAGATGACCGCGCTGTACGGCGAGCGCCCGGGCCGGTGGATCCAGAACGTCACGCAGGCCCCCGACTTCGCCGTGGCGGCCGCACTCGCCCGCGAGATGTGGGCGCGCGAGCACGGCGGTCAGCAGGTCGACGGCGTCATCGCCCTCGACCCCGTCGCGCTGTCGTATCTGCTGGCGGCGACGGGACCGATCGAGATGCCCACCGGCGACGTGCTGACCCCCGAGACCGCCGTGCCGCTCCTGCTCAACGAGGCGTACCTCCGCTACGAGCGCCCCGCCGACCAGGACGCCTTCTTCGCCGCCGCCGCCGCGATGGTGTTCGACCGGATGGCCAACGGCGGGGTCGATCCCGCCGCCCTGGTCGAGGCGCTGGGCAAGGCCGGCGACGAGAACCGCCTGCTGCTGTGGAGCGCACACGAAGACGAGCAGGCCGTGCTCGCCGACACGACTCTCGCGGGCGGGCTGCCGGTGACGGATGCCGCGACCGCCCGCTTCGGCGTCTACCTCAACGACGGCACCGGCTCGAAGATGGACTTCTACCAAACCGCCACTTCGACCCTCACCTGGAACGACTGCCGCGTGGACGCCGCCGGCACCACAGTCGGCGACGCGACGATGTCGGTGACGATCGCTAACAATGCGCCCGCGGACGCAGCGTCGCTGCCCGCGTACATCACCGGCGGTGGAGCCTTCGGCGTGGAGCCGGGGATCGCTCGCACCGTGGCCTACGCGTATCTGCCCGAGGGGTGGGAACTGGCCGACGCGACGATGTCGAACGGCGCCGGATTCGGCGGCGGCATGCACGACGGCCGGCGGGTCGTGAGCTTCTCGGCCGACCTCGCGCCGGGGCAGTCGGTGACCGCGGCGGTGACCGCCAAGGCCGTGACGCCGGGAGCGGCGACCATCGAGGTCGTGGGCACGCCCACCACCGCGCCGGTCGCCGACGTGACCGCCACCTGCAGTTACAGCTGAGTGAACAGGGGTTCTTCAGTTTGGTAGGACCACGGCGGCACCCGTAGTCTGGAGCCGATGATCGCCTCACGTCTGCGTGCCGAACGCCGCGCCTCGCCCGTTGCCCGAGTGGCAGCCGTTGCCGCGCTGGCGTCCTTCGCGATCCTCGGCGCTCCCGCCGCGGCGCAGGCGTCGTCGACGATCTACCCGCCGTCGGGTTCGTGCACCACGGCACCCGCGACCGCGCAGGCCGGCGAGACCATCGGCTTCCAGTGCGCCGCCGGCACCTTCTCGGGTGACGAGAGCGTCACGATCACGGTCACCGGCGAGAACGGCGCGAACGCCTCGATCGGCATGGTGCGCTTCGCCATCTCGACGGCGAGCGAGATCGTCACCTCGGAGTCCAACGGCTCCCTCGCCCGCGTCGGAGTCACCCTCCCCGCCAACGCGTCGGGCACGTACAACATCGCCGCCGTCTCGTCGACATCGGCCGGCGGCACCGCCGCCCTCACGATCACCGGGGCCGACGGCCTTCCCGCGACCGGTCTCGACAGCTCGTCGACGCTCGGCCTGTGGATCGGCGGCGGCGCGCTGGTGGCTGCCGGCGCGGCCCTCGCCTTCGCGGCTGTCGCTCGCCGCATGCGCGACAACGACTGAGTTCCCTCGCGGGCTCGCTCCGCAGCATCCGAGGGGCACTTCCTGCGCGAGTCGCGGTCGCGTGGCCGCGCGAACTGACTTGCGAACAAGCGGCCCGAGCCACATCGGGGTTCGAGGGACAGGTAGGGCGGGTATCACGGTGGTGAAGCCGCGCGAAGTGACCCGCGAAGACACACCTCCAAGCCGCCATCAGCGTTCGAGGGGCACGTCGCGCGGGTATCACGGTGGTGAAGCCGCGCGAAGTGACCCGCGAACACAACACTCCTCTGAGTCGCCATCAGGGTTCGAGGGGCACGTCGCGCGAGTATCACGGTGGTGAAGCCGCGCGAAGTGACCCGCGAACACAAACTTCCGAGCCGCCATCAGGGTTCGAGGGACAGTTCCTGCGGGAATCACGGTCGCGTAGCGCGCGAAGTGACCCGCGAACGGCGGTCGGCAACGACCGTCGAGGTCCGCGGCTCGCGGTATCGTCGGCGGCATGACCGTGCCTGTGTCGACGTCGATCGAGCGCACCTACCGGTACCTGCGAATCGGCGTCGCCGGGACGGTCGTGGTCATCTTCGTCGCGGTCGGCCTGGCCGCGGCATCCGTCGGCTGGCTGACCTCGGTGAGCGACTACTTCTACACGCCCGCGCGCAACGCGTTCGTCGGTGCCCTGATCGCCGTCGCCCTCGCCCTCGTCGCGCTCTCGGGCCGCGGCACCGAACGCGCCCTGCTCGACGCCGCTGCACTCTTCGCCCCGCTCATCGCCCTGGTGCCGACGACGGTCGTGCCCGATGCGATCCCTGGCGTCTCGGTGACGTGCGCGCATCGCTGCTTTCCACCGGCATACGAAGCGGATGCCGCGAACGGCGTCGGCACGTACCTCGTGGTCGGCGGGGTCACCGTGCTGGTCGCCCTCCTTCTCGCGGCTCTTCGCCAGGTCTCGCTGGCGGCGATCGGGTTCTCGCTCGCCGTCACGGTCGCCGTGCTCGCAGCGGTCGGACTGACATGGACCTTCGCACGCGACACGTTTCTGCAGCAGGGCCACTTCGCCGCGACGATCGCGTTCTTCGCGCTGTTCGCGGCGGTCGCGATCCGGAGTGCCTTCCCGCGCCGGGAGGCACCGCCGCGGCTGGTGTACCGCGTGCTCTACGCCGCGATCGCCGTCGGGCTCGCACTGGTGCTCGTGGCGTACGTCATCTTGCTGCCGCAGGCCGACGCCTACGGCATCCCGCTCATCCTGCTGGCCGAAGCGGCCGCGCTGGGGCTGTTCTTCGCGTTCTGGGTCGTGCAGGGAATCGAGAAGTGGAACGAGGCCGACCCCGGCCTGCGATAGTCGAGGCCGGCGCACCCTCAGCCAACGACTGGGCCGAGATGGCGGGCGAAGAAGCGGGCCACGTCCTCTCCCGCGAATTGCGGGACGCCTGTGTGGCCACCCATGTTGGCGGAGAGAGTCTTCTCGGTCGATGCGAAGGCGTCGAACAGATCGAGAGCCATACTGCGGTCATTTCCCTCGTCATCCCACTGCAGGAGAACGTGGAGCGGGATGGTGACTTGGCGCGCCTCTTCCATCGTCTTGCGCGGCACGTAGCTTCCAGCAAAGAGTCCGGCCGCCGTGATACGTGAATCGATGGCGGCAAGGCGGGTGCCGACCGCGATCACCCCACCCGAAAATCCGACCTTCTCGCCGATTTCGGGACGGTCGAGCACCTCGTCGAGAGTGATCTGCCACTCTGGCACAGCGTGATCCACCAGCGGAAGGATCAGTCGGTCTATGACGTCCGCGGCCGGCCGACCGCCAGTGGAGATTGCACGGATGAGGTCTGCTCGCGCCTGCTCCGCACCGGGCAACGGCCTTCGGTCGCCAGCCCCGGGCGGCTCTATGGAGACCGCAGCAAAGCCCTGCTCAGCGGCGCTGAGCGCCCGTACAACCAGGCGGGTATACATCCGTCGGATGCCGAACCCGCCGGGCTGTCCCATCAGGATGAGTGGAACTGGCGTGGACGCCGAAGCTGCTTGCGGCGTCCACAGAATGCCGGAGAAGTCGCCGACAGTGAATCGACGCTCGGTGATGCCCTCGTCGAGAATCTGTTCACAAGTGAAGTGCATGGTCGTGCCTTTCAGGAGTGCTGCCACTATGCGGCGCTCCCGGACGACCTATCGCCCGACCGCGACTCCCCAGAGGAGCACCGACGTCAATTCGTTCACGGGTACCACCTCCTCAGATTCCTGCACGGACGGCCAAGCGTATCAGCGCCGATCTGAAGCTCGCGGCTTCGCTCGGCAGGTTCGAAACACCGATGCAGGTCGAGCTACACGACCCGGTCGCCGGAGGTACCGAGCCCCATTTCTTCGCGTTGCCTGCGGAGCCACAGCACCGCACCCAGACCGATCGCGGCACCGCAGAGGTTCGCCAGCACATCGCGCTCGCTCGGAGTCCGCTCGGGCAGAAGAACGGCCTGGGCGAGCTCGATCGCGACGGTCGCGGCCAGCGCGATGCCCAACACCCACCACGGCGACGACGACCGCGGGCGCACGAGGGTCAGCAGCACGCCGAACGGGACGAACAGCACGACGTTCGCCGCCGTCTCGATCACGTCGTACGTGAGCCACGGCACCGTCCGGGTGATCGCGGACAGGAGGCCCGCGGCCCCGCGATCCACCGGCGTCGGCCACAGGGCGATCAACGTCAGCGCCACGACATACGCCACGAGCCACCGGCGCGCATCGTGACGCATGCGCCGATCACGCACCGCGGTGGGCACCACCACAAGCGCGGCGGTGTCGCCGGTTGCGGCATCCCCTGCGGCGTTCATGGCGGGCAACCCTCTCGTCGGGCGCTGCCCCGATGCCGCGCGAGTGTCGCAACGATACCGCGCGGAGGCAGGTGCGTTCACCCCGGTCGAGCGCGGGTCAGGCGCCCTTCGACAAGCTCAGGGACCGGAGGAGGCTCAGGGACCGGAGGAGGCTCAGGGACCGGAGGAGGCTCAGGGGGCGGAGGAGGCTCAGGGGCCGGAGGAGGCTCAGGGACCGGAGGAGGCTCAGGGGCCGGAGGAGGCTCAGGGACCGGAGGGGCTCAGGGACCGGAGCGTCAGGCGGCGCCGGTCTGGGCCTCGACGGTGCGACGTACGCCGGCCAAGGGGTGCGCGGTCACGAGGATCGGCAGGTGGTCGCTCAAACCCTGCGGGAGGGTGCGCACCCGGTCGATCTCGAAGCCGACGGACGTCGCGAAGTCGTAGTGCCCGCGGAAGAACCGGTAGCGCGTATAGGTGCGCGAGTCGCTGAGATTCAGCTCGTACCCCTGCTCGCGCACGTGCTGGCTCAGATGCTCCTTGAACACCGGGTAGTTGTAGTCGCCCACCATCAGCGACGGCAGATCGGCGCCCAGCTGCTGCAGCTCGGCAAGCGCCGTGCGGATCTGGTGCCGCCGCAGCGAATTCAGGGCGGTGAGCGGCGCCGCGTGGAACGACGCCACGATGAAGTCGACGTTCTCGTCGATATCGTGCAGCCGGACCCCCAGCATCCGCTCCTCCGCCGGCTTCAGCACGCGGTCGTGAAGCGACTTCTTCAGCGCCAGGGCGCGCACCTCGTCGGCACGGTACGTGTTCTCGCGGTAGTACACCGCCAGCCCGAGCCGGTTGCGCTGCGTCGACTCAGCCAGCCTCAGACCCGAGATCTCCTCCGGCAGGTCGGAGGTGTCGGCCTCCTGCAGACAGAGCACATCGGCTCCGTGACGCTCGACCAGGTGGACGAGCTCCCCCACGGCGCGATGCTTGCGCAGGTTGTACGAGATGACCTTCATGTCGCCGCCCAGCCTAGGCCCGTGAGGTTGCGCGCGCCTGGCCTTGCGGTGGACCCTCGGATGACTTAAGGGCAACACGGGACCAGGTCAGCCGGCGGATGACGCCCAGGCCCGGGGCGGTGAGTCCGGCCCGTCGGCCGTTATGTGTAGCATCAGGTGTACTTGCCGCATGCGTCGGGGGCCGCGGCTGGGGGGTTGGGGTCCGGTGCAAGTCGAAAGGTCGAAAGGACCCTCTCGCGCCATGACCGCCCCAGACGAACTCAAGACCGCCGTCATCATCGAGGACGATCCTGAGATCCGGCAGATCCTCGCCGAAGTGCTCGAGGCCGCCGGCTTCACCACCGTCTCGGTCGGCAACGGGATCGACGGCGTGAAGGCGGTGCTGACGTACCAGCCGGTGCTGACGACGCTCGACGTCACGATGCCGGGCATCGACGGGTTCGAGGCCGCCAAGCGCATCCGCGCCCAGTCCGACACGTTCATCATCATGCTGACCGGTCTCAACGAAGAGGCCGACGTCATCGCCGGCCTCGGTGCCGGAGCCGACGACTACCTGCAGAAGCCGTTCCGGCCGCGAGAACTGCGCGCGCGCGTCGACGCGATGCTGCGCCGCTCCCGCGAGACGACGGGCGCCGTCACCACGACTGCTCCGCCGCTTCCCGCTCGGGACAGCGTGGGCCCCTCCTTCCCGGGAGCGCGCGTGGCCAGCGGGACGACCAGCCCACCACCGCACGACGCGGTCGACGCCGACGTCGTCCCCCTCGACGAGGTCGAGACTCGCCCCTCCTCGAGCGAAGCGACCGCCGTTGCCGGTCTCGGGAACGACACCTACACGGAGTCCGTCGAGGAATGGCTCGTCCACCGCGACCTGCGCCTGCACCCCGAGTACCGCGTCGCCGTGGCCGGCGATGCAGAGCTCGACCTCACGCGCACCGAGTTCGACCTGCTGGCGACGCTGCTCGAGTCCAAGCGCCGGGTGCGCAGCAAGGCCGACCTGACGCTGGTGCTGCGGGGCGAGTCGTACGTGACCAGCTACTTCGTCGGCGACGCCGACAAGCGGGCGGTGGAGGCGCACATGACCAATCTGCGCCGCAAGCTCGGCGACAGCGCCGCGAGCCCCCGCTACATCGAGACGGTGCGCGGGGTGGGCTACCGCCTCACGTCCGAGACCGCCTGAGCCCGCCGGACACCGCACCGTCGCACGAAACCGTCGCACGAAAAGGAAGCGGAGGCATCCGTTCCCCAGAAACGGATGCCTCCTCTTCTCCCCCACGCCGCGCTCCCCAGCTAGCGGCGCTCCCCACTCTCCGATGCGATTCGGGTTCGCATCAGACCTCGTCCGCCCGTCGACGGATGAAAGTGCAGGACCTCGACGGGATGCATCCCGCCGTGAGAGGCCGCCCGATCGGCGACCTCGCCGGTGCGCTCCCACGGCGCAGACCGGCTGCCCTGCTCCATCGCCTCGCGCAGAGCCTGCGTCGAGAAGATGATGAACGCGTCGTCGATCCACGAGATCGCCGACATGGCGCCGATGCGAGTCTCTGCGACCGCCTCCGACTCCAGGTATTCCACCGCTCGGTCATCAGTGACCGCCTCGCCGTCCATGGCGAGCAGAAAGTCATAGCCCTCGAGGAGGGTGTAGCCGTAGTTGAACGCGCCGGCCTTCTCGCCGGGGTTCCGGCCGATGTCGTGGACGAAGACCTCGGTGTACTGCTCACCGAGCACCGTGACGACCTCGTGCGGCCCGGCGTACCGCGACGCGACGTCTACGGTGGCGTCGGTGGTGTTTCCCACCACGACGTGGACGACGTCGGGAACGCGGGTCTGGGCGAGCAGCGACTCGATCACCTGCGCGATCGACTCCTCCTGGTTGTGGGCGGGGATGACGCAGCCGATGGTCGCGTGGTGGCCCGCGGCGTCGGTGACGGGGGGCGCGACCGGCTCGACGGCACGCGCGGTGCCGGTGGAGCGGATGGGAGCCAGGTCTGTCACGATCGTCGCCTTGTGGTTCGAAGAAGTCCGGGAGTGGAAGCCCCGGAGTCGGAGTCGGGGTACCGACCCCGGGACTGACATCAGCTTGACGGGCCGACCGCAAGACGAGGCCCCAGATGCCGCCGAGGAAGCGCAAGGTTCGCACAAGCCCTCCCCAAGAACGCCTGACGGCGAGCCGGATCGGTGCGCGGGCTCGAGGGCGAAGCGTGAATAGAATCGCTTCTATGGCGACCGGGGGCCTCGCATTGCCGACGTTCGTCGTCGGAACGCCGGACGCGCGCACCCGCTCGGTGTGGCTGACCCAGCTCGTCCTCGCCGCGAGCGTTGTGCTCACGTGCGTCCTGGTGCTGGTTCTCGAGCCCACCCTCTTCGGCAACTGGTACTTCGCCGGCGGCATGTTCGCCCTCATCGTGCTGACCCTCGTCACCCTCGCGGTGCCGTGGGCACGCCTCCCACCGCTTGCGGTGCTCGCGATCCCGTTCGCCGACGCGCTGGCGATCGGGTTCGTGGCGAGCGGCAACCAGCTCCGGCTGGGCTACCTCTGGGTGTTCCCCGTCATGTGGGTGGCGATGCATTTCCCCGCGGTCGCCCTCGCCGCCATGCTGGCGCTGGTCGGCGGCATCCTGCTCATCGACACATGGGCCAATCCGGGCGGACCCGGGACGCTGCGGGTCTTCGTCGTGCTCGTCTCGCTCACGTTCCTCGGGATCACCGCGCACCTCGCCCTGCGCCGCACCAGATCGCTCAGGCGCCTGCTGCGCCGGCAAGCCGGTCGGCTGAGCGCAACGCTGGAGCGCCGCTCCGACCAGGAGCGCCGCACCACCGAGATCCTCAACGGCGTCGACACCGGCATCGCCCGCATCTCGAGCGACGGCACCCTCATCACCGCCAACGACGCGTACACGCGCCTGTACGGCCTCGACCCGCTCGACCCGATGCTGCCGGCTCGCTCGGTCGAGTACACCGCGCAGCGCGGCATGCCGGTTCCGCTGTCTGAGCGGCCCTTCGTGCGCGCCGCACGCGGAGAGACCTTCACGGATGCCTCGGTGTGGCTGTTCACGCCGGAGGGCGAGTGGCACGCGCTCTCGGTGACCGCCAAGCGCCTGAGCGCCGCAGGCGACGAGGACAGCGGCGTGCTGCTGCTCGTCCACGACGTCACGGTCATCACCTACGCGCAGCGCGAGCGGGAGCGGCTGACGGCCATGGCGTCGCACGAGCTCAAGCACCCGCTCACCGTGATGATCGGCAACGCCGAGCTCGCCCTCGAGCTCGACGACCTCACGCCGCGCACGCGCGAGCGCTTCGAGGCGATCGTCTCGGCCAGCGAGCGCATGCTCGAGATGACCAACAGCATGATGTCGACCTCGCGCGCCGGCTTCTCGCGGCGCGACGCGTTCGACGAGATCGACCTGCGGCCGATCCTTCTCGACTCGGTGGCGTCGTTCCGCGCCACGGCGACCGCGCACGAGGTCGCGGTGGACGTCGAGGCCGAAGAGGCGCTGCCGGTGACCGCCGACGGTTTCCGCCTGCGCCAGGTCGTCGACAACATCGTCAGCAACGCCATCAAGTACACTCCGCGTGACGGCCGCGTGCAGATCGTCGGTCGCCTCGAGAGCGACAGCGTCGCGCTGGCGGTCAGCGACACCGGCATCGGGATCGCGGCCGACGACCTTCCGAACATCATGACGCCGTACTACCGCACCACGCAGGCCAAAGAGACGGCGGGCGGCACCGGGCTGGGCCTGGGCATCACCAACGAGATCGTCCGCGCGCATGGCGGCACCCTCACCATCGACAGCGCAGCGGGCGAAGGCACCACGGTGTGGGTGCGACTGCCCCATGCCCACGACCTCGACCTGGAGGTGCGCTCGTGAACGACATGCTCGTGAGCTCCGGGATGGAGCTCGGCATCGCGTTGGCTGCGATCACCACGCTCGCCACCGCGCTGACCATCGGCATCGCCTTCCTGGTCAAGCCCGGCAGGGCCACCCTGTACTGGTCCATCGCCTTCACACTGGCCATGACGGCCACCTACGGCGTCGTTGCCGGCGAGCTCAACGACGCCGAGACGCTGCGACGCGTCGCTCTCGGGGCGCTCCTCGGGGCCCCGGCATTCCTGTGGTCGGGTTTCCGCGCGTGGTGGGGACTCACGCCGTACGCGTGGACCGGCTTCGCGATGGCGGCCGTGGCGGGCACGGCGCTGGCCCTCGCACCCGACATGGTCTGGTTCACTCTGACCTACCGGGTCGCGTATCTCGCGGCATCCGTCTTCGCGGGCCTGTTCTTCCTCGACTGGGTGCGCGGCGCCGACCGCCGGAACGATCGACTGGTGCTGCCGATGGCGATCGTCTCGATCGCGTTCTTCGTGCTCGGCGTCGGAACTCTCTTCACCGGACTGCTCTTCCCTCCCACCGGCGGCGACGACTTCGGCCTGCTGCGCATGATCTCGTCGGTGGGGATGCTGGCCTACGTCGGCTGCGCGCTGGTCGCCGTCGTCGGGCTGGCGACGCGGGACGGCGGCCTCGTCCGTACCGCCGCCGCCTCGAACGAGTGGCAGCGGTTCGAGCGCACCGCGGGCGACCGGCTGGTGCGCGCCGCCGCCACCGGCGAACCCTGGTCGATCGTCTACCTGCACCTCGACGACGCTGCCGACATCCGCCAGACCGCCGGGGCGAGCGCCCTCGCCGACCTGTCGCGCCGGTTCGAGCGCGCCGTCGGCTCGGTGTTCCCCGCCGAGGCCGACATCGGCTCGCCGGGAGCGGGAACCGTCGTCGTGCTCGTGCCCCGCCCCGACGCCACCGTGCGCGACTACCTGCGCACCATTCTCGACCGCGTGCCGCAGCTCGACGTGCACGGCAGCCTCGCCATCCGCCCGACCGCGAGCGCCGGCTGGGCCCCGGTGTCGACGCTCGGCTACGACCTCGACGCCCTCATCTACACCGCACGCGAGGCCTCGGCCCTGGCGAGCGAGCAGGGCGGCGACCGATGGGAGCGCGTGGGTGCGACCGTCGTCGACCGGCTGATCAGCCGCTCCGAGACACCGCGGGTCCGCGCCGACTCGCGCTGACGCCGCTCACTCGTACGACCGGCGCGCGCGGGTCTGCTCGGCACGCTGAGCGAGCAGGTCGTCGGCCGGGTAGCCGACCTGGGTGAGGGTCAGGCCGCGCGCGGCGAGCACCTTCACCTCGGGCACGCGCTCGCGGGCGTCGCGGATGTCGCTGACGTCCTCCGTGTCGAGCCGGCCCTCGCCCACGGCGACGCACGCGCCGACCAGCGCGCGCACCATGCTGTGGCAGAACGCATCGGCCTTGACGTTCGCGACGAGGACGCCGGCCTCGTCCCGGTGCCAGTCGAACTCGAGCAGCGTGCGGATCGTGGTGGCCTCTTCGCGGGGCTTGCAGTAGGCCGCGAAGTCATGCAGGCCGATGAGGCTGCGGGCCGCGGCATCCATCGCCTCGTGATCGAGGGATGCTCGCACCGAGGTCGTGCGATGACGCTCGAGCGGGTCGTACCCGGTGACCGCGTCGGCGATGCGGTACTCGTAGCGCCGCCACACCGCCGAGAAGCGGGCGTCGAAACCGGGCGCGGCCTCGGCGGAGCGCGTGACCGCGACGTCGGAGTACGAGCCCACCACGCCCGACATGCGGGCGGCGAGAGCGCCGGTGCGGTCGGCGGGGCGTCGTGCCCGGGGCGTGGCCGGCGGGCGAGAAGCCGCTCGGCCTGGCTCTCATCGAGGTCGACGTGCGCGACCTGACCGGTGGCATGGACCCCGGCATCCGTCCGCCCCGCGACCACCAGCCGCGGTTCGCCGCCGAGCACCCGGCCCAGCGCGGACTCGAGCGTCTCCTGCACCGTGCGGAGTCCCGGTTGCCGCGCCCAGCCGCGGAAGTGCGTCCCGTCGTAGGCGATGTCGAGCCGGATCCGCACCCGTCCACCCTACTTGCGGGCGTATCCCGGTGACGCGGCAGGAGCCGTGGCGAGGTGGGGCGCGGGCGCGAGGTGGGGCGCGGGCGCGAGGTGCGGCGGCGGTAAGCGGCGCATGCGGAGGAGATGCGCAGGATGGGAGGGCAGGGCTGGGCGGAGCCTCCTCCGTTCTGCCGCATCTCCTCCGTCTCGGGCGCGGGGTCGGCTGGCCCAGGGCGTGGATCGGTGCGCTTCGAGCCGTGGCGCGTGGCAGGGTGCCCGAACGCGAACGGAGGAGTTGCACACGTTCGAAGGACCCGCCGAGGCGAATCCTCCTCCCTCTTGGCTCATCTCCTCCGCCTCTGGCGCCGGGGGCGGCGGGGGCGCTCGGAGGGTGCGAGGCGTCCGGCGGGATGGGCGTGCACGGCGTGGTGAGGCGCCCGGCGAGCGTGAGGTGCTCGGCGGGGTGGCGTGAGGTGCTCGGCGGGGTGGCGTGCGGTGCTCGGCGGGGTGGCGTGCACGAAACGGAGGAGTTGTGGACGTAAGGAGGACCCGTCGAGGCGAATCCTCCTCCCTCTTGACTCATCTCCTCCGCTCTGGCGCGGGATCGGGGGGTGGCGGGGATCGGGGGGTAGCGCGGGATCGGGTGGTCGCGGCGGGGATCGGGTGGTGGTGGCGCGGGATCGGGTGGTGGCGCGGGATCGGGTGGCAGCGCGGACTGGGGCGGTCAGGGCCGCGGTGCAGGCGGAGCGAGAGCGGAGGAGATGGCAGGAAGGGGAGGACCGTCCCCGCGCAAACCTCCTCCGTTCCGCCGTATCTCCTCCGTTCGTGACCGGCCGGCGACGGCACCGCACCGCCACTCACGGTGAGACTTCAGAGGCGTCGTCGTAGACTTGGCCGTCCCCCCTCGAGAGAACACATGACGTCGACTGCGCCCGCCGAACGCCCCGCTCGCTACGCGGGACTCGACGGTCTGCGCGCCATCGCGGTGACGCTGGTGGTCGTCTACCACCTCTTCCCGCCGGCGCTGCTGCCGGGCGGATTCGTCGGGGTCGATGTCTTCTTCGTCATCAGCGGCTTCCTGATCACGAGCCTGCTGCTGCGGGAGCACGACGCCACCGGCCGCATCGGCCTCTGGACGTTCTGGCAGCGCCGAGCTCGACGCCTCCTGCCCGCTCTCGGACTGGTCGTAGCGGTGTGCTCGACGCTGGCGTGGCTCGTCGGCGGTGATGTGCTCGTACGACTGGGCGCCCAGGTCGCCAGCGCCGCGACCTTCAGCTACAACTGGGTCTCGATCGCCGGCGGCGGCGGATACTTCGCCGCCGCGACGCCGGAGCTCTTCCGGAACTTCTGGTCGCTCGCGGTCGAAGAGCAGTTCTACGTGCTCTGGCCACTCGTCTTCCCGCTGTTCCTGCTGCTGCCGCGGGTCTGGGCGCGCGTCGCGGTCGCGCTGGCGCTCGCAGCGGCATCCGCGATCTGGATGGGCGCCGTCGTCAGCCGCGGCGACGATCTCACGCGCGCGTACTTCGGCACCGACACGCACGCGTTCGGGCTGCTCCTCGGCGTCGGCCTGGCTTTCCTGCTTGCGCGGGTGCTCGTGCGGCTGCCGGTGGCGCAGAGCGATGGGATGCCGGAGGCCGCCGTCTCGGCGGCGGCAGCGCCGCACGTGCCCGCGCTGCCTGATGGAGTGGCGCTTCCGGCCGGCTGGAAGGTCGTCATCCCGCGGACCGCGCCGGCCTCCGGCACCTCGGACGCTCCCGCAGCGGCGGTTGCCGGCACTACGCAGCGAGCGTGGATCGATACCCGGGCCGCTCGGATCATCAGCGGCATCATCGGCATCGCAGCCGTGGCCGGCATCGTCGCGATCGCGATGGTGGCGCCGGCGGACTCCGCGCTGACCTTCCCGGGCAGCCTCCTCGGCGCGAGCGCGCTCACCGCCGTCGCGATCGTCGCCGGGGTGTGGCCGGGCTCGTGGTTCGGGCGGGGCATCGACGTCGCCCCGCTGCGGTGGATCGGCGACCGCTCCTATGGCATCTACCTGTGGCACTGGCCGCTCCTGGTGCTCGCGGTCGCCGCTGTCGAAGGCACCGGAACCTCGGCCGGCGTGCCGGTGTGGATCGGACTCGGAGTGCTCGCGGCGACGGCCGCGGCATCCGCTCTGTCGTATCGCTTCGTCGAGATGCCGGTGCGCCGGCGGGGGCTACGGGGGTCGCTCCACGTGCTCGGAGCCCGGCTGCGCAGCGGCCCACGCGCGCGCGTTCGGGCGATCGGAGTCGCACTGGCGGGCGTGCTCTTCGTCGCCGGAACCGGCGCCGCCATCGCGGCCGCCCCGACCGTGTCGAGCAGCGAGGCCGTCGTCGAGGCCGGACGCCACGCGCTCCAAGAGGCGATGCGCGAGGCGTCGGCGGCGGCCAGCCCCGAGGCCGGTGCGGCCACCCCCGCCGCCGAGGGTTCGGCAACCCCGGGTGCGACGCCGACTCCGGGTGCCGCAGGCGAGGGCTCCACGGGAACGGATGCCGCAGACCCGGCCTCCGCACACGTCCCGGGCGATCAGATCACGGCGGTCGGCGACTCGGTCATGCTGGCATCGGCGCCCGGGCTGCTCGAGCGCCTGCCGGGCATCGAGGTCGACGCCGAGGTGTCACGGTCGATCTGGGCGGGCCCCGGCATCCTGGATTCCCTCGCCGATGCCGGACGGCTGCGGCCGTACGTCGTCGTCGCGCTCGGCACCAACGGACCGGTCAACGCCGAATCGCTCGAGCGGATGGTCGCCGCCGTCGGACCCGAACGGCACCTCGTGCTGGTGAACGCCTACGCGCCGCGCGACTGGATCCCCGGCGTGAACGCCGACCTGCAGGCGTTCGCCGACGCACGCTGCAACGTGAGCATCGCGGACTGGTCCGGCGCGGTCACGCCGCGCACCGACCTGCTCGCGGGCGACGAGATCCACCCCGGGCTCGAGGGCGGCCGACTCTTCGCCGAGACCGTCGCCGACGCCGTGGACGCCGCCGAGCGGGAGCGCCGGGAGCGCCAGGAGAACGCCATCCGCAGCATCGAGTCGCGCCTTGGCATCGACCTCACCCCCTAGGCCACCGGCCCGTCGCAAAACCGGAGGAGATGAGCGGAAACGGAGGAGTGTTTCGCCCCGATCCGTCCTCCCGCTTCTGCCATCTCCTCCGATCGTTCACGGACCCCCGCACCTCGGCATCGACCTCACCCTCGGCCACCGGCCCGTCATAAGCGGAGGAGATGAGCGAG
>NZ_CAJF01000017.1 GCF_000304335.1 Microbacterium yannicii PS01 | reverse complement strand
GGGTGAGGTAGTAGTCCTCGATGTTCTCCGACACGAACGAGCCGGCGAGGGTGCCGGTCGCCTCGTAGCTGTCGGTGCCGAGCCACTCGCGGTAGCCGCGCTCGGCCTCGCCGGTGTAGATGGCGGGCAGGGGCGAGGGGATCCATCCCGACTCGAGCGTGTTCGACGGGTACGCCCGCGAACCGACGGCGACGAGCCCGAACTCGGCGCCCGCCTCGACGATGGCGTCGCGGACCGCTCCGTGCTCGGCGTACGGTCCCCAGATCTCGAGCCCGGGGGCGCCGGCCATGCCGTGCCGCAGCGTGCGGACCTGCTTGCCGGCGATGTTCATCGTCGACATGTTGAAGAAGCCGAGCTTCTCGAGCGTTCCGCCGTTGAGCTTCTCGATCACGGCCCATGCGTTCGGACCCTGGATCTGGAACCGGTAGTACTGCCGCTCGACGGCAGCTCCGTAGGGACGCGACGGCGAACGACGGTCGACCGTGACGTCGAGGTTCGAGTAGCCGCCCGTCTCGCCGTGGTACAGCAGCCAGTTCGACGCAGGCGCACGGCCGACGTAGGTGTACTCGTCTTCGGCCTCGCGGAACAGGATGCCGTCGCCGATGACGTGACCGGCGGCCGTGGTCGGCACGTACTGCTTGGCCTTGTTGACGGCGAAGTTCGCGACCGAGTTGATCGCGGTGTCGCTGATCAGCCTGATGGCGTCCGAGCCCTTGAGAAAGACGTTGTCCATGTGGTGGGACTGGTCGTAGAGCACCGCGGTGTCACGCCACGCCTTCTGCTCCTTGATCCAGTTCTGGAAGTCGGCGGGCACGACGGGGTAGATGTAGGAGCCGATCTGCGAGTTGCGCAGCAGCTCCACCGGGTTGGTCTGATCCAGCAGCTGCTGAAGGTTGTCGGCCATGTGAACCTCTCTGTTCTGTGAGCGGATGCCTCGGCTCGAGGCATCCGGTGTTTACGGTCGGTCGGTGAAGACGATGGTCTGGTTGCCGTGGCGGATGACGCGGTCTTCGGCGTGCCATTGGACGGCGCGGGACAGGACGGCCCGTTCGACGTAGGCGCCGCGGGCCTGCAGGTCGGCGGCGGTCATGGCGTGGTTCACCCGGGCGACGTCCTGCTCGATGATGGGGCCCTCGTCGAGGTCTTTGGTGACGTAGTGGCTGGTCGCGCCGATGAGCTTCACGCCGCGTTCCTTGGCCTTGCGGTAGGGCGCGGCGCCGATGAAGGCGGGCAGGAACGAGTGGTGGATGTTGATCACGGGGACGTCGACGGTGTCGAGGAAGTCCTCCGAGATGATCTGCATGTAGCGGGCCAGCACGATGAAGTCGACGTTGCCTTTCAGCAGCTCGAGGATGCGGGCTTCGGCCTCGGTCTTGTCGGGTCCCTGGGAGGGGACGTGGAAGAACGGGATCCCGAACGCGCGGACGTCTTCGGCGGTGTTGGTGTGGTTGCTGATGACCATCGGGATGGTGACGGGCAGCTCGCCGCGGCGGTGCCGCCACAGCAGCTCGAGCAGGCAGTGGTCGGACGTGGAGGCGAGGATCGCCATCCGTTTCGGGATGGACTGGTCCGTCAGCCGCCACTGCATCCCGTACGGGGTGAGGGTCTCTTCGAGGTCGGCTTCGATCTCGGGCAGCGCGGCGGCCAGGTCGGTGCGGTGGAACACCACCCGCTGGAAGAACTCGCCCCCGGCCGGGTTGTCGGAGTACTGATCCAGCGTCACGATGTTGCCGCGGTGGCGGGCGATCAGCCCGGTGACCGCGGCGACCAGCCCGGGCTGGTCGGGTCCGTGGACGATCAGGCACGCCTGATCGCGCAGCGCCTCGGTGTGCGGAGACATCCAGGCCGCCTCAGGCCTGCGCGGCCAGGTAGTCCCGCGCCCACTCGGACGTGGCCAGCAGCCCGCCGAACGTGTAGAAGTGCAGCCCCACCGGCCCGTGGGCAGGGTCGCGGGCGAGCAGTTCGGACAGGTCCGAGACGAACCGGTCCGGCCCTGCGGTGCCCATCAGGTTCGTCAGCGAGAAGCCGTACTTCTTCACGATCATCGCGTTCGCGCCCACCCCGAACCGGCGGGCGAACCCGATCAGCCGCTTGATGCCTGCGGGTCCCGGCGTGCCGATGCGGATCGGGGCGTCGATGCCCCGCGCGCGGACCTGGTCGATCCAGGTCATCACCGGGTCGGTGTCGAACGCGAACTGGGTGAGGATCGTCGTTCCCAGACCCTGCTGCGCCAGCGCCAGCGCCTTCTCATCCAGATGCCGCCACAGCACGTCGGCGGCGATGTCGGGGTGCCCCTCGGGATAGCCCGCGATCGACACCTCCGCGACGCCGTACTTCTGCAGCAGACCCGACTGGATCAGGGTCAGCGCGTCCGGGTACGGGCCCTCCGGCTCGGCCGGGTCGCCGCCCACGGCGAACACGTGCGTCGACGCGCCCACCTGTTGCAGCCGGCCCAGGAACTCCTCCAGCTGGTCCTGCGAGGCGAGCCGGCGAGCCGAGATGTGCGGCACCGGCACGAAGCCCAGCTCTCGCACCGCCTGGGCCGCCGCGACTCGCATCTCCAGGTCCTCGTTGCCCAGGAACGTCACGTTCACCTTCGTGCCCTGCGGGATCACCGGGGCCGCCTCGCGAAGACCGGGAACGTCCTTGCCCGTCATCTCCAGCGAGAAACCCTCTACCAACTCCACGGCAGCGGCCTTGTTCATTGCGGGTGCGATGTGCGCCACGTGCGGATCCTTCCAGCTCATGGGGGAACGCGGCTCTGCGCTCTGCAGCGAGAGTACCTATGTGCATAGGTACTGGCAAGAGGTATTTCCGTTGAGAGGAATCCCTGGGGCCGATCTGAGACGACGATCGCGCGAGAACGACGGTCAATGCTTTCGTGACGGGCGTCACGAATCTCTTGACAATCCTCCGAGGCGGGCGCACCATGACTTGTGTCCGGCACGCCGCGGTGAGGACTCCGACGCAGCGTCGGACGGACCCGGCGCCGGTGAACCCGTGCATCACCCGAGAGAGGCCCGTCAATGAAGAAGAGTCTTGCCACCATCGGCGTCCTCGCCGCCGCCGCGCTTGCGCTGAGCGGCTGCACCGACTCCGCGGCTCCGTCGAACACGTCCACCGGCGACGCCGGGTCGGGCTCCGAGGAGCTCACCACCGTGCGCGTCGCGGCGCTGCCCATCGCCGAGACCGGCGCCCTGTGGGCCGCCATGGAGGAGGGCATCTTCGAAGAGCACGGTCTCGAGATCGAGGTCGTCCCCGCGCAGGGCGGCGCGAACGCCATTCCCGCGCTGATCAGCGGAGACATCCAGTTCGCGATCGGTCAGCCGTTCGGACCCATCCGCGCCGACCTGCAGGATCTCGGCGTCGTCATCATCGGCAACTACGCCAACAGCCTCGCCGAGGGCACCGACGTCAACGCGGTCGTCGCGGGAGCCGACGCCGGCATCACCCGTCCCGCGGATCTCGCCGGCAAGAAGGTCTCGGTCAACACGATCGGCGCCGCGGGCGACCTCACCATCCGCAAAGCCGTGCAGGACGACGGCGGCGACCCCTCGACGATCGAGTTCGTCGAGGTCGCCTTCCCCGACGTGCCCGCCCAGCTGGAGGCGGGCACCATGGACGCCGCCTGGGCGCCCGACCCGTTCCGCGGCATCATCGTCGGCGGTGGCGGTGTCGAGGTGGTCTCGCCCTATCAGGCCACGATCCCGGGGCTCTCGGTGCTGACGAGCATCACGACGCAGGCGCTCCTCGACGATGACCCCGAGCTCGTCGCGTCGTACTCCGAGGCCATGGCCGAGGCGCTCGAGTGGGCCTCGGGCAACGAAGAGGCCGTGCGCGCCGCGATCGCGACCAACCTCGAGATCCCCGAAGAGGCGGCCGCGGGAATCACGCTCCCCGAGTTCACATGGGAGCTGACCGCCGAAGACATCGAAGAGCTGGGCGCCCTCGCGGTCGAGTTCGCATACATCGACGCCGAGCCCGACTACGCCCGCCTCATCCAGCAGCAGTAGTGGTGGAGACGGGATGCCGAGAGCCTCGGCATCCCGTCATCCCTCACCTGCGTCTGCCCTTCCCGCCGACCGCACCGATCGGACCACCGTGACCGTCACCGCCGACGCCCCACCGACCGTCGCGTCACCAGCGCGGCCCGGTCAGCACCGCACCCTCCGCAAGTTCGCGCTCGGAATGGCCGGCATCATCGGGTTCCTCGCGACCTGGCAGCTGCTGCCGACGCTCGGGATCGTGAACCCGGCCTACTTCCCGACCGCGACCGACACCCTCGCCCAGCTGCTCGTCGAGTTCCGCGACATGGAGTTCTGGCGCAACGTCGGCCGCACCATGACGGCGTGGGCCATCGGCCTGGTGATCGCCACGGTGCTCGCCGTCGTGCTGGGCACCGTCATCGGACTCGTCCCCTTCCTCAGGCGCGCGACCCACACGACGGTCGAGTTCCTGCGGCCGATCCCCTCGGTCGCCCTCATCCCGCTCGCCATCCTGATGTACGGCTATCAGCTGCAGGCCGCGCTGATCATCATCGTGTTCGCGAGCTTCTGGCAGGTCTTCATCCAGGTGCTCTACGGCGTCGCCGATGTGGATGCCGTGGCGCGCGACACCGCGCGGAGCTTCGGTCTGTCGCGGGGATCTCGCATCGTCAACCTCGTCTTCCCGACGGCGCTGCCTTACCTCATGACCGGGCTGCGGCTCGCCGCCACCGTCGCGCTGATCCTGGCCATCACCGCCGAGATGTTCATCGGCAACCCCGGCCTCGGCCGGGCGATCATGCTGGCTCGCGACTCCGGCCAGTGGACCACGGTGTACGCGCTGGTCGTCGTCACCGGCGTGCTCGGGCTCGTGATCAACCTCGTCTTCCGGGCGATCGAGCGCCGTTCGCTGTCGTGGCATCAGTCCATCCGTGGGGAGGAAGTGCTGTGACCCTCTACACGAGCACCGTCGTGACGCCGAAGCGCCCCTCCCGGGTGTGGGCCGGCATCGGCGAGAACACCGCGTACGCCCTCGGCCTTCCGATTCTGCTGCTGGTGATCTGGGGCGTCTGGTCGTCCGTCTCGCCGGCGCCGTTCTTCCCCAGCCCGCTCGTCATCCTCGAGGCCTTCATCGACACGTGGGTCGGGCCGGCCTTCTTCACCGACGTCCTCCCGAGCCTCGGCCGGCTGGCGATCGGGATCGTGCTGGCCGTGGTCCTCGGCATCGCGGCCGGCACCCTGATCGGGCTGGTGCGATGGCTGCGCGAGCTGCTCGAGCCGATCTTCGAGTTCTTCCGCGCCGTGCCGCCGCCCGTCCTGATCCCGATCATCGCCGTCCTCGTCGGCGCCAACGACTTCATGAAGGTCGTGGTGATCGTCGCGGGTGCGATCTGGCCGGTGCTGCTGAACACCATCGAGGGCGTCCGGGCGACCGACTCCGTCATGACCGAGACCGCCCGCTCGTTCGCCATCACGCCGGGCGAGCGCCTGCGCTACCTGGTGCTGCCCGCGGCCAGCCCCCGCATCATGACGGGGGTGCGGCAGTGCCTCTCGATCGCACTGATCCTCATGGTGATCTCGGAGATGTTCTTCTCCTCGTCGGGGCTCGGCTTTCAGATCGTCTACTTCCAGCGCAACTACCTGATCGCCGAGATGTGGAGCGGCATCGTGCTGCTCGGGCTCATCGGCGTGCTGCTCGCGGTGATCTTCGGATTCGCCGAGCGTCGGGTGCTGCGCTGGTACCACGGAATCAAGGAGGTCGAACGTGCCTGACGCGACGGAGACGAAGCAGCCGCTGCTGAAAGTCGAGCATCTGCGCAAGGTCTACGAGTCCTCGACGGGCAACGTCGAGGCGATCGGAGACATCAGCTTCCAGATGAACGCCGGCGAGCTCGTGTGCATCGTGGGCCCATCCGGCTGCGGCAAGACGACGCTGCTCAAGTGCATCGCGGGCCTCTTGCGCCCGACCTCTGGCCTCGTGGAGCTCGACGGCAGCCGGGTGACCGCGCCGCCCCCCAACATGGCCCTGGTGTTCCAGGAGTACGGCCGCAGCCTCTACCCGTGGCTCACCGTGCGCGGCAACGTCGAGCTTCCGCTGAAGCACAAGAAGCTGTCTCGCGCCGACCGCGACCGGCTGATCGACGACGCGCTCACCGCCGTCGGACTCGACCACGCCGCCAAGAGCTACCCGTGGCAGTTGTCGGGCGGCATGCAGCAGCGCGTCGCGATCGCGCGCGCCGTGGCCTATCAGCCCGAGGTGCTCATCATGGACGAGCCCTTCGCCGCCGTGGACGCGCAGACCCGTGCCGACCTCGAGGATCTGGTGCGCGCGCTGCACCGCGACCGCGGCATGTCGATCCTGTTCGTGACGCACGACATCGACGAGTCGGTGTATCTCGGCGAGCGCGTCATCGTGCTCTCGAAGTCGCCCACGTGGGTGCAGGAGGACCTCGCCATCGACCTCGCCCCCGAGCGCGATCAGATCACGACGCGCGCGCTGCCGCGGTTCACCGAGTTGCGCACCCACGTGTACGAGCAGATCCAGCGCGCCAAGCGCGGCGAGGCGGTCCGCCCCGGAGCGAGCGCCGCGTGAGCACGCTGACCCTGTCGGAGGTGCTCGGAGAGACGGATGCCGAGGCTTCGGTGCTCACCCGCAAGCCCCGGCAGCTGCTGCTGGCCTTCTTCGGCGAGTACGTCTGCGATCGGTACTTCGAGCCGGTGCGCGCGAGCGTGCTGATCGGGGTGCTCGAGAGCGCGGGAGTCGGTGCGCCCGCCGTGCGCACGAATCTCGACCGGATGGTGCACAGCGGAATGCTCGAGCGCACGCGGCTGGGCCGCGAGATCGGCTTCGAGCTGACACCGCACGGCAGCGAGGTGCTGCGCGAGGCGTCCGGTCGCGTGAACGGACCGGCGCCGTTCGAGCCGCAGGGGGACGGATGGACGCTGGTGAGCTTCACCGTCCCCGAGCACCGGCGGACCCTCCGCCACCGCCTGCGGGCGGCCCTGACGTGGTCGGGATTCGCAGTCCTGCGGGACGGCATGTGGATCGCGCCCGGCGCGGTCGACCTCGCCAGCGCGCTGGACGCCATCATCCCCGATCTCGGGCCGGGCGCGGTCAACGCCTTCACGGCCTCGGAGCTCGCCGGGTTCCCGATGGACGAGGCCGTGCGCGTGGCCTGGGACGTCGAACGCATCCGCGACGCCCATCACGAGTTCATCGCGCACTGGGGACGGGAGGATGCGGCATCCGATCTTCCGCCGTTGACGGCGCGCACCCTGCTGGTCGCCGACTGGCTCGCGCTGCTGCGCGTCGATCCCCGGCTCCCGCGCCAGTACATGGGAGCGGACTGGCCCGCCGATCGCTCGTACGAGCTGTTCACCCGCCGGCACCGCGAGTTCGCCTTTCCCGCCGTGCGCGAGTTCGCCGCTCGAGTCGCCTGACCCTCGCGCGCGTCAGGAGGGCCGCGGAGCCGCGTCCGCGGCGTAGGCCGCGAAGGTGTGGTGAGACACGTGCTTCGCAAGGTCGACCGAGTGGGGCTCGAGGATCCGCCGGAAGGCCGCTTCCGCAGCGGGACCGGTGGAGTCGTAGATCATCGAGCAGACCGCGAGGGCGCGCTCGAAGGGGAAGTCGGCGCCCAGGAGGGACTGGGGAAGCATCGGATCGATGTGGCGCAGCTCCCGCCAGTCGCGCATGATCGACGTCCGCACGCGCAGCAGGTCGTCGTCATCCGACCCGCTCCGGCCAGGATCCGTGAGCGAGGACACGCGTGCCGCGACCGGCTGCCACTGCTCCACGAACCGGCGGTAGGCCGCCGCCAGCTCATCCAGCGCGAAGGCCTCGCGCGCCGTCGCCGTCACGCTCTCATGGGGAAGCCGGGCGCCGGTGAACACCGTGAGCTGGCCGGTCGAGGGGGGAGCCGCGAGGTCCCGCACCATCGCCTCGACTTCGGATCGGCGGTCTCCAGGCCGGATCCACAGGCCGTCGTGCACGTTCCCGAAGCGCGACTGCCGCAGCCGCTCGCGCAGCGCGTTGCGCGTGCTTCGCTGGTCCTCGCGGAGCGAGTACCCCACCACACTCCAGGTTCCATCCCAGGGGCGGGGGATGTGACTGCGGAAGAGCAGCTCGACGTGCGCGTCGACCGACTCCTGGCTCATCGGCGAGACGGCGTACGCCGTGGTGCGGCCGTTCTTCACCGTGATGAGGAAACCGCGCTTGGCCAGCCGCTGGATAGCCGCGCGGGCGCCCGCGGGCGTGACGTCGAACAGTGTCAGGAGTGCGACGAGCGCCGCCGAGGGAAGGGGCTCGGAACGCAGATGCCAGTAGTCGCCCAGAAGCACGATGAGCAGCTGCTGCGAGCGGGCGCCCTGCTGGTCCCGGGGGAGCAAGTGGTCTGCTGGCCGCATGGAGCGATTGTGTCAGTCAGCGGGCCGCGGCGTTCGCCGGCGCGAGCGACAGGGGAACGGCCCGGGGACCGTACTCCAGCCAGTTCATCATCCGGACATCGCCGGCCAGGGCGAACGAACTCGTCCGCTCCAGCAGCACTTCCAGCGCGATGAGCAGCTCCAGGCGGCCCATCGTCGCCGCCGGGCACTTGTGCGCTCCGCGGCCGAACGCCAGGTGCGAGTTGTTCTTCCGGTGCAGGACGAACTCGTCGGGGCGGGGGAAGGCCGCGGAATCCCGGTTCGCCGACGGGAACACCAGCGCCACGGCCTCGTCCTGCCGCACGAGCCGTCCGTGCACCACGGTGTCTTCCCGGGGCGTGCGGGCGAAGACGCGATAGGGCGCGTGCAGGCGCAGGAACTCCTCGATCGCCGCCGGCAGATCCGCCGGGTGCCGGCGCAGATGCTCCTGCAGATCAGGGTCCTGCGCGAGGTGCACGACGCAGCTTCCGAGCACGGCCTGCGGTGCACCCATGCCCGCCACGATCATCTGGCGGATGGTCGCGATCGCCGTTCGCTCCGTGATGTGGTTGGCCGGGTCCAGGGCTGCCGCGTGCAGGCTCCCGACGAGATCGCTGGACGGATCGGCGCCCGCCGCGAGCCGGTCTCGGTACACCCGCTCGGCGATCTCGTACAGGCGTGTGCTGCACTGGCCGATGACCTCGTCATCCATGTCCTGGATGGCGAACCCGTAGCGCACGCCGATCTCACGCACCTCGCGGGCGAGGTCGACCGGCACGCCGAGGAACGCGGCGAAGCAGTCCACCACGAACGGCGCGGCGAAGTCGGCGACGCCGTCGGCGCGCTCGCCGTCGATCATGGCCGCCACGAGCTCTTCGGCGCTCGCGCGGAACGTCGACTCGTGCGACTTGACGACGGCACGGCGCATCACCGGATCGATGGCCTCGCGATAGGCGGTGTGCTCAGGAGGATCGAAGTGCAGCGGCGGGCGGCGCGAAGACCGCGGCACGTGCGGCACGACGTTCTGCACCGAGGTGATGAACCGGTCGTCCTGGGCGATGGCGACGACGTCGTCATAGGTCATCGCGGACCAGAAGCCGCCGAACTCCTCGCTCCACGGGAAGGGGTCCGTCTGCCGCAGCGCGGCGTAGTCGCGGTGGGCGCTGCCGAACGTCTCGTCGAGGGAGGGCGACCACTCGCCGGTGCGCTCGGAGCGCGTGCGTGTGTCGACGGGGGCGGATGCCGCGGCATCCTGCTCCTGCGATGTGTAGCCGAAGGGGCAGGTCGCCATCAGATCACCTTCTTCCGCGCCCAGCGGGCGACGGACTCGAGCAGCACGACGACGGCGATCAGTCCGATGAGGATTCCCGCTGTCGTCTGGTAGTGGAGGGTTGCCACCGACTCCTCGAGCAGGAAGCCGATGCCGCCCGCGCCCACGATGCCCAGGACCGCCGATTCCCGCAGAGCGAGGTCGGAGGTGAACAGGCTGTTGCCGATGAAGCCCGGAACGAACTGAGGCCAGACGCCGGCGACGAAGACCTGCAGCCGGCCGGCGCCCGTTGCTTCCAGCGCGCGCAGCGGTGCGGGATCGACCTTCATGAGCGAGTCGGTGAAGAACTTCGCCGCGAGCGCCGTGCACGAGATCGCCAGTGCGAGGAAGCCGGCGAAGGGTCCGAGTCCCAGCGCGGCGACGAAGAGAAGCGCGAAGATGATGTCGGGGACGCCCCGGACGAGCACCATGAGTCCGCGCAGCGCGAGGGAGAGCGGCTCGAAGCGGATGAGGTGACGTGTCGACAGCAGCGCGATCGCCAGACCGATGATCACGCCGAACGTCGTCGCCGAGAGTGCCATGACGACGCTCTCGAAGATCCCGTATGCGATGTCGAGGGTGAAGACCGGTGGGAAGAAGCCCGACAGCACGGCGACGGCGTTCTCCCAGGCCGCTGCGAGTCGCGGGGCATCGGCGAGCAGCTGGGTCAGCGAGAAGACGAACAGCATCAGCACCGCGACACCGGAACCGACCCGCAGGACGCGAGAACGGTTCCAGCCCGGTGAGGAGGAGCTGCGTCCGCGACCGTAGAGCTGAGCGGCGGTGTGCTCCTCGGCGTGTTCGGCCAGCGCACGCTGCGCGAGGTACGCGGCCAGCTCGAGCACGAGGAGCATCACGACGATGACGAGGATGATGCCGAGCGCACGACGGTAGTCGAGGGATCCGATCGCGGTCTGGAGCGCGAGCCCGATGCCGCCGGCGCCGACGAGACCGAGAACGGCGGAGGCCCGGATGTTGATGTCGAGGCGGTACAGCACGATCGCCGTGATGCTGGGCAGAGCCCGGCTGAAGGTCGTGGCCACGAAGTTCTGTGCCCGGCCGGCCCCTACGGCGGCCACGGCCTCGCGCGGCGCGGCGTCCTGCTCCTCGAAGACATCCGCGAACATCTTGCCGATCATGCCGACCGAGTGGAATGCGATCGCGAGCCCGCCGGCGAGCGGGCCCAGGCCGACGATGCGCACGAGGATGAGGGCGAACACCAGGGACGGGATCGCCCGCGTCACGATGATGATGCCGCGCGCGAGCCACCCGACGATCCGTGGCCCGCTGAAGTGACGCGAGGCGGCCGCGCCGAGGAAGATCGACGCGATCGTGGCGAGACCTGTCCCGGCGACCGCGATCCACAGGGTCTCCAGCGCCAGGGCGAGCAGGTTCGCGGGGTCGCCTACCGTCGGCGGCACCATCCGCTGCAGCAGGGCCGCGATGTCTTCGAACCCGTCGAGGAGTGCGGCCGGACGGATGTCGAGCCACCACATGCCGAACAGCGTGACGGCGAGATAGGCCAGCGGGATCCCGATCGTCGCCGCCGACGCGCGTGGACGACGCGGCACGCGAGGCGAGGACGCTTGCGCCGGAGGCCGATCGACGGTCAGCGACATCTCAGTCCTGCTCGGCTTGGGCATACACGGCGCGGATCTGCGCTTCCGCGGTGTCGGCCGTCGGCGCGTCGAGGACGAAGGAGCCGTCCCGTACCGCGACCACCCGATCCGACACCGCCATCGCGAGCTCCACCTGGTGCAGGGAGCAGATGACGGTGAAGCCGTCCTCGGCGCTCAGCTTCTTCAGCGTCTGCAGCACCGAGACGCTCGCGTTGGGGTCGAGTGAGGCGACCGGCTCGTCGGCGAGCACGAGCTCGGCCTCCTGCATGAGCGTCCGCGCGATGGCCACCCGCTGCTGCTGACCGCCGGAGAGCGTGTCGCAGCGCTGATAGCGCTGGTCGAGAAGCCCGACACGCTCGAGGTGGGCGACCGCTCGTTCCCGCAGCTCGCGCGGATAGCTGGCGATCCCGTAGCGCGGCAACCGCAGCGAGCCGAGCGCGCCCATCAGCACGTTCTCCATCGCGCTCAGGCGCCCGACGAGCCCGAACTGCTGGAACACGAACCCCACGCGAGTGCGAAGGCGCTGCAGCGCACCACGGCCGCAGGTCGCCGGATCGACGCCCAGGACGGCGAGGGATCCGCTGCTCGGCTTGTGGCTGCCGTTGATGAGACGCAGGAGGGTCGACTTGCCGGCTCCGGAAGGGCCCACGAGTGCCACGAACTGTCCGGCGACGACCTCGAGCTCGACCCCCTTCAAGACGGTCTTCTCGCCGAAGTGCATGCTGACGTCGTGGAGCGCGACGCTCACGCGGCGGGCATCGGCCGACGGGGCGGGGGCGCCGGGCTTAGCGGGTGATCTCATGAGGGGAACGGTCATCGGCTCATTCCTCGCCGCGGCAGACATCCGTCTCGAGGGTCTGACAGATGGCGTTGATCACGTCGTAGTCCGACGCTGTCGCCGGTTCGAAGGCGAAGGCTCCTGTGCCACCCCACTTGCATGCGGTCGCGCCGGCATACTCCTCGCCCCACTCGGCAGGTGCTTCACGATTCTGCTCTGCACACAGGTCGGCCTCGAAGGCGCTCACCGCGTTGTAGTCGGTCACGGCCTGGACGATCTGGTCGCGGAGCTCGTCGTCGAGCCAGTTGCCGACCACGATCGGGGTGCCCGGGATCGGGTCGGACGTCCAGATCGTCTCGGTGTCGCCTTCGGTGATGATGCCGCGCTCGGGCAGGATCGTCGTCACGAAGGTCTCGGCAACGAAAGCGATGTCGCAGTCGCCGGCGAGCATCTGGGTCACTGCGACGTCGTGAGAGCCGACGAACAGCGGGCTGATGTCGGTCTCGGGATTGATCCCCGCTTCGGTCATCGCTGCGGCCGCGGTGAGGTAGCCGGTCGTCGACGCCGGGTCGGTGAAGCAGACGTTCTTGCCCGCGACGTCTTCGATCGAGGCGATGTCCGAGCCGGGCACGACCACGCCGAGGGAGTTGACCGCACCGGAACCGGGTTCCGGCGTGCGCTGGTCCTTCGCGACGGGTGCCACGTCCGCGACGTCCGACGCGAGGTAATACGAGAATGCGCCGTACGCAGCGATGTCGACGCGCTCCGCGACCTGAGCCTCGATGACCCCGGCGTTGCTGCTGACCGCCTCGATGCGGGTGGGAATCCCGGTCGTCTCCTCGATCGCCGCGACGACGGGGAGGAAGCTGTTCTCGAGCTCCTCGCTGTCATCGGTCGGCACGACCGCGAAGACCAGCTCGGAGGGCGCGTCGGACGTCGAGTCTTCGTTCGCTGTCCGTGCGTTCGGGCTCGCTCCGCATCCCGCCAGGAGCAGGCTCGCCACCATGACGCTTGCGGCGACAACTGCTGTCTTCTTCATGTCGGGCACCTTTCGGACTTCGGGAAGGACGGCCGCGACGGTTTCCGCCGACGCTGGCGAGAAACACTTTCAACTACGTCCGTCGTTGGAGGTGTGGTGTGTCAACAAAAACACGAATCGTTGCGATTGTCAACGGATTCCTTTTCCCACCGTTGACATCGTCAATCGATCGTGTCATGGTCATTGCGCTACACCTCCCGTGGCGCACGTCAGCACAACTGTCGCGCCCTCGGTCGACGAAGACCACGTTCGCGGCGCACCACAACGGGCTGAGCCCGTCCTCGAAGATCGCCGCGGGAAGGGACACCATGTCACCGCTCTCGATCCGAGCCGGCCTGGCGATCGCCGCCTCGGTCGCCCTCACGCTGTCTGCCGCTCCGGCCTCGGCGGCGCCACCACCCGAGGCATCCGAGCTACGGGGCGTGCTGCCTGGCGGCGGCCAGTACGTCGTGCACCAGCCTGCCCAGTGGAGCGGGACGCTGCTCACCTGGAGCCCCGGATACGGCGGCGGAGGAGGCGTCGCCTCAGCCGGGCCGTCGCCCGAGGTCGTCACGTGGCTGACGAGTCAGGGGTACGCGCTCGCCGGCGCGGCGGCGGGCTCGGGATGGGCCGTGGAGGACCTCCTCGTCGCGCAGCCGCAGGTCGTCGACGCCGCGGAGGCCGCGCTCGGCGAGGCCGAGCACGTCGTCGCGTGGGGCTCGTCGATGGGAGGACAGGTGTCGGTCGCTCTCCTCGAGCAGCAGCCGGACGTGTTCGATGCGGCGCTGCCGCTGTGCGGCTCGATCGCCGGTGCCATTCCCATGCTCAACGGGTCGCTGGACGGCACCTACGCGTTGAAGACGCTCCTGGCCCCGGCCGATGCCCGGCTGGAGCTCGCCCGCGTCACGAACGAGCCCGCGCGTCAGGCGGCCTTCAAGGAAGTGCTCGACGCCGCACAGCAGACCCCCGAAGGGCGCGCGAGGATCGCGCTGGCGGCGAGCCTGGCCCAGATGCCGACGTGGTCGCAGCCGGGCACCGAGAAGCCCGGCCGCAACGACCTCGACGCCCAGCAGGAGCAGCTGTATCGCATCTTCATGTGGGGTGCCGTCTCGCCGCGCCAGCCCCTGGAGCAGCGCGCGGGCGGCAACTTCTCGTGGAACACCGGGGTGGACTACGCCGAGGCCCTTCGCGCATCCGGCCAGCTCTCCCTCGTGAGACAGCTCTACCGGGCGGCCGGGCTCTCGCTCGACGAGGACCTCGGTGCGCTGAACGGCGGGGAGAGGATCATGGCGGACGCCGGAGCCGTCGCGTACATGCAGAAGAACGCCACCCCGACCGGTGACATCGACGGTCCGGTCCTGTCGCTTCACGAGACTGGTGACGCCGCGCCGGTCGTCGCGCAGGCAGGCTCATACGCCGACCGTGTCCGCGAGAACCGTGCCTCCTCGCTCATCGAGCAGGTCTTCGTCGATCGTCCGGGTCACTGCGACTACGCCGACGCCGAGGTCGCCGCGCTCGTCACCGCCCTGCAGGACCGGCTCGACTCAGGAAAGTGGAAGAACCTTGCCAGCCCTCGCGCGCTCGACAAGCGCGCTGACGCCATCGCCGAGACCACCGGGCTGGAGCGCGGCGGAGCGTTCGTCCGCTACGCACCCGGTTCCGTTGTGCGGCCCGAGCGCGAGCCCGAGGTCTACGCTCCTGCGCCCTCAGAGCTCACCACCCACGAGGGGGTCCTCCCGGACGGATCGGCCTTCACCGCAATCGCCCCGGGGGACTGGGACGGCTCGCTCGTGGTCGTGCCGGGGCGCGCCACGGCTCAGTTCGCCTCGGCCGAGTGGCTGCTTCAGCGGGGGAGCGCTCTGATCGGGTACGACCTCTCGGACGGGTGGGATCTGGTGCGCGATCGCGACAACGCAGGCGTCGCCGTCGCGACGTTCTCGGAGCTGGTCGGTACGCCCGACGACGTCGTCCTCGCCGGCCGATCCCAGGGCGGACTCGTCACACGAATCGTGGCGGACTCGGCCCCGGACTGGCTCGACGGCGCCGTGCCGATGTGCGGCGGCGGGGCGGGCGCGGTGAGCACGTGGAATTACAAGCTCGACACGGCTTTCGTCCTGCGTGAGCTCGTCGACCCGGAGTCGACGATGCGCATCACGGGCATCGTCGACCTGGACGCTGAGATCGGCGCGTTGAACGGCCTCGTCGCGAAGGCGTCCGAGACACCGGAAGGGCGTGCGCGTGCGGCCTTCGCGGCTGCGATGAGCAAGATCCCGGCGCTCGATCCCGCGACGGGGACCGACATCACCGATCGTGCTGCGCGGATCGACCGCTATCTCGAGTACCTCCCCTTCGCCGTCGGGACCCACGTGCGTGCAGGCTACGAAGACACGGCGGGCGGCACGTTCTCGTGGAACACCGGGGTTGACTATCGGCGAGCGCTGCGCGAGTCCGGCCGCTGGAATGAGGTCGCGGCCGCCTACCGCGACGCCGGGCTCTCGCTCGACGAGGACCTGCGCACCTTGGCGGGCGCGACACGGCTGGCGGCTGATCCCGCTGTCGTCGGTTTCGTCGAGCAGACCGCATCGTTCACGGGCGAGCTTCGGGTGCCGGTGCTGTCGCTGAGCACATCAGGGGATGGCGCCGGTTCGACGCAGGACGACGAGGCGTATGAGGCCACGGTCCGCGAGGCCGGCGAGCGAGCGCAGCTCAACCAGGCGTTCGTCCAGGCAGAGGGCCACTGCACCTTCACCGCCGCAGAGGAGGCGGCCGCGTTCGAGACGATGTTCACGAGGATCGGCGAGGGTTCCTGGCCGTCCACCTCGCCCCGCGCGCTGGTCGAGCGCGCCGAGTGGCTCGACGACCGGAGTGAGTTCGAGCTCGGCGGCGCTCGCTTCGACCGGGCGCAGCACGGCGGGGCTCCGGCCCGGATGTGGGATGCCGACGACTGGGGCACCTACCGAGGCTGAGAGGCCACGACGAGCGAAAGCCCCGGCATCCGTCATCCGGATGCCGGGGCGTCGTTCGTCGGCCCATCACCCCTGCAGGCCCGACGTGACTCACCCCGGGGGTGGTGGACTCACGTGAGGCGGTAGGCGACGTACCGGACTCGCGCAGCCTCGCGGACGTAGGACGCGACGAAGACCGAGCGCTCGAACTCGGGGTGAGCAGCCGATTCCAGCGTCAGCGCCGCGCGGAAGTAGTAGGCGACGGGGTCGACGTCCTCGCCGAGCAGGAGCGACTCGAGCACCTCGGGGTCGCCACTGCGCACGCCCTTCGCGCGGATGTAGAGGAGGGACCCGTCCTCTCCTCGGGCGCTGTAGCGGCCGTCGATCTCGATCGAGCCGTCGGCGCGCACCGTCTGCCAGTCAGCGCCGCCCGGAAGGATCACCCCCGTGAACGCACCGGTGACCGTGCCGCCGATCACCGGGATGACCCGGCGATGTCCGGCGCGGGTCATCCCGTGGTCCTCCAGCGGCCCGAGGTCGGCGACCACTTCGAAGGAGCGGTCGAGCGATGGGACGGGAGGAGCGTGCGCCACGCTGCATCAGCCCCGCTCGAACCGCGCCCGGAGATCGGCCTTGCGCACCTTGCCCGACGCAGTGCGCGGAAGCTCCTCGACGACCACGACGCTCTTCGGAAGCTTGTAGCGGGCGAGCAGCCCGTCCAGGTGCGAGCGGACGATCGCGGTGTCGACCTCGGCTCCCTCCTGAAGCGTGACGACGGCCAGCGGAACCTCGCCCCAGCGTTCATCGGGAACGCCCACCACGGCGACACCCGAGATGCCCTCGATATCGGAGATCAGGTTCTCGACCTCGGCCGGGTAGATGTTCTCGCCGCCCGAGATGATCATGTCCTTGAGCCGGTCGGCGATGAAGAGGTAGCCGTCGGCGTCGAGGTAGCCGAGGTCTCCCGAGCGGAACCAGCCGTCATCGGTGAAGGCCTCTGCCGTCGCCTCGGGCTGTCCGTGGTAGCCGAGGAAGACGTTGGGTCCGGTGATCTCGATCTCGCCCACCGTGCCCCGGGGAACCATGTCGCCGTTCTCATCGGCGATGCGCACCTCGGTGAAGAAGTGCGGCAGGCCCACGCTGCCCTGCTTGGCGCGCGTCATGGCGGGCGAGAGCGAGGTCGCTCCCGGTGACGTCTCTGTCATGCCGTAGCCCTGTGAGAACGACAGGCCGCGCTTCTCGTAGGCGTTCAGGATGCGGGTGGGAACGGCCGATCCGCCGCACGTGAGCTTCTGCAGCGTCGTGAGGTCGGTGGCCCCCCAGTCGGGGTGGTCGGCCAGCATCTGATAGGTCGTCGGCACGCCGCTGAGCATCGTGATGCCGTGGCGCTGGATCAGAGACAGCGCGCGGCCCGCTTCGAAGCCCTTCTCGAGCACGAGCGTCGCCCCCTTGAGGACGACCGGCAGCGCTCCCATGCCGAGCGACGCCACGTGGAAGAGCGGCGAGATCATCAGCGACACATCCGTCGAGACGACGTCGTAGTCGACGATGCAGTTAAGGGCGACCCACGTCAGATTGCCGTGACTGAGCACCGCGCCCTTCGGACGTCCTGTCGTTCCCGAGGTGTAGATGATCGCGGCAGGATCGTCGAGATCGACGTCGGCGATGGTGTGGCCGGCGTTGCGCTCGGCCGCCAGTCGCGCGAGCCCCGGGTTCTCGGGACTGCCGTCCCCCGTCACGATGACCTGCGCGATGCGGGCGGCTTCGACGCCGGGCATCGCACGCTCGAGGAAGTCGACATCGAGGATGAGTGCCCGCGCGCCGGAGTCCACCAGCACATGGCGCATCTCGGGGGGCGCGAGACGCGTGTTCACCGGCACGAACACTGCGCCGAGCTGCGCCGCGGCGAACATGACCTGCAGGAACTGCGGGCTGTTCTCGCCGATGTACGCGACGGCGTCGCCCTTGCGGATGCCGCGATGCCACAGCACGGCCGCAACGCGGTCCGCGGCATCCGCGAACTCGCCATAGGTGAGCACGTCGTCGCCGAAGATCACGGCGGGCTTGTCGGGGTCGCGCAGGCGCCGCTTGGCGAGCCAGAAACCCAGTCCCTTGTGGTGCATCGTTGCGGTGTCCTCTGCGTGAGGAATGGGCGGTGGACGGTTTCAGGCGTAGAAGCGGTACAGGCCCCGCGCCACGACCGCGGGCTTGTCGGCGCCCTCGATCTCGATGGTCTGGTCGACGGCGAACTGGTAGCCGCCGCGCACCTCGGTCACCTCGGCGATGACGGCGTTCATGCGCACGCGGGATCCGACCTTCACGGGCGAGACGAAGCGCACCTTGTCGAGTCCGTAGTTGACCCGGGTCGTGACGTCGGTCACATCGAACAGCTCCGACCAGAACTTCACGGTGAGCGAGAGCGAGAGGAACCCGTGCGCGATCGCGCCGCCGAAGGGGCCGGATGCCGCACGCTCGGGGTCGACGTGGATCCACTGGTGGTCGTCGGTGGCATCGGCGAAGAGGTTCACGCGGTCCTGCGTGACCTCGAGCCAGTCCGACCAGCCGAGGTCGGTGCCGGCCATTCCGGCGACGTCGGAGTAGGCGACGGTGGTGGTCATGGTGTGTCTCCTTGGTGGGCGGTCGAGGCGGCCAGTCCGAGAAGCCGGGCCGCGTTGTCTTTGAGGATGCCGGGCATGACCTCGGGCTTGAAAAGAGCGGTCCCTGAACCTGTCGAACGGGCGGCATCCGTCATCCAGCGGTCGGGGGTCAGCAGCGGGAAGTCCGAGCCGAACAGCACGCGCCGCTTGAGGTACGAGTTGGCCGCGCGGACGAGCTGTTCGGGGAAGTACTTGGGGCTCCAGCCCGACAGGTCGATCCAGGTGTTGTGCTTGTGGGTGGCCACTGAGAGGGCTTCGTCCTGCCAGGGCACGGAGGGGTGGGCCATGATGATCTGCAGCTCGGGGAAGTGCGCCGCGACCGGGTCGAGAAGCATGGGGTTCGACAGGCCGAGCAGGAAGCCGCGGCCGCCGGGGAGCCCCGCACCGATGCCGGTCTGCCCGGTGTGGAAGAGGGCGACCACGCCCGCGTCCTGCAGCACGGCGTAGAGCGGTTCGTGCGCACGGTCCGAAGGATCGAATCCCTGCACCGTCGGGTGGAACTTGAAACCCCGCACCCCGTGATCCTCGATGAGGCGCCGGGCGTCGTCGACCGCGGACGCCTTGTTCGGATCGACCGAGCCGAACGGGATCAGCACGTCGTTGTTGCGCGCGGCGCCTTCGGCGATCTCGGCGCTCGAGACCGGCGCGTGCCCGAGCTGGGTCTCGGCGTCGACTGTGAAAACGACGGCGGCCATCCTGCGCTCGCGGTAGTACGTCGCGATCGAGTCGAGATCGGGGCGTGGCCCGTCGGCGCTGAAGTACTTCGAGGCGGCCTCGACGAGGTCGGGCGGAAGCGACGCGTGGCCGTGACCGTCCACCTCGATGTGCACGTGCACATCGATCGCCTCGATCGCATCGAGGTCGATCGCGGGCTCGTAGCGGGTCATGCCGGTCCTCCGGGTCGGGGCGGTCCCTGAGCCTGTCGAAGGATGCCTCGACGAGCTCAGCGATCAGGTTCAGGAGCGCTGAAGGTCCTCCGGGAGCGGCGGGAACTTCTCGCCGACGGTCTGCAGCGTGCCGACAGCCTCCTCGAATCCAGTGGTCAGGTCGTCGTACGACCAGCCGCCGTCGCTGTAGGCGGTGGCGACCGCCTCGGGGTGCGACCACAGCTGCAGGCGATCGCCGCCGATCCCGATGGCCTGACCGGTGACGGATGCCGCGGCATCCGAGGCGAGATAGGCGATGAGTCCGGCGACGTCGTCCGAGGTGCCGAACCCGAGGTCGTGGCGGAAGAAGGCGGGCATCGGCTCGCCCTTCTCGTCGGCCTCGACGGCGGCGGCGAAGTAGGGCACGGTCGCGGTCATCGCGGTCGCGGCGACGGGGATCACGGCGTTGGCGGTGATGCCGGCCTTCTTCAGCTCGAGCGCCCAGGTGCGGACCATGCCGACGATGCCGGCCTTGGCGGCGGCGTAGTTGGTCTGGCCGAAGTTGCCGCGCTGACCGGTCGGGGAGCCGATGCAGATGATGCGGCCGGGGATCTCGTTGGCGCGCATGTAGGTGGCGGCCTCGCGCACGCACGTGAAGGTGCCGCGCAGGTGCACGTTGATGACGGTGTCGAAGTCGTCGTCGCTCATCTTCCACAGCACCGTGTCGCGCAGCACGCCGGCGTTGGTGACCAGGATGTCGACCCGCCCGTAGGTGTCGACCGCGGTCTGGACGAGCTGCTTCGCCGTCTCGGTCGGTCCGACCGGAGCGACCACCGCGGTGGCGCGCCCGCCGAGGGCCTCGATCGATGCGACCGCGTCCGCGGCGGTCGCCTCATCGACGTCGTTGACGACGACGGCGGCGCCTTGGCGGGCGAGTTCCTGTGCGTAGGCCAGACCCAGACCGCGGCCCGAGCCGGTGACGATGGCGACCTTGCCTTCGAGTGTCATGCGTGACTCCTTCGTTGCTGACTCCATTACAGACCCAAACCGTTGAGAAAGTCAATCGTTCCGTTCCTCCATGGACTCGACTACGATCGTGCCATGCCGAAGCCTGCCGCCGCCGAGTCCGGCCTCCGTGCCTCGGCGCTCACCGATGACCTGAGCTTCCTGCTCGCCCGTGCCAATGCGATCGCGCTCGCCGCAGGCAACGCCGCGCTCTCGGGGCACGGCCTCAAGGCCCGCTCGTACTCGGTGCTCTCGCTCGCCGCCGGCGAGGCGCGCCCTTCGCAGCGCGAACTCGCCGAGTTCCTGCGGCTCGACCCGAGTCAGGTCGTGAGCCTCGTCGACGACCTGCAGACCCGCGGTCTCGTCGAGCGCCGGCCCGATCCCGCCGACCGTCGCGCCAACGTCGTGGTCGCCACCGACGCGGGACGCGCGCTGGCCTCCGCGGCACGCGAATCCGCGCGCGCAGCCGAGGAGCGCGTGCACGCCCAGCTCTCCGACGAGGACCGGCAGACCCTCACCGACCTGCTGCGCGCGCTGGCCTTTCCCGAGGACTGAGGTTCGCGAGGGCCGAGGTTCCCCGGGGCCGAGGTTCCCCGGCTCGCGTGAGTCATTCAGGGGGCAGCTCGCGTGGGTATGACCCCGGTGTTGCTGCGCGAGGTGTCCCCCGAGCGTGGAGAAGCGGATGCCGCGCCTGTTCGGGTGGCAGCTCGCGCGGGTATCGCGGGGTCCGAGCCGCAGAGACTGCCCCGCGAGGGCGCCGCGGCCGCGGCATCCGTTCCCGGCTGCCTGTCCGTGGGGGGCAGTTCTTGCGGGTTTCGCTCGGAGGCAGCCGCAGAAGCTGACCCCGGAGCTGTGTGGCGGTGGATGCCTGTCCGTTCGAGGGGCAGTTCTTGCGGGTTTCGCTCGGAGGTAGCCGCAGAAGCTGACCCCGGAGCTGCGTGGCGGTGGATGCCTGTCCGTTCGAGGGGCAGTCCTTGCGGGCATCGCCGGGACGTGGCCGCAGAGACTGCCCCGCGAGGGCGCAGCGGGGCACGGCATCCGTTCCCGGCTATCGGCGGTCGAGGACGAAGCGCTCGCGACCGGCGAAGACGCCGACGAGCGTGAGCAGCACGAGGACCCCGAGAAGGAGCGACAGCGGTGCGATCCATCCGCCCGTGAGGGTGTGGAGCCAGCCGAAGGCGACCGGTCCGATCGCCGCGATGACGTACCCGACCGACTGCGACATGCCCGACAGCGCGGCCGAGGCGTCGTGGTCGCGTGCGCGCTGCGCCATGAGCGTGAGCGACATGCCGAGGGTCGCCCCCGACGACAGGCCGATCAGCGAGGCCCAGAAGACGATCCCGCTCGGCGCCAGCATGAGCCCGATGACGCCGAGGATCGCCAGCGACGGGATGAGCGCGGGCACGAGCCGCTCCACCCGGCCGCGAAGCAGCAGGGGAAGCAGCAGGCAGCCGGCCAGCGAGAAGAGCTGGAAGATCATGACGTCGATGCCGGCGACCACCTCCGACCGGCCGGTCGACATCGAGATCGCCGCGAGCCACGTCACGAGCATGTAGAACATCGATGCCTGCAGCCCCATGTACGCGGCCACCAGCCACGCGACGGGGTCGGCCCAGATGCCGGTGCGGCCGTGCTGCGACGCGGCGCGGACGTGGGCACGGCGCGCACCTCGATGCGCCCACCACCAGGCGACGATCGCGAAGGGCAGCAGGATGGCGCCCGTCACGAGCAGGGCGAAGCGCCATCCCGCGGGGTCGCCGCCGAGGTCGATGTGCGAGATCGGAACGACGACGCCTGACGAGATCGCTCCGAACCCGGCCAGCAGCGCCGTGTAGAGGGCGGTGACCCCGCGCACGTGGCCGGCGAACTCGCGCTTGACGACGGCGGGCATGAGCACGTTGATGAGCGCGATGCCGAGTCCGATCACCGCGGTGCCGATCCAGAGACTCACCACGGGGCCGGGCAGGGAGCGCACGACGGTGCCGACCAGGAGCACGAGCAGCGACCCGAGCAGCACGCGCGGCTGTCCGAACCGGCGGCTCGCCGCATGCGCGAGCGGCGAGAACAGCGCCCACGCGATGAGTGGCACCGCGGCGAGCACGCCGAGAACCGCGACCGACAGGCCGGTGTCGGCGCCGATCTGATCGAGGAGCGGACCGAGGCCGGTGATCGCGGGCCGCATGTTCGCGGCGACCAGGCACACCGCGGCGATGAGCATTGCGACCGACGTCGTGCGCGACGCGGAGCGCGGCGGAGTCGTCGACGACGATGGAGCCATGGTCACCGGACTCTAGCCGAGCGCGGTCCGGCGCCGGCGCACGGTTCCCGCTGAGCGGCAGTCGTGCGTCAGCGGATCCCCTCCAGCGGCCAGCCCGTGTAGGCCTCGGCGAGGTAGGTGCGGCCGGCCTCGGACTCGACGACCGAGCGGAGCTCGCCGAGCTGCCGGCGGCGGTCGAAGTCCGAGGCATCCGGTGCGACGTGGAGCATGTTCGTCATCCACCACGAGAAGTGCTGCGCCTTCCAGATGCGGTGCAGCGCCGTCTCGGGGAAGGCCTCGATGAGGCGCTCGTCGCCGTCGAGCAGCAGTGCGCGCAGCGCGCGCTCGAGCACCATGACGTCGGCGACGGCGAGGTTCATGCCCTTGGCTCCCGTCGGGGGGACGGTGTGGGCGGCGTCGCCGATGAGGGCGACCCGGCCGCGCAGCAGCTCGTGGGCGACGAAGCTGCGGAACCGCAGCACGTCGCGCTGGAAGATCGGGCCCTCCTTCAGCGTCGTGCCGGGAACGCGGGCCTGCAGCGCCTCCCAGAGCTCGGCTTCCGTGAGGGCATTCGGATCGGCATCCGGATCGCACTGGAAGTACATGCGCTGCACCGTGGCGCTGCGCTGGCTGATGAGCGCGAACCCGTCGGGCGAGTTCGAGTAGATGAGCTCGTCGGCGCTGGGCGGCGCCTCGCACAGGATGCCGAACCACGCGAACGGATACTCGCGGAAGTAGCCGCCGGTGGACGATCCCGACACCGCCTCCCTCGCCACACTCCGCGAGCCGTCGGCGCCGACCACGAAGTCCGCCTCGATCTCGAGGCGCGCGCCGTCGGCGTCTGTCGCGATCACGCGGGGGCGAGCGGATGCCGCGTCCTCGACGCGCTCGGCGGTCACCCCGAACCGCAGGTCCTGCCCCTTGCCGAGCCGCACCGAGATGAGGTCCTTGAGCACCTCGTGCTGGGGATAGAGCCACACCCCGCGGCCGACCGTGCTGGCGAAGTCGATGCGATGACCGGCGCCGGCGAAGCGCAGCTCGATGCCGTCGTGACGATTGCCGACGCTGCGCACACGGCTGGACGCGCCCGAGGAGTCGAGGATCTCGACGGTGCCCTGCTCGAGGATTCCCGCGCGGATCGTCGTCTCGATCTCTTCGCGCGAGCGCCGGTCGATCACGACGGACTCGATGCCGGCGATTCCGAGCAGATGCGACAGCAGCAGCCCGGCGGGGCCTGCGCCCATGATGGCGACGCGCGTGCGGATCGTGGTCATGTCGTCTCCTTCGACGGCCGGCGGTGCCCGGTGGCAGTGGCGCGATGAGCGCTACGGATGCTGGAGCCAGTGTGCCCCGCCGGGCCGAGCGCCGCGCGATGATTCCCGTTCATCGGGAGCGCGATGTGATGGCGGCAGCGGCGTCGACGGCGGGCGGAACGGAGCAGATGTGGCGAAAAGGGGAGGGCGGATGCGGTGGCTCAGGTGCTCCGTTCGGCCACATCTCCTCCGGACGTGGCGTGAAGACGGTGAGCGGTGGGCGGGCGCGGCGTGAGCAGTGGGCGCGAGCGGAGGAATTGTGTGGAAAGGGAGGACGGATGCCGAAGGCGGGGCCTGCGTTCGGCCACATCTCCTCCCGACCTGGCGCGGAGACGGTGAGCGGAGGAGGCGTGAGGGGTGGTTGTGGGCGGAGGAATCGTGGGGAAAGGGAGGACGGATGCCGGGGCGGAGACCTCCGCTCGGCCACATCTCCTCCCGACCTGGCGCGTCGACCGTGACGAACGCGTCAGCGGCGGTCGGCGCGAAGTGCGAGTTCGATCGCGCGGGCCGCCTCGCGCAGTGCGGCGATCGCGGCGTCGGGCGGCATCTCGCGCGGGAGCACCACCGACAGCGCCGCGACGACCTCGCCGGCATCCCGGATCGGCACGGCGACGCCGGTCGACACCGCCTCGATCGAACCCGGGGCGACGGCCACGCCGGATCGGCGGACCTCGGAGAGCAGGCGGCGCAGGCGCGCGGCATCCGTCACCGTCTCGCGAGCGACCGCCCGCAGCGGTCCCGCGAGCACCCGATCCCGGAGCTCGGCCGGGGAATGCGCGAGCAGCACAAGACCCGACGAGGACGCATGGAGGGGGAGCCGCCCGGCGATGCGGGTGATGTTCGCCCCGGCGTCGGGGTGCGAGAGGCGCTCGAGAAAGAGTGCCTCGTCCTGCTCGAGGACGGCGAGCTGCGTGTGCTGGCGGATGAGCGCTTGCACGCGCTCCATGTGGGGGAGGGCCGCCTGCCGCAGGCGCAGTGCGGTCGAGCCGCGCAGTGCGAGCTCCCACAGGCGCAGCCCGAGATGGACGCGCCTGTCCTCATCGCGTTCCAGCAGGCCGGCGGCAACGAGCTCGTCGACGATGCGGTGGGCGCTCGACGACGGCAGCTCCGCCCGCCGCCCGATCTCGGCGGTGGTCTGCATCGAGCGCTCGGCCGTGAACGTCTCGAGCACGCGCACGATGCGCTCGGTCATCGAGTCGCCGGAGGGCGAGTTGGCCATAGGCCCACTGTGTCACGCGCGCAGCTTCCGGGCGGCTCGGGGCGACCGATTGCGCCCGAACCACCCCTTCTCGGCGAGACCATGTTCGTCGGCGCGTCCGAGGCGGGTGGTTTCGGCGAGAAGGGAGGTTTCGCCGAAGGCGAGGGCCGGGGACGAGCAGGGGTAGCCTCGCACCGGGAGGACCCATGAGCGACGGCGAGGGCGTGCTGGAGCGCACGCTGCGCGTGCTCGGGTGCTTCAGCGACGACGAGCCGGCGGTGACCGCGGCCGCGCTGGCCACACGCACCGGCCTGGCGACCTCGACCCTGCACCGGCTGCTCGCGACGCTGGTGAACGAGGGGCTGCTCACCCGCGGCCCGGGCCACACGTATGCGATCGGCCCCCGGCTGTGGGAGCTCGGCGAGCTCTCGCCCCTGTCGCTCCGGCTGCGCGAGACGGCCCTGCCGCACATGGTGCGGCTGTACGAGGCGACCGGCGAGAACGTCCACCTCGCCGTGCTCGACGGCGCGACCCCCGAGACGACGAGCGCGCTCTACGTCGGGCGGCTCACGGGACGCCAGTCGATCCCGACCCTGAGCCGCATGGGCGGCCGCGGACCGCTGCACACCACGGGGGTCGGCAAGGCCCTGCTCGCCACACGCGACGAGCCGTGGCTCGAACGATATTTCCGCGCGCCGCTCGAGCGCGAGACCCTCAACTCGATCACGACCGAGTCGCAGCTGCGCGCCGACATCGCCCGCACGCGGGCTCTCGGCTATGCCACCACGCGCGAGGAGATGACGCTGGGCAACGTCTCGGTCGCGGCCGCGCTCCCGCGCGTCGAGGGGCTCCCGCAGATCGCGATGGGCCTGGTCGTCCACCTCGAGCGCGCGGACGAGCGCCGTCTCGGCCCGCTGGTCGTGCAGGCGGCGAAGGATCTGCACCACGACCTCCGCCAGGGGTGAAGGCGCGGATGTGACCGCGCCCGCCGCGTCCGTCAATCCCACTGAATGAGAATTCTCGACGTCGCCCCGGAGCCGCGGTGTCACCCTGGTCACGACCGTTCCGCAGGGAACCGCGTGTCGAAGGAGACCTCATGACCTCAGCCGAAGCCGCATCCGACCCTCGGGGCGAAGAGGCGTTCTCGTCCTCGGTCGTGCTCGAGCAGCCGGCCGCAGCGGCACCCGAGTCGCTGCTCGCCTCGCCCGACCAGCTGACGCAGGGCGAGATCACACAGGAGATCGTCGACTACCACGCCGAAGCGGCTCGCCGCGAGGAGGCGGGCGAGAAGCTGCCGATCAGCCTGCACGACTTCCCGCCGTACCGGTCGACGCTGCTGCGTCACCCGACGAAGAACCCCAAGCTCGTCGATCCCGAGACCATCGAGCTGTGGTCGCCGGCCTTCGGCCAGCGTGACGTCGCCGCGATCGAGTCCGACCTGACGCTGCAGCACCTCGGCGAGCCGCAGGGCGAGCGCATGACGGTCGAGGGCCGCGTGCTCGACTCGTGGGGCCGCCCGGTCGCCCACCAGCTCGTCGAGCTGTGGCAGGCCAACGCCGCGGGCCGCTACATCCACCAGCGCGACCAGCATCCGGCCCCGCTCGACCCGAACTTCACCGGCGCGGGTCGCACGGTCACCGACGAGAACGGCTTCTACAAGTTCACGACGATCAAGCCCGGCGCCTACCCGTGGAAGAACCACGTCAACGCGTGGCGGCCCGCGCACATCCACTTCTCGATCTTCGGCTCGGGGTTCACCCAGCGCCTGGTCACGCAGATGTACTTCCAGGGCGACCCGCTGTTCCCGCTCGATCCGATCTACAACACCATCTGGCGTCAGAAGGACCGCGACCGCCTCATCGGCCAGTACGACCACGACCTGTCGGTGCCCGAGTTCTCGATGGGGTACCGCTTCGACATCGTCGTCGACGGACCCGATGCGACGTGGTTCGAGCCCGAGGAAGGGGAGCACTGATGGATCTCGACAAGCTCGATCACCGGGGGGCACGCGCGAAGCGTGACCTGGGTCCCAAGACCCACGAGCCCACCGGAGGCCAGACGGTCGGCCCGTTCTTCGCCTTCGGCCTGGACTATCCGAAGAAGCACGAGGTCGTCTTCCCCCACAGCCCCGGCGCGATCGTGCTGGGCGGCACGGTCTTCGACGGGGCGGGCGCACCGATCCCGGATGCCGTCGTCGAGATCTGGAGCGCCGACGAGAACGGCGAGATCCCGCAGGCGCACGGCGCGTTCCGTCGCGACGACCACTCGTTCACGGGCTTCGGCCGCTCGGCGACCACCGACGTCGGCCGCTACGAGTTCTGGACCCGCAACCCCGGCTCGGTCGATGGCGGCGCTCCGTTCTTCTCGGTGGTCGTGTTCGCACGCGGCCTGCCCGACAAGCTCGTGACGCGCATCTACCTGCCCGAGGACGACGAGCTCCTCACCGCGGATCCGCTGCTGTCCTCGCTCGAGTCCGACGAGCGCGCTACGCTCATCGCGACGCGCCTGCCGAGCGGACACCTGCACCACGACATCCACCTGCAGGGCGAGAAGGAGACCGTGTTCCTTGCCTTCTGATGCATCCGCCGGCCCGCCGAACGTGGTGGATGCCGGTCTGCTCTCGCCGGTGACCGTGGGTCACGACGAGGCGGTGACGGATGCCGCGATCCTCGACGCCCTCGTGACGGCCGAGGTCGCCCTGGCCCGGGCCTACGGTGCGGCGGGCCTTGCGCCCGCCGAGGTGGTCGACGAGATCGAGACCGAGTTCGGCTGGGAAGGCGGACTGCGCGGATGCCGCGACCACGGCGTCGAGCTCGGCTCGCTGACGGCGGCCTCGGTGTCGGGCGGCAATCCGGTGATCCCGCTGGTGCGCGTGCTCAGGGAGCGCCTGTCGGAGCCGGCCCGACCGTGGCTGCATCGCGGCGCGACGAGCCAGGACATCGTCGACTCGGCCCTCATGGTCGTCAGCCGCCGCGCCGCCATCCAGGCCGGCGCGTCGCTGCGCCACACCGAGATCGCGCTGCGCGGCTTCGCCCGCTCGCGCCGCGACGAGGTGGCGGCCGCGCGCACGCTGACCCAGCACGCGGTACCGACGACGATCGGCCTTCGCGCCGCGGCATGGCTGCGCGGCGTCCGGCGTGCCGGCGACCGGCTCGAGGCGGCGTGGCGTGAGCTGCCGGCGCAGCTGGGCGGCGCAGGCGGAACCCTCGCCTCGTTCGCCGAGATCGCGGGGACGGATGCCGCTGCCGCCCTGCCGGCCACGTTCGCGCGCGAGCTGGCCCTGGCCGCTCCCGCCGCCCCGTGGCACACGACGCGATGGCCGGTGACCGAACTCGGCGACGCGCTGGTCCAGGCGATCGACGCGGTCGGAGTGATCGCCGCGGACGTCGCGACCCTCAGCCGCACCGAGATCGGCGAGCTCGCCGAGGGCGCCGCCGGCGGATCCTCGGCCATGCCGCAGAAGCAGAACCCTGCGGCATCCGTACTCCTCCGCTCCGCCGCCCTGCGTGCCCCGCAGCTGGGCGCGACCCTTCACCTCGCCTCGGCGCTCGCCGTCGACGAGCGGCCGGACGGCGCCTGGCACGCCGAATGGCCGACGCTGCGCGAACTGCTGCGGCTGGCACTCGGCGCGACGGCGACCGCGCAGCGGCTCGTGGAAGGGCTGCACGTCGACACCGCCGCCGTCGCCCGCAACCTCACCACGACGCGCGGGCTGATCGTGGCCGAGCGTCTGTCGCTCGTGCTCGGGCCGCTCATCGGCACCGATCGCGTCGCCGAGATCGTGTCGGCGGCCGGAGCCGGCGGCGATCTTCGCGAACTGGTGGACGAGATCCCCGAGGCAGCCGGTGTCGACATCGACGCGCTGCTCGATCCCGCGAACTACACCGGACTGGCGGGCTCGCTCGTCGACAGCTCGGTCGCCGAACGACCGGCGTCACCGGGCGCCGGCCGGCTTCAGGAGAACGAATGACCCTGCCCTCGATCGCGCTGACGCCGCTGGGCCGCCCGGTGAGCGACGCGGACGCCGCGCCGCTCCTGCTGCTCGGTCCGTCGCTCGGAACATCGACGATCCTGTGGGAGGACGTGGCCCCGGCGCTCGTCGCCGACTACCGCGTCGTCGCGTGGGACCTGCCAGGCCATGGCGCCTCGTCCCCGGCCACGGAGTCCTTCACCGTCGCCGACCTCGCCGATGCCGTGGCGGCCTCGGTCGAGGGTCCCTTCCTCTACGCCGGTGTCTCGCTCGGCGGCGCGGTCGGGCTGAGCCTCGCGCTGCGGCACCCCGACCGGGTCGCCGCCGCCGCCATCCTCGCCTCCGGGGCCCAGCTCGGAGATCCCGCCGCGTGGCACGAGCGGGCCGCCCAGGTGCGCGCCCAGTCCACGTCGAGCCTCATCATCGCGTCGGCCCAGCGGTGGTTCGCCCCCGACTCCGTCGCCCGCCGCCCCGAGCTGTCGGGCCGCCTGCTGCACGCCCTGCAGGATGCCGACGACGAGAGCTACGCCCTGTGCTGCGAGGCGCTCGCCGGGTACGACGTCCGCCCTGAACTCAGCAGCATCCGAACGCCGGTGCTCGCCGTGTGGGGCGAGCACGACGGCGTGGCCCCCGAATCGAAGGCGGTCGAGATCGCCGACGGCGTCGTGGACGGGACGGCGCTGGCGATGACCGGCGCCGCGCACCTGCCGCCCGCCGAGCAGCCCGAGGCCACGGCATCCGCCCTGCTCGACTTCTTCGCATCGCGACGACCCGGCCGATCGGCAGCACAGGGGGCATCCGCATGACCAGACCCGCCGGCGAGGGCCTCACCGACGAGGAGCGCTACGACCAGGGCATGGCCGTGCGCCGAGCCGTGCTCTCGGATGCTCACGTGGATCGCGCGACGGCCGCAACCACCGAGCTGACCGCCGATTTCCAGGACTTCATCACCCGCGTGGCGTGGGGCGACATCTGGTCGCGGCCGGGGCTCGACCGGCGTTCGCGCTCGGTGGCGGTGATCACGGCGCTCATCGCCCTCGGCCACCACGAAGAGCTCGCCATGCACCTGCGTGCCGCGCTGCGCAACGGGCTGACGGTCGACGAGATCCGCGAGATCATCCTGCAGAGCGCGGTGTACTGCGGAGTCCCCGCCGCGAACACGGCCTTCCGCATCGCGAACGAGGTCTTCGCCGCCGAGTGACACGGCCGACCGCGGCCGCCTGTACCGGCGACGGATGTCACCGTCGAGCCCTTCCCCATCGCTCGACCGATCGTTAGACTGGTCGCAGTACGTACAAGCGTTCGCACAGCGAACACGGAGGCATTGTGATCGACAAGACCGTGGCGTCCGTCGAGGAGGCCGTCGCCGGCATCCGCGACGGATCGACCGTCATGATCGGCGGGTTCGGCCGGGCCGGGCAGCCGGTGGAGCTCATCGACGCGCTCATCGCCCAGGGCGCGACCGACCTGACCGTCGTGAACAACAACGCCGGCAACGGCGACGTCGGGCTTGCCGCGCTGCTGGCCAAGAAGCGCGTGCGCCGCATCCTGTGCTCGTTCCCGCGCCAGCACGATTCGTGGGTCTTCGACGAGCTGTACCGTGCCGGCGAGATCGAACTAGAGCTCGTCCCGCAGGGCAATCTCGCCGAGCGGATCCGCGCGGCCGGCGCCGGAGTCGGCGCCTTCTTCTCTCCGACCGGTGTCGGCACGCAGCTGGCCGAGGGCAAGGAGGAGCGCGTGATCGACGGGCGCACCTACGTGCTCGAGTACCCCATCAAGGCCGATGTGGCCCTCATCAGCGCCCGGCAGGGTGACCGCTGGGGCAACCTCGTGTACCGCGAGACGGCACGCAACTTCGGGCCGATCATGGCGGCCGCCGCGACGACGACGATCGTGCAGGTCGACGAGATCGTTCCCCTCGGGTCGCTCGAACCCGAGACCATCGTCACGCCGGGCATCTTCGTCGACCGCGTCGTCGCGGTGGGCGAGCGGGCATGGACGCGAGGCGGCGACTTCGTCGGCGGCGTCGACATCGAAGGGCGGCCGCTCGCGGATGCCACGGCATCCCGGGAGGGGGACCAGTGACCACCGACCAGCCCACGGCCACGCGGGTCTCGCGCGACGAGCTCGCCGCCCGCATCGCCGCCGACATCCCCGAGGGCTCGTACGTCAACCTCGGCATCGGCGCACCGACTCTCGTCGCCGACTTCCTGCCCGACGACCTCGAGATCATCCTGCACACCGAGAACGGCATGCTGGGCATGGGGCCCAAGCCCGCTCCCGGCCTCGTCGACCCCGACCTCATCAACGCCGGCAAGCAGCCCGTCACCGCTCTGTCCGGTGCCGCCTACTTCCACCACGCCGACTCGTTCGGAATGATGCGCGGCGGGCACCTCGACGTCTGCGTGCTCGGCGCGTTCCAGGTTTCGCAGGACGGCGACCTCGCCAACTGGTCGACGGGTGCGCCCGGTGCCATCCCGGCCGTCGGCGGCGCGATGGACCTCGCGATCGGCGCCAAGAACGTCTACGTCATGACCGACCTGCTGACCAAGACCGGCGAGTCCAAGCTCGTCGAGCAGTGCACGTATCCCCTGACCGGTGTCGGCTGCGTCACCCGCGTCTACACCGATCACGCGATCTTCGACGTGACCCCCGACGGCTTCGCGGTGCGCGAGGCCTTCGGCGACAACACCGTGGAATCGCTCGCCGAACTCACCGGACTCCGCCTGCGGGAAGCCGCGGCGTCCGCCTCTTCGACCGGCCAAGGAACCGAGGACTGACATGCCTGCCACCTACATCTACGACGCCCTCCGCACGCCGTTCGGCCGTGCCGCGGGCGGTCTCTCGGGCGTCCGCCCCGACGACCTCGCCGCCGTCGTCATGAAGGCGGCCGTCGAGCGGACCGGGCTCGATCCGGCCCGCATCGAGGAGGTCGTGTTCGGCGACGCGAACCAGGCGGGCGAGGACAACCGCAACGTCGCCCGCATGGGTGCACTGCTCGCCGGATTCCCGACGAGCGTGCCGGGTGTGACCGTCAACCGGCTCTGCGGATCGAGCATCGAGGCGGTCATCCAGGGGTCGCGGGCGATCGAAGCGGGGGACGCCGACATCGTGCTCGCCGGTGGCGTCGAGTCCATGAGCCGGGCCCCGTTCGTGGTGGAGAAGTCTGCGAAGCCGTGGCCCGCGGTCGGCAACCAGACCCTGTGGAACACCGCCATCGGCTGGCGCATGGTCAACAGGGCGCTGCCGAAGGAGTGGACGATCGCGAACGGCGAGTCGGCCGAGAAGCTGGCCTCGATCTACCGCATCTCGCGGGAGGAGCAGGACGCCTTCGCGCTGCAGAGCCACCGCCTCGCCGCCGAGGCGTGGGCGGGCGGCGTCTTCGACGACGAGATCGTGCAGGTCGCCGGTGCCGAGCTCGCGCGCGACGAAGGCATCCGCGATGACACGACGCTCGAGAAGCTGGGTGGCCTGAAGGCGCTCTTCGCCGCAGACGGCACCGTGACCGCGGGCAACTCGTCGTCGATCAACGACGGAGCCTCCGCGGTCCTGCTCGGCGCAGAGGGGGCGATGGATGCCGAGCCCCTCGCTCGCATCACCGGCCGGGGCGTCTTCGGCAACGACCCCGACGTGTTCGGGATCGCGCCGGTCGAAGCGGCCAACCGCGCCCTTGCCCGGGCCGGCCGCAGTTGGGCGGACGTCGACTTCGTCGAGCTGAACGAGGCGTTCGCCTCGCAGAGCCTCGCCTGCCTGCAGCTGTGGACCGAGCTCGACCCCGCGAAGCTCAACATCCACGGCGGCGCCATCGCGATCGGGCACCCGCTGGGGGCCTCCGGCGGACGGATCATCGGGCGCGCCGCGCACGAGCTGAAGCGCCGCGGCGGCGGCGTCGCGGTCGCCGCGATCTGCATCGGCGTGGGCCAGGGCCTCGCGGTGGTGCTCGAGCGCTGACCGACGAGCGCCCGCAACCTGCGGTCTCGGCGGAACACGTGCGGTCCCGACGAGTGGAGAGTCAAGCCCCCTGGGCCGGGGGCGTCCGGACCATAGGGTGACGGCATCCGTCGCCCCCACCGGCGGAGCACGCCGACGCCGAGGAGCATGATGGCCGACGACGATCTCATCCCTGCCGCGACCCCGCTCGACGAGTGGCTCGACCGGCTCGCGGAAGGTCACGGCGCGCCCGGCGGGGGCGCGGCGTGCGCGGTCATGACCGGCATCTCGGCGGCGCTGCTCGGAATGGTCGCCGCCTACACGCCCGACGAGCCGGAGGCCGCGCGGGCGCGGGAACGCGTCGGTCGCATCCGGCGGCAGGCGACCGGAGCGGCCGAAGCGGACGGCGTGCGCTCGGCGGAGTTCGGCGCGGCCCTGGCGATGGAGGACGGCCCGGAGCGTGAGCGCGCCGTGCGCGCGGCCACCGTGGAGGCGACGGAGTCGTCGCTGGCGGTGGGGCGGGTCGCGGCATCCCTCGTCGACGAGGTGCGTCTGCTGGCCGAGATCGGCAATCCGAACGTGCGAGCCGACCTGCTCGTCGCCGGCCAGGCCCTCGCCGCCGCGCTCGGTGGGATCGTCGCGACCACCCGGGCCGACCTCGAGCTGCTCGCGGGGCATCGCACCTCCGGCGACGGGCTGGATGACGCCCTCGGACGGGCCGAGGGTGAACTGCGCGAGATCGCCGACGTGCGGGGCGAGCTGGCGCGCATGCTCGCCCGGCTGGGCCCACGCGGCTAGAGGCTCCGCTCGACGCGCCAGCGGCGAGTGGAGGGGCCGTGGGGACGGTGAGGACGGCGCGATAGTCTCGCGTACGGACACCCGTTCCACCCGCGAGGAGCACGGCGAGTGAGTGAAGAGCCCCGGTCGGCGCCCTCGGGCGATTTCGTGCAGTCGCTCGCGCGCGGGCTGGCCGTCATCCGCGCATTCGACGCGGAGCACGCCGAGCTCACCCTGAGCGACGTCGCTCGGCGCGCCGGGATCACGCGTGCCGCGGCGGGAAGGTTCCTCCGCACCCTCGAGCAGCTCGGATACGTGCGCGCTTCGACAGGCTCAGCGACCGGGTCAGGCTCAGCGACGGGCGTGGGCGCGCGGTTCGCCCTCACGCCGCGGGTGCTCGAACTCGGATTCAGCTACCTCAGCGCCGTGTCGATCCCCGAGGTCGTGCAGCCGCACCTCGAGCGCCTCTCGCACGAGGTGGACGAGAGCGTCTCTGCGGCGGTCCTCGACGGCGCCGACATCGTCTACGTCGCTCGCGTGCCCACCCGTCGCATCATGAGCGTGCGCATCACGATCGGCACGAGGTTCCCGGCCTACGCGACGTCCATGGGGCGTGTGCTGCTGGCCGAGCAGCCGGATGCCGCGGTCCAGGCCCTGCTGACCGCATCCGCTCCGCAGGCCCTCACCGAGCGAACCCTCACCGACGCCGCCGCGCTGCGGGCGGAACTGGCCCGCGTCCGCGAGCAGGGATGGGCGCTGGTCGACGGCGAGCTCGAGCCCGGACTGCGCTCGGTCGCCGTGCCGGTGCGTGACCGGCGGGGCGAGGTCGTCGCCGCCGTCAACGTCTCGACGAGCGCCACGCGCGACACCGTCGAGCACGTCCTCGACGCCTATCTGCCGAGACTGCAGGCCGCGGCGACGGCGATCGACGCCGAGCTGCGCCTGATCTAGAAGACGATCGTGTGGTTGCCGTGGCGGATCACGCGGTCTTCGGCGTGCCACAGCACGGCTCGCGACAGCACCTGACGCTCGACGTCGGCGCCGCGCCGGGCCAGTTCCGCCGCCGAGTCGGCGTGGGTGACCCGCACCGTGTCCTGCTCGATGATCGGCCCCTCGTCGAGGTCGTCGGTGACGTAGTGCGAGGTGGCTCCGATGAGCTTCACGCCGCGCTGCTTGGCCTTCTTGTACGGCTCGGCGCCGATGAAGGCCGGAAGGAAGGAGTGGTGGATGTTGATGACGGGCACCCCGAGCTGCGACAGGAAGTCGCCCGACAGGATCTGCATGTAGCGGGCGAGCACCACGAAGTCGACGTTGCCCTTCAGCAGCTCCACGATCTTCGCCTCGGCGGCGGACTTGTCGGGACCGGGCGCCGACGGCACGTGGAAGAAGGGCACCCCGAACGAGCGCACGTCTTCGGCCGACGTGGTGTGGTTCGAGATCACCATCGGGATGGTGACGGGAAGGTCGCCGCGGCGGTGCCGCCACAGCAGGTCGAGAAGGCAGTGGTCCTGCTGCGACGCCAGGATCGCCATGCGCTTGGGCACCGACTGGTCGGTGAGCGACCACTCCAGCTCGAAGTCGGCGAGCGTCGTGGCGATCCCGGCCTCGATCTCGGGCCGATCCGCCGCGAAGCCCGGCCGGTGGAAGACCACGCGCTGGAAGTACGCCCCGCCGATCGGGTCGTCCGAGTACTGGTCGAACGCGACGATGTTCCCGCCGATCCGCGTGATCATCGCCGAGACGGCGGCGACGATACCCGGGCGGTCACTGCCGTGGACGATGAGGCAGGCATGGTCGGCGAGCAGGTTCGGCGCGGCGGGCATGCTTCGATTCTGCCGTGTCCGGCGGCTCAGCTGCTCAGGGCCCTGTTTACGGCCGCCGGCGAGTACTCGCGGTCGACGACGAGCGCCGCGAGCCCGACCGTCGCCGCCCGCTGGGAGAGCGTCGACAGACTGACCGTCAGATGGCGGGTGGCGCGGGGCAGCGATCGGGGGTAGAGCGTCTCGCGCACGCCGGTGAGGAGCGGTGCCGACGCGAGCATGCCGCCGAGGACCACCTCGGCGGGGTTGAGGAGCGACACGACGGTGGCGACCACCTCGCCGAGAACGCGTCCGGCCTGCTGCGTGAGCCGGGCGGCGTCGGGATCCCCGTCGGCGAGATAGGCCCCGACATCGGACGCGGACGACGCCGGCTTGCCCAGATCGGTGAGGGCGCGCGCCACGGCGCGACCCGAGGCGACGGCAGCGAGGCAGCCGTGTGCGCCGCACTGGCAGACGAGGTGGTCGTACCCCGCGATCTTCACGTGGCCGATGTCGCCGGCGCCGCCGTCCGTGCCGCGATAGACCTGGCCGCCGAGGACGATGCCCGTCCCGATGCCCGACGACACCTTGATGAAGCACAGGGACCGCGAGTTCGGGTGAGCGCTGCGCTGCTCGCCCAGCGCCGCCGCGTCGGCGTCGTTCGCCACGAGGGCGGGCACGCCCAGCGCGTCGGTGAGGTGCTCCGGAATCGGGTAGCCGTCCCAGCCGGGCATGATCGGCGGCTGACTCGGGCGCCCGGTGTCGGGATCGACCGGGCCGGGAACGCTGATCCCGATCGCAGCGATGCCCTCGAGACCGTTCGAGCTGCCGACGAGGGCGCGGGTGGCGTCGACGACGGCGTCCAGGGTGCGCACGGGTCCGTCCGCGACGGCGACGTCCACGCGGCGCTCGCTGCGGATGCGGCCGGCGAGGTCGGTGATCGCGACGGTGGTGTGGGTGGTGTCGACGGATGCCGTCACCACCGACCCGTGCGCCAGGTTGAACTCGAGCCGGCGCGAGGGCCGGCCGCCCGTGACGCGATCGGTCCCCTGTTCCACGAGCAGCCCGGCCTCGAGGAGGGCGTCGATGCGGCTCGAAACCGTCATGCGCGAGAGCCCCGTGTGCTCGAGAACCTCTCCGCGCGTCAGGGCGCCACGTTCGCGAATGAGGTCCAGAACGTCGCCGGGTCCGGGCATCGGGTGTATCTCCTGTCCGCTGACGATTCTAATTATGCTTGACAGCTAGACATAACGCACCTAGCTTCTATACATATCCGCCGCGGTGGCGCGGCCGAGCACACCTGCACGATGAAGCGCGAGGAGGCGTACGGTGAAGATCCGTTCCACAGCAGTCACCATCACAGCGGTCTGCGCGGCAGCGCTGGTGCTGGCGGGCTGTACCGCCGGCGGCGGCGACGACGGCGGCGATGACGCCGAAGGCATCACGTTCTGGCTCCAGGAAGACCTTCCCGATCGGGTCGCGGCGACCGAAGAGATCGTCGCCGCTTTCGAAGAGGAGTCGGGAGTCGAGGTCGAGGTCGTCTCTGTCGCCGAAGACCAGTTCGCTCAGCTCATCACGTCGTCGGCGGCCGCCGGAGACCTCCCCGACGTGATCGGCGGCATCTCGCTTCCGCAGGTGCGAACCCTGTCGGCCAACGAACTCCTGGACACCGACGCCGTGGCAGCCGCCGTCGACGCGCTCGATCCTTCGACGTTCTCGGAGCGCGCGCTCGAGCTTACGGCTGACGGAGACACCCAGCTCGCGGTGCCGAGCGAGTCGTGGCTGCAGATGCTCTTCTACCGGTCCGACCTCTTCGAAGCGGCCGGCCTGGATGCCCCCGACAGCTACGACAAGATCCTCGAGGCGGCAGAGGCGCTGAACTCGCCCGAGCTGGCTGGTTTCGTCGGCGCGACGGCGCCCGGCGACGCGTTCACCGAGCAGACGTTCGAGCAGGTCGCGCTGGGCAACGGGTGCGAGCTGGTGAACGAAGACGGCGAGATCGAGCTCGACTCCGCGCCCTGCGTCGAGGCGCTCAGCTTCTACGGCGACCTCACCAGCAACTACTCCGTCCCCGGATCGCAGGACGTCGACACGACACGCGCGACCTACTTCGCCGGCGACGCGGCGATGTTCATCTGGTCGAGCTTCGTGCTGGACGAGATGGCGGGCCTGCGCGAGGACGCCAAGCCGAACTGCCCGGAGTGCGAGGCAGACCCCGCGTTCCTCGCGGCGAACACGGGCGTCGTGACCTCCATCGCCGGGCCGGACGGCGAGGGGCCCGCCCAGTTCGGTGAGATCACGTCGTGGACGATCACCGACGGTGCGAACGCCGAGGACTCGCAGGCCTTCATCGAGTACATGATGAGCGACGGGTACGAGGACTGGATCGCGATCGCGCCCGAGGGCAAGGTCCCGGTGCGGTTCGGCACTGCGGACGAGCCGACGGTGTATTCCGACCTGTGGGCGACGCTCCCCGCGGGCGTCGACACCAAGGCTCCGCTGTCGGACTTCTACGCGCCCGAGGTGCTGGAGGCCGTCGCGGCCGGACCGGAGGACATCGCGCGGTGGGCGATTCCCCAGGGACAGGGAGACCTGCTCGGCGCGCTGCAGGGTGAGCAGCCCGTCGCCACGGCCGTGAACGAGGTCTCTCAGGGCGGCGATGCCGAGCAGGCGGCGGCGACCGCGGCCGAGGCGGCGCGATCCGTCCAGGAGTCGCTCCAGTGACTCAGCTGGCTGGGGGGTCGGACCTGTCGGGTCCGCCCCCGTCCCCGACGACGACGAGGACGCCCGGGCCGGAGAGCACCTGCTCCCGGCTCGGCGGGGTCGGTCCCGTCGCAGCCGCGAAGAGAATCGAGCGGGCCTCCTGCTGATCAGTCCCACCCTGATCATCATCACGGTGGCCGTGATCATCCCGATCGTCTGGGCGGTCGCCCTCGCGTTCCAGCAGGTGCGGCTGCTCAACATCCGCGACACCGGCATCATCGGGGAGTACACGCTCGACAACTTCGTCGAGGTGCTGACCTCTCCCGGCTTCCTCGGCGCGCTGTGGACGACGATCGTCTACTCGGTGTGCGGGACGGCGCTCGCGATCGGCATCGGGCTCATCGCCGCCCTGGCGCTGCGCAAGCCGTTCCGCGGCCGCGGTCTGATCCGCGCATCACTCCTTCTGCCCTACGTCGCCCCGGTGGTGGCGGCCACCTTCGTGTGGTCCACCCTGCTGAACCCGCAGTACGGGTTCGTGAACTGGTTCGGCACGACGGTGCTCGGCTGGGAGGAGCCTGTCGCCTTCCTGTCGCAGCGGTCGCTGCCCATCTCGATCTTCGGCTGGGAGATCGACTTCCCGATCGCGCTGTTCACGGTGATCTGCTTCGAGGCGTGGCGCTCCTTCCCGTTCGCCTTCCTCTTCCTGACCGCACGGCTCCAGGCGGTGCCGGACGTGCTCGACGAGGCCGCGCGCATCGACGGCGCCACGCCCACCCAGCGGTTCTGGCACATCCTGTGGCCGCAGCTGCTCCCGACGATCGCCGTACTGTGCGTGCTGCGGTTCATCTGGACGTTCAACAACTTCGACGACATCTACCTGCTCACCGGCGGTGGCGCCGGAACCGAGGTGGTCGCGGTGCGCGTCTTCGACTACATGACGGCCCGGGGCGACATCGGCGCAGCCGCGGCGCAGGCGCTCGTGCTCGCCGCCATCCTCGCCGTCCTCGTCGGGGTCTATCTCAAGCTCTTCGGCCGACAGGAGGAGCAGGCATGACCGTCACCACACTGGAGAAGACCTCCACGCCACGCCCGCGACGCCGTGGCGTCGGCCGCGACCGCGTCGAGAACGTGCTCCTCTCGGTGCTCAAGCCCGTCGTCATCGCGCTGCTGCTGATCGTGGCCGTCTTCCCCTTCTATTACATGGTCCTGATGAGCTTCCGCTCGCTCGAGTCGCTGCTGCAGGATCCCGGCGCGCTGTGGATCTCGATCGAAGAGCTCGACCTCTCGACGTACGTCGAGGTGCTGGCGCCCGTCTCGGACGGCGGCCAGGGCTTCATCGTCTTCATGCGGAACTCGCTGCTGGTCGCGCTGAGCACCGTCGTGCTGACGCTCCTGGTCGCCATCCCCGGCGCGTACGCCGTGAGCAGGCTTCAGTTCTTCGGCCGCCGTCAGGTGTCGGGCCTGTTCCTCGCGGTCTACTTCTTCCCGGCGATCCTTCTCGCCGTGCCGCTGTTCGTCTTCTTCACGCAGCTCGGACTGCGGGGGTCCCTGGTGGCTCTCGTGGTCGTCTACGTCTCGCAGGTCGCCGCGGTGTCGATCTACACGCTGAGGAACTACTTCGCGACCGTTCCGGTCTCGCTCGAAGAAGCGGCGGCCATCGACGGATGCGGCCGGCTCCAGACGATGTGGAGGATCAGCCTTCCGCTGGCGATGCCGGCGCTGGTGTCGAACGGACTCTTCATCTTCATGATCGCGTGGAACGAGTTCCTGTTCGCGCTGCTCTTCCTCGTCGAGAAGCGCGACGCGTGGACGGTCTCGCTCGGTCTGTCGCAGCTGTCGGGAAGCATCGAGGTTCCCACGACCGTGCTGATGGCGGGATCGGTCATCCTGACTCTTCCGATCATCATCCTGTTCTTCGCCTCCGAGCGCCTCCTGGTCGGGGGTCTCACCGCCGGGGCCGAGAAGGGCTGAGCGCACGTTCGCCGCATGCCGCGGCATCCGTCACCCTCCCATCACGAAAGGAGCGCACGTCCCCGTGCCTCATATCGTCCAATTCACCGAACCCGGGCGCGTCGAGCTGGTCGAGACCGAGAGCGCTCCGCTCACGCCGGGGGCAGTGCGGATCGCGACCTGGTACTCGGGGATCTCGGCCGGCACCGAGCTGACCGCCTACCGCGGCACGAACCCCTACCTCACCTCGACGTGGGACGCGACGCGCCGGCTCTTCGTGCCGGGAGAGCCGAGCTTCGCCTATCCCGTGCAGGGGTGGGGGTATTCCGAAGTCGGCCAGGTCGTCGAGGTGGCCGACGACGTCACCGCGCTGCGCCCCGGCGATGTGGTCCACGGGATCTGGGGTCACCGCAGCGACGCCGTGCTGCCGGCATCCGCTCTCGCCAGGCGGAAGCTGCCCGGCGGTGCCGATCCGATCCTCGGCACGTTCGCCCGCGTGGGCTCCATCGCTCTGAACGGCGTGCTCGCGGCGGACGTCCGGCTCGGGGAGCGTGTCGCGATCTTCGGGCAGGGTGTCATCGGACTGCTCGCCACACGGCTGGCGAGCCTGTCGGGCGGCCGGGTCTACGCCGTCGACACCGTCCCGGGGCGTCTGTCGATGGCCGCTGCTTTCGGCGCCGTCGAGACGATCGACGCGGCCCGTCCGGGTGGGGCGGGCGCCTACATCCGCGAGGTGACGGGGGGCGGCGCCGACAGCGCGATCGAGCTCTCGGGCTCCGACCGGGCGCTGCACGAGGCGGTGAGGTGCGTCGTCGAGGAAGGGCTGGTCGCGGCATCCGGCTTCTATCAGGGCGGCGCGTCGAATCTGCGGCTCGGCGAGGAGTTCCATCACAACCGCGTGCGGATCGTGGCCTCTCAGATCTCGGGGGTGCCCGTCGCGCTCGGCGGGCGATGGGACCAGCCGCGGCTGGTCCGCACCGTCATGGAGCTGATCCTGGCGGGGGCGGTCGACGCTGCCGCGCTCGTGACCGATGTCGTCGGGGCAGCGGACGTCGCCACGGTGTTCGAGCGTCTCGACGCGGGAGACCCGCAGATCCTGCAGGCGGTCCTCCGGTTCGATGCCGCTCCGGAGCGCGCGCGATGATCGATCTTCCGGACTACCGACCCCGCATCCCGACCTCCCCGGCGCGCGTGGGACTGGTCGGCGCGGGTGCCATCGCGCGGTCCGCGCATCTTCCCGCCTACGCCGCGTGGGGCATCCCCGTGGTCGCCGTCGCCTCGCGCACCGCGGAATCGGCGCGAGCGCTCGCCGCAGACTTCGGGATCGGGACGGTGCACACCTCGGTGGCCGACCTCATGGCGGACCCATCTGTTCAGGTCGTCGACATCGCAACCGGGCCGACGGGCCGGCTCGAGCTGATCGAGGCGGCGGTGCGCGCCGGCAAGCACGTGCTCGCGCAGAAGCCGCTGAGTGTCGACGGATCCGAACTCCCTCGGCTGCGGCAGGTGCTCGAGCTCGCCCGCGATCGGGGGCTCCGGGTCGCCGTCAACCAGAACGCCCGCTGGGCGCCGGCGTGGAGGCTGGCGACGCTGCTCGTCCGGGACGGGACGATCGGCGAGGTCGTCGGCGTCACGCACCTCCACGACAAGCCGTTGCCGCCGCTGGCCGGCACCCCTTTCGACGATGTCCCCCACATGCTCCTCGCCGACTATCTCGTCCATTGGATCGACATCACGCGGTGCTGGCTCGAGGGCTCGAGCGCGGAGCGCGTCTCGGCCTTCGACTCGCGCGTGCCGGGTCAGCCCGACTCCGCGCGGAACCCGTGGCATGCGGGCGTCGAGATCTCGACGAGCTCGGGGGCCAGCGGCTCGGTGCGCATCGTCGGCGACGCCCGCACCCGGTCCGGCGGCTGTCCGTTCTGGATTCACGGGACTGCGGGCACGCTCCGGGGGAGCGTCCTTCTCGGCAGCGACTTCCTCGAGCTCGACCACGACGGCGCACGCGCGCCGTTCGCGCTGCAGGGGCAGTGGTTCACCGACGGATTCGCCGGCGCGATGGGGGAGCTGCTCTCCGCGATCGCGGAAGAGCGCGAGCCTGAGAACGCCGCGGACCATGTCCTGGCCTCGGTGCGGCTCGGACTCGCCGCGGTCGCTTCGGCCGAGGCGGGCGGAGCGCCGGTGCATCCGAGCGACCTCGTCCTGACGAGCGCGACACGAAGGGCGGCCGCGGCATGACCATCATCGACGAGGTGCCCGTCGCGCCGTCCGCGCGCGTCTACGCGGAGGGGTGGCAGAGCTGGAGCCCCACCACCTGGTACGACCGGGCTGCCCCGGCGCACCGCCCGGCGGAGGGCTGGCAGCACCTCATGCGCTTCCGGCCCGGCACACCGCTCCCCGACGAGGGGGTTCAGGGCGAGGGACTCCTCGTCGTCGATCCGGGCGAGGGCGCTCCGTCGCGGGTCTACGCGACGCTCGACGCCTCTCGCGTCGTCCCGTCCATCCGTGCCGAGTGGCGAGGCGACCGCGTCGTGGTGCAGGCGGAAGCGCCGATCGCGCAGTGGACGACGGATGCCGCGGTCGCGCCCGGCAGGGATCATCCGGCGCTCGCGGACTTCGGCGAGCGGTTCGGCGTCCGCATGGGGGCACGGAAGAACCCCGCTGTTCCGCGCGTCTGGTGCACGTGGTACCGCTACTTCGAAGCGGTCACAGCGGCCGATGTGCTCGAGAATCTCGAGGCCATCGAGCAGCACCGCCTTCCGGTGGATGTCGTGCAGATCGACGACGGCTGGAGCCTCGGGACCGGAGAATGGACCAGGCCCGACCCGGACTTCGGCTCGTTGCCTGACGCGGTCGCCGCCATCGCCGACAGCGGCAGACGAGCAGGACTCTGGCTGGCGCCGTTCTCGGTGGGCGCGGGCTCCGTCCTGGCCCGACGGCATCCGGACTGGCTCGTGGGACCGGCGGGATACAACTGGGGCGACGATCTCGTCGGTCTCGACCTCACCCATCCCGGTGTGCGCGAATACCTGACGACGGTGTTCACCGGCGTGCGCGAGCTGGGGGTCGACTACCTCAAGCTGGACTTCCTCTACTCCGGGGCGGTGCCCGGCGATCGTCACGATCCTGACGCCACACCCATCACGGCATACCGCTCGGGGCTCGCGCTCATCCGCGACGTGATGGGCGAGGACGCGTATCTGCTCGGGTGCGGTGCCCCGATGCTCCCCAGCGTCGGACTCGTGGATGCGATGCGCGTGTCACCCGACACGTTCCACGAGGGCGGCGAGGATGGGTCGCAAGGGCTTCGCGGACGGATGTCGCTCGAAGCGAGGGCCTGGCAGCACGGACGCCTGTGGACGACAGACCCGGACTGTCTCGTCGCCCGTCCGGAGTTCGCTCTTCGCGACGAGTGGGCACGGGTGGTGCTCGAGGCGCCCGGGCTTCGGGGGTTCTCCGACCGGATCGCCGAGCTCGACGACCACGGCCTGCGACTGGTGAGCCGACTGCTGGAGGAACGCACCGCATGACCGACGTCGACATCGACCTGCTCCGCCGGCGCCTTGAGCCGCTCGTCTCGGGGCTCTACCCCGGACGTGCCGACGAGGTCCTCGACGCCCTCACCGACCTCGCGCAGCGCTGGGCGCCGCGGCTCCATCCCGCCGACCGGGGGCGGCCCGACGAGGGCACCGCCTACCTCATCACCTACGGCGACGCGTTCCGCCGGGAGGGCGAGACGCCACTCCATACGCTCGCCGACGTGCTGCGCACGCACGTGAGGGATGCCGTCACCGACGTTCACCTGCTGCCGATCTATCCGTGGACCTCGGACGACGGCTTCGGCGTCGTCGATCATCGGGAGGTCAACCCGGAGCTCGGCACCTGGGAGGACGTCGCCGACCTGCGCGCGGACCACGCGCTCGCGCTCGACTTCGTCGCCAACCACCTCTCCAGCTCCAGTCCGTGGTTCCAGGGCTGGCTCGCCCGCGATCCTCGCTACGCCGGGTACTTCCTCGAGCCCGGCCAGGACTTCGACACGTCTCATGTCGTGCGTCCCCGGACCAGCCCCCTGACGCACGATTACGACCGACCCGACGGCACCGTCGCGCACGCGTGGACGACGTTCGGCCCTGATCAGGTCGACGTCGATCCGAGCACCCCCGCTGTTCTGCGAGAACTCACCGACGTGCTGCTCGGATATCTCTCCCGGGGAGCGACCACGGTGCGCCTCGACGCGATCGGGTACCTGTGGAAGCAGTCGGGAACGACGTGCATCCATCTGCCGCAGACGCACGCGATCATCCGCATCTGGCGCGTTCTCGTCGACGCGCTGGCGCCCGGAACGCTGCTCCTGACCGAGACGAACGTCCCGCATGCCGACAACATCACGTACTTCGGCGACGGGTCCGACGAAGCGCACATGGTGTACCAGTTCGCACTGCCGCCGCTCGTGCTGCACGCATTCGTCACGGGGCGCGCGACCGCCCTGTCGGAGTGGGCGTCGAGGATCGGTCCCGTCAGCGACTCCGCCACCTGGTTCAACTTCCTCGCGAGCCACGACGGGATCGGCATCCGCCCCACGGAGGGTCTGCTCACCGACGACGACCGCGCGCTGCTCGTGGAGCGCACGATCGCGCGCGGCGGAAGGGTCTCGATGGCCCGCCGGGCCGATGGCACCGAGGGTGTCTACGAGCTCAACACCAACTTCCTCGACGCGCTCGTGAGCCCGGCGTCCGGCGATCCGGACGCGGATGCCGTGACTCGCGGACTGGCAGCCCACGCCATCCTGCTGTCGGTGATCGGCGTTCCGGCCGTCTACTACCACTCGCTTCTCGGCTCCGGCCAGGACCGCGGCGGCATGGAAGAGAGCGGCATCCCCCGGCGGATCAATCGCGAGGTCCTGGACGCCGAGCGGCTCAGCCGGGAGCTCGCCGGCTCTGCTCGCCGCCGCGGCATGCTCGAGGGCCTGCGGCGGCTGTTGACGGTGCGGCGGTCGCTCGCAGGGTTCTCACCGTTCGCCGATCAGCGCGTGGAGAGGCTCGACGATCGTCTCTTCGCCGTGCGGCGGGCCGCCGGCACGGCCGACGACGTGCTCGCCGTGGTGAACGTCAGCGAAGAGGCGGTATCTGCTCCGTCCGTCTCGGGCGTCGACGCCGTCACCGGGCGCCGGCACGACGGCCTGACCCTGGAGCCTTTCGGCTACGTGTGGCTTCGACCGCTCTGACGCGGCCTTCCTGCCGCGACTCGCCAGAACCCGCCGCCGCGCCCGCCGTTCTACGGCGTGTCCTGGCGAGTGGCCACGGGCGCGTCCGCGGCGGTCAGATGAATGGGGTCAGATCAGCGGGGGGTCGGCGACGTGGGCGCCGGCATCCACCACTCGTCCTGCCTCGACGAAGAGCTCGCGCATCCAGGCGTGCTCAGGATCGCGGCCGTGCACCGGATGCCACCACAGCGCGTTCGTCAACGGCGTGGGAGTGAAGGGCAGCCGGACCACCCGCACGCCGCCCGCCCGCACGGCCAGGGGGGCGATCGCCGTCTGGATCACGCCGATGCGCTGGGTGCCGGCGATGAAGTGGGTCATCGACAGGAAGCTCTCCACGATCACCTCGACGTGCGGCTCGATGCCGAGCTGCTGCACCTGGCGCCCCGCAGAGGTGAAGGCCGAGCGGGTCTGGTACGTCATCACCCACGGAAGCTCTGCCAGCTGGTCCATGGTCAGGGCGTGGGCGACGGCGTCGTTGGACGTGGAGACGATGGCGACCCAGTCGTCGTGCCAGAGGTCGACGTACGGGTGGTCCGACAACGGGCCGTGCGGGATGATCATGCCGTCGACGGACCGCAGCTTCGAGGCGGCGTCCTCGACGATGGTCGGGTTGTGCAGCATGAACCGGAAACGCACGCCCGGTGCCCGTTCGGCGGCCAGGCGCGACACGACGCTTCCGACGGTGACGAAGCCGTAGTCCGACCCGTAGATCGAGAACTCGCGGGTGGACTCCTCCGGCGACCAGGACGCCTGGCTCTCGAAGACGCGTCGTGCCGCTTCGAGGGCGGCGGCCGTGTGCTCGGCGAGCCGCACGGCGAACGGCGTGAGTTCGTAGGTGTTGCCCCGACGCGCCAGGATCTGGTCTCCGAAGTGGGTGCGCAGGCGGCCGAGGGAAGCGCTCAGCGCCGGCTGGCTCAGGTGCAGACGCTCGGCGGCGCGCGTGACGCTCCGCTCGGTGAGCAGGGCGTCGAGCGCGACCAGCAGGTTGAGATCGAGGCGCGAGAGCAGGGCGTGGTCGGTCACGACGGTGTGATCCTCCGGGTAAGGACGCGTGAGGTCACTGTATCAATGCCGTCTATTCGAGCGCCAGAGAACATCGTCCGCGCCGATGAGTGTGGTGAGTCGGTGATAGACGAAGCTCAAGGTGCGAATCAGGTTTGCTTATGTCTGATTCGTGCAGAACACTCTAGAGTGGGAGGGCCGCCCTCCCGTCGACGTCGACCGGATGCGGCATCCCTTCACAGAGAGCGAGCACCGATGCTTCTCGAAAGAGACCTCCTCCAGTCCGCCGGCTTCCGGAACATCGTCGAGGGTGACCGGATCACCGGCTTCCAGTTCCACGTCCGGATGCCGTCGTACCGCGGCATGGCGGCCTCGCTCGTCGACGGCATCGCGGTGCGCGTCGGCGACATCGTGGACGTCGGACCCGAGGTTCCGCGCTGGACCTTCGGGAATCGCACGTACAGCCTCGCCGAGCTGTGGGAGAGCGACGGCGTGCGCTGGCAGCTCGAAGAGCCCGCCGTGGTGACCGTGCCGCTTCCGGGCGGACTCCCGGAGGGCGTCCATGAGGTGTCGGTGGAGCTGCGGCTGCGCATGTCGTACATCCCGGTCGAGCATCAGCCGTCGGTCTACCGGGCGACCAGGCACATCACGCTGACCTCGAACGAGGACGGCGGACCCTTCCGCTACGGCGTCTCGCTCTACAGCTTCATGCACGACTTCGGAACGGTGCTCGATCTCGAGACCGCTCTCGCGCACGTCGCGGATGTCGGAGCGACGGGCGTGGAGATCCTGGGTGAGGGGCACGTGGCGGGCTATCCCGAGCCGACGACGGAATGGATCGACCGCTGGTTCGCCCTGCTCGAGAAGTACTCGCTGCAGCCGACCAACTACGGCTCGTGGATCGACACGCGGCTGCACTCGAGCGGCCCCCGCGCCCGTTCTCTCACCGCGAGCGAGGGAGCTGCGATGCTTCAGCGCGACCTCCGTCTGGCGGCGCGGCTCGGATTCGGGTTCGTGCGTCCGAAGATCGGGGTCGTCTCGGGCGATCTCGTGCCGGACCCGATCTGGACGGAGTCGATCGAGCGCAGCCTCGACCTCGCTCACGAGCTCGATGTGGTGATCTGTCCCGAGATCCACTCGCCCACGCCGATCAAGCACCCCGTGGTCGACGACTACGTGTCTCTCATCCAGCGCACCGGGACGCGGCACTTCGGCCTGCTCATCGACACCGGGATCTTCCAGGACCGACCGATCCCGCTGCGCCCCGGAGAGTCTCGCGCGACCCGCCCGGCGTTCCTCGACGGCATCGGCGTCGACCCGGGCGATCTCGCCGACATCGGCGAGTACATCGTGTTCGTCCAGGCGAAATTCCACGACATCGATGACGAGCTCCAGGATCAGCAGATCCCGTGGGAGCCGGTGCTGCGGGGGCTGAAGGACGCCGGCTACACCGGCTGGCTCTCGAGCGAGTACGAGGGGGACCGCGCGCCGTGGCGCTCGGTCGAACAGATCCGCCGCCAGCACTCGCTCATGCGTCGGGTCGCCTCGCGACTGTGACTCGCGGCATCCGATCGACGAAAGGAAACGCATCATGCCCAATGGCCTGCTCGCCGAGGACAGCCTGCGCCGGCACCCCGAGGGTCTCGCACTGTCGCTCACCCTTCCCTGGTATCGCAGCCTCTGGCTCTCGTCGGTCGGCGCACTGCGTCTGACGATCGACGGCGAGGACGTCGAAGAGAGCGACCTCGCCTTCGAACTGGGCGGAACCCGCTATGCGATCCACGACCTCGCGCAGCAGAGCGAGACGCTCTGGTACCTGCAGGAGCATCCGCTGCTGATCGTCCGGCGCGACCGGCCGATCACCCTGGGTGAGACGCACGAGGTCGCGATCCTCGGCGAGATGCGCCTCCCGTACATGCAGATCGCCCCCGGGCGCGACGGTGGTCCGGGACTCTACGTCCCGAACGTGGTGCGGCAGACGCTCACCCTGACGGCGACGGATCAGGATGCCGCGCCCCCGGCGCTCGTGAGCGACGTCACCGCCCCGCCGCCGGCGACGGAGGCGGACCCGTTCCGGCTCGGGCTGACGCTCTATTCGGCGAGTGCGGAATTCCGGGCCAGGTGGTTCGACTTCGACGGGCTGCTCGACCGGGTGGCGCAGCTGGGCATCGGGCCCGGCATCGAGATCGTGGCCTCGCAGATGGTGCCGACGTACCCGGTCGTCTCGGACGCGTTCGTCCGGTCATGGCGTGCGGCGTTCGACCGGCACGGATTCGACGCCAGCTCGTTCGGGGCCAATCTCGACATGGGCCGTCGCCGGGACCGCGACATGACACCCGACGAGGAGTTCGAGTTCAGCGAGCTGATGCTTCGCGGCGCTCAGAAGCTCGGGTTCCCGCTCGTTCGCATCCAGAGCGCCCGCCCGGAGCTGCTGCGCCGGCTCCTCCCGGTCGCCGAGCGCCTCGAGCTGAAGCTGGCTTACGAGATCCACGCGCCCATGGGACCGAACGCGGATCCGATCCTGCGCGTCCGCGAGACCTACGCCGAGCTGGACTCACCGCTGCTGGGCTTCGTCGCCGACTTCTCGTCGACCATGCGCGCGATGTCGCCGACCCTTCTGCGGGCGGTGCGCCGGGCGGGACTCGATGACGAGGCGCTGGAGCGACTGCAGGCGATCTGGGCCACCGACGCCTCGATGCGCGAGCGCCAGGAGGAGTTCATCGCCTATCTGGTGAGCCGCGACTTCGATCCCGGCAGGCTGGGATCCTTCGCACACCTCGCCTTCAACATGCACGGTCACGTCGACCCGCACGAATGGGCCGAGATCATGCCCCAGATCCTGCACGTGCACGCGAAGTTCTACGACATCGACGAGGGCGGTCAGGAGCCGGCGATCGACTATCCGGCGCACGTGCGCGTCTTCGTGGAGGGCGGGTATCGCGGCTACTGGTCGAGCGAGTGGGAAGGTCACGCCTTCGCCGAGCTCGGCGAGGTGGACCCGCTCGTGCTGGTCCGCAGACAGCACGACCTGATCCGCTCCTCCATGCGGGCCGCCTCTCCGGCCTGACGAAGCCGACGATCGCCGCCGATGGGCCTCCCCCTCGGCGGCGATCGTCATGTCCGAGCGTTGGAGTGACCGTGCCGGTGCGGCTTATGCCGCATATCCGCATTACTTATGTGCGTTTCTGGCACATCCCGGCGATACTGGTGGAACAGCACAGGCGCTCGAACGATCGAGCCGCCGACAACGAAGTCAGAAAGGCTGGACATGACACAGCACAGTCCCTCGGCCCGTCGCCGGGGAGCGATCGTCGCCATCCCCGTGCTCGGAGCTCTCCTCCTTGCCGGCTGCTCAGGTTCTGGCGGCGAGTCCGGCGAGTCAGGCGACTCCGGTTCTGCCGAGTTCTCCTTCACGTTCGCGACGTCGAACAACCTCGAGTCTCCGTACGAGACGCTCGCGAACGCGTACATGGAGGCCAACCCCGACGTCACCATCACGACGAACCCGACGCCGAACGACAAGTACGGCGAGACCATCCGCACGCAGTTCCAGGCCGGCAATGCTGCCGATGTCGTGCAGACGACCCCGGGATCGGGCGACGCCCGCGGCATCATCCCCCTCGCCGAGGCCGGCTTCCTCGAGCCGCTCGGCGACACCGCCGCGTCGCTGGTCCCCGCCGGCAGCGAGACCATCTTCGAGATCGACGGCGACGTCTACGGCCAGCCCATGGACTTCACGATCGCCGGTGTCGTCGCCAGTATGGGCACCGCCGCCATGAACGGACTCGACGAGTGGCCCGCCGACGAGGCCGCGCTCTACGACGCATGCTCGGCGCTCGCCGCCGACGGCAAGTCGCTGCTTGCCCTCGCCGGGGCCGCCGGACCGAACGCCGGCCTCACGGCGCAGGGCATCGCCGCCACTCGGGTGTACGGCGAGACGCCGGACTGGAACGAGCAGCGGGCAGCCGGTGACACCACCTTCGCGGAGAGCGAGGGATGGGCCGACACCCTGCAGACGGTCATCGACCTGAATGAGGGCGGCTGCTTCCAGGCGGGCGCAGAGGGTGCCGGCTTCGACGCCATTACGAACGGTCTGGCGCAGGGCCTCTCGGTCGGCAGCTTCATCCCGTCGGGCTCGGCGGTGGAGATCGCGACCGCCGCTCCGCCGGAGGCCGACTTCAAGGTCCAGCCGTTCCCCGCAGCGGATGGGGGAACCCCGTACATCATCGCGAGCTCCAACTACACGATCTCCATCAACGCCGCGTCGGAGAAGAAGGACGCTGCCGCCGAATTCGTGGAGTGGCTCGCCACCTCTGAGGCCCAGGAGATCTACTACGAGGCGTCGGGTCTGCTTCCCGTCTCCTCGTACGAGGAGCTCGACCTGAGCGACACGATCTATTCGCCGGTGGTGGACCTGCTCGCCGACGGTGCCTACGCGCCCCTGCCGAACAACATCTGGCCGAACCCCTCGGTCTACGAAGCGCTGCAGGTGGGTGTGCAGGGTCTGCTGACCGGGCAGAAGACGATCGACCAGGTGCTGCAGGACATGGACGCAGCCTGGGGCGAGTGACCGAAACCGGCCGCCCGGAGGAAAGCTCCGGGCGGCCGCCCGGCCTTTGCACGACGACGTACGAAGACGAGGAATCATGACCGCCACCTTGAACTCCGAGACCGAGGCGCTGATCGTACCCAAGCGCGACCGCAGAGGTCGTCGGCGGGACGTCGCACCGCGCCGGCCGGGCCTGCTGAAGTTCGGCTACTGGTGGTGGGCGCTGCCCGGCATCCTCATGGTCCTCGCCATCCACTACGTGGCCACCTCGATCGGCGGCTTCTACGCCTTCACCGACTGGTCGGGGATCGGCGACTTCCGCTGGATCGGCCTCGACAACTTCATCGCGATCTTCAACGATCCGACGCAGATCGGCGCCCTCACGAACACGCTCTTCCTGGCGTTCGCGTCCGTGATCCTCAGCAACATCGCCGGGCTCGCCATCGCGCTGGGGCTCAATCGCGGTCTGAAGACCCGCTACGCACTTCGCGTGCTCTTCTTCATGCCGGTGGTCCTGAGCCCCCTGGCCGTGTCGTACGTGTGGAAGTTCATCTTCGACTTCAACGGCCCGATCAACGTGATCCTGCGGGGGATGGGGCTCGGCGAGTTCGCGAAGGCATGGGTCGCCGACCCCACGTGGGCGATCTGGACGGTGCTCGTCGTGATCGTGTGGCAGAACATCGGATTCGCCATGGTGATCTACATGGCCGGCCTCGCGGCCGTGCCGGTCGAGATCGAGGAGGCTGCCGCGATCGACGGCGCCAACCTCTGGCAGCGCTTCTGGCATGTCACCCTGCCTTCCATCCGCCCCGCCGTGGCGATCGCGACGACACTCGGGCTCGTCAACGGGCTGCGGGTCTTCGATCAGATCATGGCACTCACCGGCGGTGGCCCCGCCGGTGTCACCGAGACGCTCGCGACCCAGGTGTACAAGGAGTCGTTCGCGCTCGGAAACTTCGGCTACGGCGCGGCTCTCGCGCTCCTGCTGACCGTGATCATCCTCGTGTTCGCCGTCATACAGCAGCGAGTGACCAGCGGTCGCCCTGAGGAGGCTTGACATGTTCCGCTACACCAGACTCACCGGTCTTCGCGAGATCCTCTTCTGGGTGCTCGCCATCCTCTTCCTCGCGCCGTTCTACTTCCTCGTGACCACGGCGCTGAAGTCAGACGAGGAGGTGATCACGACCTCGAACCTGGCACCGCCCACAGGTATCGACTTCAGCAACTTCCTGGAGGTGCTGACGGCGCAGGGCAACTCGAACGTGCTTCAGGGTCTGCTCAACAGCGTCATCATCACCGCCGGAAGCATTCTCGGGCTCGTGCTGCTGGGTGCGCTCACGGGATACGTGATCGCACGCAGCACGCGGCGCTGGAGCCGAGCGGTGTTCTACCTGTTCCTGATCGCCATCGTGCTGCCGACGCAGCTGGGCACCGTCCCGCTGTACATCGGGGCGCGGACCATCGGACTGACCGGCTCGATCTGGGGCATGGTCATCCTGTACACCGGGATGCTCCTGCCGCTCTCGATCTTCCTCTACGCGGGCTTCTTCCGGAGCCTGGGCACCGAGTACGAAGAGGCGGCGACGATCGACGGCGCCTCGCGGACGCAGATCTTCTTCCGCATCGTGCTTCCGCTGATGTCGCCCGCGACGGGCACGGTGGCGATCCTCGCGGGCCTGATCGTCTGGAACGACTTCTTCACCTCCCTGATCTTCCTGGGCGGATCCGAGAACCAGACGCTTCCCGTGGCGATGTACTACTACATCGGCTCGCTCGTCTCCTCGTGGAACAAGATCTTCGCCATCGTCATCGTCTCCATGATCCCGATCCTCGCCTTCTACCTCTTCGCGCAGAAGCGCTTCATCCAGGGTTTCGCCGGCGGCCTCAAGGGCTGACCTACCCGACGTGTACGCCCGGATCTCGCTCCGGGCGCTGCTCACCAACCCCGATTCCGAAGGACACCATGTACCAGCTCGCCCCGAACATCGAACTCCTCTACACCGAGGCCGGCGACTATCACGACCGCGTGCGTGCGGCGGCGGCATCCGGATTCACCGCCGTCGAGATGTGGGGACCGACCGGCGCCGACGCCCCTGCCACGCCCAAGGACCTGCCCGCGCTGAAAGCGGCGCTGGAAGAGACCGGCACGCAGCTGACGGCCCAGCTCTCCGAGCCGCGGACGCAGTTCATGATCCCGCCGTGGGACCACTCGGAGTTCTACCGCAAGCTCGATGAGGGCGTCGAGATCGCTCACCTGCTCGGCACGCCCCGGATCGTCGTCGGAAGCGGGACCGGTTTCGGCGGGTGGAAGCGACAGGTGCAGCTCGACAAGCTCATCGAGATCTACCAGAAGGCCGACGCCCAGATCGCGGGGTCGGGCATCACGCTCGTCCTCGAGCCCGTCAACGTGCGGGTCGACCACCCCGGCTCGCTCCTGGATCGCACGAGCGAGGCGGTCTACGTCGCACGCGGTGTCGACTCGCCGTTCTTCGGGGTGCTCTACGACCTCTACCACTCCACCGTCGAGGGCGAGGATGTCGCGGCCGAGCTGGCGAACGCCGGTGACCTCATCCGCTACGTCCAGCTCGCTGATGCTCCCGGGCGCGGCGAACCGGGTACGGGGACGATCGACTGGCCGGCCCGGCTGGGCGACCTGCGCGCGTCGGGCTACGACGGCCCGATCGGGCTCGAGTACTACCCGCAGACCGCGTCGGCGGAGTCGGTGAAGCGGATCGTCGAGCTGGCGGCGACGGCATGACCGAGAGATCTTTCCCGGACGACGTCGATGTCGTCATCGTCGGGAGCGGTCCGACCGGAGCGGCCTACGCGCGCATCCTCAGCGAGCGGGCGCCGGATGCCGTCGTCGCGATGTTCGAGGTCGGCCCGACCGTCTCGGACCCGCCGGGAGCCCACGTCAAGAACATCGAGGATCCGGCGCGACGCGCCGCCGCCCAGCACGCCTCGCAGGGACCCGCAGCGTCAGCTGAAACCGTCAGCAACCCGGGAGCCGTCAAGAGCGGTCAGCGCCTGGCCCGGGCCGGTACGTTCCTCCTCGAAGAGGGATACCAGCAGCCGGGCGAGGACGGTCTGCCCGTCGCGGCGATGTCGAGCAACGTCGGCGGCATGGCCGCGCACTGGACGGCGGCCTGCCCGCGGCCCGGCGGCAGTGAGCGCATCGCGTTCCTTCCCGACCTGGACGAGCTGCTCGACGAGGCCGAGCGACTGCTCGGCGTCACCACCCATGCCTTCGACGGCTCGCCGTTCGGCGATCTGGTGCGTGACCGGCTGGCAAGAGCCGTCGATGAGGGACGCATCGACGCGACCCGCGTCCAGCGGATGCCGCTCGCGGTGCACCGGCGCGGGGATGGACGGCTCGTCTGGTCGGGGTCCGATGTGGTGCTGGGGGAGGCGACGCGTGCAAACGCGAATTTCACCCTGCACGACGAGTCCCTCGTCACTCGCGTGCTGCTCGAGGACGGGCAGGCATCCGGGGTGGAGGTACGGGATCTGCGCTCCGGCGGCACCCATATCGTCCGGGCGCGATTCGTCGTTGCTGCCGGCGACGCGCTGCGCACTCCGCAGCTGCTGTGGGCTTCCGGCATCCGCCCACCCGCCCTCGGTCGCTATCTCAACGACCAGGCGCAGATCGTCTTCGCGGTGCGGCTCCGCGACGTGCCGCCGCTCGACACCGACGTGCCGGCTGACGGCACTCTCGCCGAGTACAGCGGTGTCAGCTGGGTGCCCTTCACCGACGACGTGCCGTTCCACGGCCAGGTCATGCAGCTGGACGCGTCGCCGGTGCCGCTCGCGGTCGATGATCCGGTCCAGCCCGGATCGATCGTGGGGCTGGGGCTCTTCTGCGCCAAGGACCTTCGGCGAGACGACCGGGTCGCGTTCGACGATGTCGCCACGGACGCGTACGGGATGCCGGCGATCCGCATCCACTACCGCCTGACCGATACGGATCAGGCCGTGCTGGCGCGTGGCCGCGAGGAGATCGTGCGCATGGGGACGGCCGTCGGAGACCCGCTGGACCCGCGTCCGTTCACGATGCCGCTCGGAGCCTCGCTTCACTACCAGGGCACGACACGCATGGGTGGGGCCGATGACGGCGAGAGCGTCTGCGACCCCGACAGCCAGGTGTGGGCCGTTCCCGGCCTCTTCGTCGCCGGCAACGGCGTGATCCCGACGGCGACGGCATGCAATCCGACACTGACGAGTGTCGCCCTCGCGGTGCGGGGCGCTCGGCGCATCGCGGCCGAGCTCGGCCGCGCCGTCACCGCCAGCCCGGGCCTTGCTTATGTTGAAAAAGAACTTTAGACTGCAGGAATCAAGACAAAGGTGTCGGCGGCATCGCCCGCCCACAGAGACGAGGAGGTCCCGGTGATTCCGGACCGCATCATCGAGCAGGGCACGCTCACGAGCGACGGCGCACGTGCCGCGGTCGAAGTTCGCATCCCCTGGTACCGCGCGCTGCCCGGATCCTGCATCGCGGGCGCCGGCCTCACCATCGACGGGATTCCAGCCGACCCGGACTCGCTCCGGTGGACCATGAACGGCCGTGAGTTCACCTTCGCCGAGCTGGCGACGAACACCGACGAGTGGTGGTTCCCGCTCGACTCGGCCGTTCTGTCGGGAGATGTGGCGGCGGCTCCGGATGCCGAGCATGAGGTCGAGGTCGATCTGACGCTCTTCATCCCGTACATCGTCATCTCCGACTCGGAGGTGCTCCATATCGAGGAGCACGACAAGAAGACCATGAAGGCGGTGGCGGCATGAGCGCGCTTGGACAGGCGGAGGGGCCGGGAACGCCCATCCAGGGCGTGACCCTGTACAGCTTCACGCGTGCTTTCCACGGCCGCGAGTACGACCTCGAAGGCCTCATCCGCAAGGTGGCCGCCGACGGGTACGGTCCGGGCCTCGAGATCATCGGATTCTCGAGCTTCCGCGGGTTCCCCGACATCGACGACACGTTCGCCGGCTGGTTCCGCGACCTCGTGGACGAGGTCGGGCTCGTCACGACGTCGCTCGCCGTGAACGCCGACATCGGCATCCATCGGGACCGTCTGCTGAACCAGGACGAGCTCATCGAGTACATGCGACGGCAGATCGTCGCCGCGGCGACGCTCGGCTTCCCGATCGCTCGCGTTCAGATCTCGCTCACCCCCGACTCGATGGAGCAGCTCGCTCCCATCGCCGAGGAGCACGGCGTCACGCTCGCCCTCGAGGTGCACGCCGATCAGTACGCCTCCCACCCGCGCATCCTCGCGCTCCGCGACCGCTACGAGAAGGTCGCCTCGCCCTACCTGGGCTTCACGATGGACTGGGGCGCGACTGTCTCGGGCTTCGCCCCCTCGCTCATCGAGGCGTACCGGCGACGCGGCGCGTCCGAAGAGCTGCTCGCACAGGTCACCGGCCTGTGGGACGAGTTCTACGAGCAGGGCCCGCCGGCCGACCAGGCCGAGCACGGACAGCGGTTCGGACGATTCATCGGCCTTGCGGCGCAGAACGGGCGTCCCGATCTCGGCATCGACTTCGGCATCAACGGCACGGGGCTCTTCGGCCCCGCCCGGGTCGACGACTGGCTCGAGATCATGCCGTGGATCCGCCACGTTCACGGAAAGTTCTTCGGCATCGACGAGAACGGCGAGGAGCCCTCGGTCCCGGTTCGCGACCTCGTCCGCCTGCTCGTCGAGAACGGCTACTCGGGTGCGATCTCGAGCGAGTACGAAGGCTGGCACTGGAACCACTGGCAGAGCCCCTTCGAGATCATCGCCGGCGAGCAGGCCGTGCAGCGGTCGGCGGCGGCGGATGCCGGAAGCCGCATGGTCACCGACGCCGCCGAGGCTCGGGACCTCCTCTCCACCCATCTCGCTCAGCCCGTCCGCGGCTGATCCTCGAACCTCAAGGACCAGGAACATGACTGACGGCATCGCCGGAACCGGTATCAAACTGGGCATCACTCTCTACTCGCTGACCTCCGAGTTCGCTGCCGGGCTGTACACGCCCGAGACGCTGATCAAGGCGGCGGCGGACGAGGGTCTCGGACCCGGGATCGAATTCAACATCGCCCAGATGCTGCGCACCTACCCCGACGTGGACGACGAGTTCGTCCGCCTGTGGCGAGACAGCCTGGACCGCTACGGCCTCGAGCCGAGCGCCGTCGGGACCAACCTCGACATGGGGCGTCGGAAAGACCGCGACATGACGCCCGACGAGGAGCACGACTTCCTCGCGCGACAGCTCAAGACGGCGCACACGCTGGGGTTCAAGAAGGTCGTCATCCGCTCCCACGGAAAAGAGCTGCTGCGCAGCCTGCTTGCGCTGGCGGAGAAGTACGACCAGAAGCTCGGCTACGAGATCCACGCCCCGTCGGGACCGAACGACCCGCAGGTGCTGCAGATGCGCGAGATGTACGACGAGCTGCAGTCCGACCGGCTCGGCTTCACCGCCGACTTCTCGTCGACGATGCACAGCCTCTCGCCGACGCTGCTGCGCACGCTCCGCCAGATGGGGATGGACGAGAAGCACTTCCCGGTGATGGACGAGATCTGGCACGAGCCGACGCCGATGCACGTGCGCAACCAGAAGTTCGAGGACTACCTGACGAGCGAGGGGGTCGACCCGTTGCGGTTCGGGCCGTTCACGCGCCTCGCGTTCAACATGCACGGACTGGTCCCGCCCGAGGAGTGGCTGGACATCATGCCGCAGATCTTCCACGTCCACGCGAAGTTCTACGACATCGGTGCCGACGGGGAAGAGCCCGCGATGGACATCCCGCGGATCGTCCGCCAGTTCGTCGAGGGCGGCTACCAGGGCTACCTCTCGAGCGAATGGGAGGGACACGCCTTCTCCGATCTGGGCGAGTCCGACCCGATCGACCTCGTGAAGAAGCAGCACGCGCTGATGCGCCGCGCCATCGAAGAATCCGTCGCAGCCGGCGCCGCAGCCGGAACAGTCAGGTAAGGGAACCCGCCATGGCCACGCACAACTCGCTCTTCTCCGACACGGACGTCCGCCGACGCGACGACGCGATCGCCGTCTCGGTGCAGCTGCCCTGGTACCGGAGCCTCTGGCTGTCGGCCGTCGATGACGTCGCGGCATCCGTCAACGGCGTTCCGGTTCCCAAGGATGATCTGCGGTTCGAACTGAACGGCACGAGCTACCGCATCGAGGAGCTGCCCGAGCAGTGGGACACCCTCTGGTTCGTCGCCGACAAGCCGGAGGTCGTCATCCCTCTTGATCACAGCCCCGCGGGCGGCGAGAAGCTCACGATCGAGGTCGTCCTGACCATGCGGCTGCTGTACATGCAGATCATGCCGGGCGTCGACGGCGGGCCCGGCCGGTACGTGACCAACCGGGTTCCGGTGCAGCGCGAGGTCGTTCTCGCATGACCCCGCTGCGCGTGGCGATGATCGGCCACGGCTTCATGGGCGCCGCCCACTCGGTCGGGTGGCGGCAGGCTCCGCGCATGTTCGAACTGCCGCGCGACGTCGAGATGACGGTCGTCGTCGGCCGCAACGCCGAGACGGTGGCGGATGCCGCAGCCCGGTGGGGCTGGGTCGAGGCGGCGACGGACTGGCGCCAGGTCATCGCGCGGGACGACATCGACATCGTCGACATCGTCACGCCGGGGGACTCGCACGCCGAGATCGCCATCGCCGCGCTCGAAGCGGGGAAGCACGTGCTGTGCGAGAAGCCGCTCGCCAACTCCGTCGCGGAGGCCGAGGCGATGGCACAGGCCGCTCGCCGCGCGGCGGAGGGCGGCGTGCGATCGATGGTGGGGTTCACCTATCGGCGGGTTCCCGCCGTGACCCTCATGCGAGACCTCGTCGCGGAGGGCGCGGTCGGCCGGGTGCAGCAGGTGCGGGCGGCGTACCGGCAGGACTGGCTCGTGGACCCCGAGATGCCGCTCGCCTGGCGACTGCAGAAGGAGCACGCCGGGTCGGGCGCGCTCGGCGACATCGGGGCGCACATCATCGACATGACGCAGTTCGTCACCGGGCTCGGCATCGACGAGGTCACCGGGACGCTCGACACGATCGTGAAGCAGCGACCGCTGCCGGAGGGGACGCGTTCCCCGAGCCTGTCGAAGCGGGAGGGGGCGGTCGGGGCGGCCATGGGAGAGGTCACCGTCGACGACGTCGCGCTCTTCTCGGGGCGGCTCGCCAATGGCGCGCTGGCGTCGTTCGAGGCGACGCGCTTCGCGACGGGGCGGAAGAACGCCCTCTCGATCGAGGTGTCGGGAGACCGCGGATCGCTGGTGTTCGATCTCGAGGACCTCAACTCGCTGGGCTTCTACGATCGCACGGCCCCCGACATCCGCCAGGGGTTCACGAAGATCCTCGTGACCGAGGCATCCCACCCCTATGTGGCTGCCTGGTGGCCGGCCGGTCACATGCTCGGGTACGAGCACGGCTTCTCGCACCAGGTCGTCGACCTGGTCACGGCGATCGCCGACGGGACCGACCCGCACCCCAGCTTCGACGAGGGCCTGTCGGTGCAGCAGGTGCTCGACGCGGTCGAGGGGAGCAGCCGGAACGGGTCGACCTGGACCCGCGTCGGTGCGGCCGTCGCGGTCGGAGGAGCTCGACGATGACCGAGGTGCTGAACGTCCTCATCCTCTCCGGTCACATGACCCGTGAGCACGACAACGAGTACCGCAGTTTCCGGCAGCACAATCAGTGGCTCACGACGCTGCTCGAAGACACCGGGCGGTTCCGCGTCCGCGTCGTCGAAGACCCGCGCGGACTCGGCGCCGAGGTCATCGACAAGTACGACGTCGTCATCGTCGTGTTCGAAGGCCGGGACGGCTATCACGAGAAGGCCGTCGGGTTCGGCGCGCAGACCGATGCCGCGCTGCTGCGGTTCGTCCACGACGACGGCAAGGGGATCGTGTGGTTCCACGGCTCGGCCGCCCAGGAGGACGACTGGGGCTACCCCGAGGAGTACAACGTCATGCGCGGCGCCAAGCTCAGCGTGGCGACGGGCCTGCGTCCGCGCCCCTGGGGAGAGGCGGTGCTGCGCACCGCCGAGCCGCGGCACGAGATCACCGAGGGGATCAGCCCCACCTGGACCGTGACCGGCGATGACATCCTCACGGGCGTGGAGCTGTACCCCGATGCCCAGGTGCTGCTGACGACCTTCGACGACCTCGAGTCGTATGAGAAGGCGCCGATGTGGCCGATGTCGCACTATCCGGTCACGATCCCGGAGGACGGTATCGCGGCGCTGCCCGGCATGAACACCGACCAGCCCATCGCGTGGATCAACGAGTACGGCGAAGGCCGGTCGTTCACGATCACCATCGGCCACGACATCGACACCTTCCGGCGCATCGAGTTCATCCGGATGTTCCCCCGCGGCGTCGAGTGGGCGGCGACGGGCGAGATCACCCTGAACGGTCCTGATCGCCGGGGCGAACGACGCTTCCTCCCCTGGCCGTACTACAACCACGAGGGCTGACGCGGCGTACGCGGTCCCGATGCACCCGGGCGGTGCACCGGGACCGCGCTGGGCGGGTGTCGTCAGGCGGAAGCGGATGCCGCGCCCTCGGCGAGCGCCGTGCGTGCCAGTTCGAGATGCGCCCGGGTCATCGTCGTCGGGTCATCGTCGAGCCACTCGTGGCCGCCCCACTCGCTCGTGAACGTTCCGGTGAAGCCCTGGAGCGCGAGTTCGGCGCCGAGTTCGCGGATCGGCTGCGAGACCCGGGCCGCGCTGTCGTCGAGATCCCAGAACTTCAGGTGGAACGCGCCGACCAGCGGCAGGACGTCGCGCAGATCCGCGGCGTTCGAGTGCCCGAACCGGACGAGCAGGTTCATGTACAGCGTCTGAACCTGAGGGGGCACCGCCCCCGATCGCAGCAGCGTGACGACGGCGTCTCGCGTGTGCGGATCGCGCCACGACTCGGTCAGCTGCGCGACGAGCCCATCGGGCACGCCGCTTTCCGCCAGTCGCTCCAGATACGACACCGGGGGGGTCGGGCATCAGCATGCTGATGTCGATGAGGAGGCGGAGGCGGGGGTCGTCCACGGCGGCGAGCACGTCGTACGCGGCGGCGTGTGCGGGCTCCGCCGGGGATTGCGGGCCCTGTGCCTCTTCGAACAGCACGAGATCGAGGTCGTGCAGGTGCGGAAGAAGGCGCTGCAGAAGCTCCGGGCCCGCTTGCCCGATCGGCAGCCGGAGGCCGCCGGCCCCCAGGCGCTGGGCAGCGCGCAGCTGGGGAAGGAGGAAGGCGAGGCGCTCGTCGTCGGTGCGCCGCCGGGCCCCGGGCGCCCAGTCGTCGATGCTGGCTCCGACGGTGCCGACCTGGCCGCCGCACGCCGCAAGAGCGTCACGGAGAGCCTCGGCCTCGGCATCCGCCGGGACGGGGAAGGACCGCCAGAGCTGGCCGAGTTCGACTTCGATGACGGGCGCGATGCCGTCGGCGACGATGCCGACCGCGATGTCGGTGGCGGTGCGTTCGGCTCGGATGACCTCGGGGGTCCAGTTGAACGCGCTGGCCGAGAGGGTCCAGCCGGGCGGGAGTGCGTGTGTCACGGGGGACTCCGGGATCAGGCGACGTCGAGCGCGACGCTCGGGACAGGACCGACCGCGTCGAGCTCGAGGGTCCGTTCGCTCCGGAACGGAAGCCGAAGGGGTCCGTCGGGACCGGCGGCGAGGTAGGGCACGATCAGGTCGAACGAGACGCGGACGCCGTGGGCGCCGGGACTTAGGCGCCGCCGACCAGCAACGACCAGCCGGTCCTGAACGAACCACCAGCCGGGCTCCAGCGAGAGCCTGCCGGCAGGGATCGCACGCGGACCGAGGACGACGTCCGGCTCTTCGACGGGCTCGCCGTCGACATCGATCGCCAGGCCGGCGACGCTGGCAAGCGGGAGGGAGCGGATCCACGGGAGGCAGATGCGCAGGGTGAACCCGTCATCGCTGGTGCGGAGCGCGTCATCGCGGAGAATCTCGAGCACGTCAACGGCTCCGCGCAAGGCGCGTGGAGCTGTCGGTCGTGTCGTCCGTCGTCGCACCCATTCAGACCTCCGCGTCTTCTACACAAAAGATACACGGATAAGTCTGAATTCGTAAGAAGTCTCCGCGGACCGTCCGCCGCCTCAGCCGACGGCGGTGAGCTGCGCGAGGGTGGGCCGTCCGTCCGCGAACCAGCGAGGGAAGGTGGCCTCGAACAGCTGCTCCTGCACGAGCTCCACGCCGCCGTGGAGCGGCGCGGATGGATCGTTGACGGAGTTCACGATGCTCAGGTCTCGCGTCGCGAGCGGCAACGAGAGCTCATAGACGCGCTGGCGCACCTCGGCGAGGAACACCTCGCCGGCCGAGGCGACGGCACCGCCGATGACGATGACGCTCGGGTTGAACATGTTGACGAGAGCGGCGATCGATTCGCCCACGACGCGGGCTGAGCCCTGGATCAGCGAGATCGAGAGCGCATCGCCGTCCGCGGCTGCGACCGAGATCGCCTCGGGGTCGATGGCCTGTCCACGCCCGGCCTGCGCGGCGAGAGGCCCGGTCGCGCCGCCGGCGATCGCCGCCTCGGCATCGCGCACGAGGGCCCAACCGCCGGCGACGGCTTCGAGGCACCCGACCTTGCCGCAGCGGCAGAGGTGCTCCGAGTCCGCGACCCGGACGTGGCCGATGTCGCCGGCCGCACCATTCGCTCCGCGGTGGATCCGGCCGTGAGAAAGCAGGCCGGCGCCGATCCCGGTGCCGATCTTGCAGTAGATGAGGTCGGGCGCCGCGCTGCGGCGGCGGGCGCGTTCGCCGAGCGCGAGGATGTTGACGTCGTTGTCGACCCAGACGGGCGCATCGAATCGCTGCTCGAAGCGACGACGCACGTCGAAGCCGTTCCAGCCGGGCATGATCGGCGGCGCCACGGGCCGCCCGGTCGTGAAGTCGACCGGCCCGGGGAGTCCGACCGCGACGGCCCATACGGGTGTGTCGTCTTCGGACAGGAGCTCGTCCACCATCTCCAGCGCGGTGGTGAGGGTGTCGGCGGGGCCGCGGGCGATCGACCAGTCACGGTGCGACTGCGCCAGGATCTCTCCGTCGAGGTCCGAGACGCCCACGTGGATATGCAGCGCCCCGAGCGCGCAGATCACGATGCGACCGCGCTCGCTGCGGAACCGGAGTGTGCGCGGCGCTCGCCCGCCGGACGAAGGGCCGAAAGCGGCGTCCTCGAGGTAGCCCATCTCGATCGCCTGATCGACACGCTGTGCCACGACGCCGCGGCCGAGGCCGGTGAGCCGGCCGATCTCAGGGCGTGTCGCCGCCTCACCTGCCCGCACCATGTTGACGATGCGCAGGAGGCTCGTGACCTCGTCGGTCTGGGCGCCGAAGCGCAGAACGGATCCGGTTGCCATGCTCGATTGTGACACAAGGGTCGACAGGAATAACCGATCCTGCACAGAACAAACCGTCGACTGCGCCAACTTTGGTATAGTTTCGCCCTAAGTCCCTCGAGGAAGAGGTGGGCACGGATGTACCGCGTGGGCGTGGTGGGGGCAGGGCCGGGAGTGTCGGCGCTCCATCTGCCGACGCTCGCCGGCCTCCGCGACCGTTTCGAGGTCGTGCACATCGCCGACGCCGGCAGCGGGCGTGCTCGTCAGCTCGCGGAGCGGACGGGTGCCAGCTGGTCCTCCGGGCCGGAGGGGATCCTCGACGACCCGGATGTCGACGTCGTGGCACTGTGCAGTCCGCCCGGAGAGCACGCCGCCCAGATTCTCGCCGCCGTGGCAGCCGGCAAGCGAGCGGTGTTCTGCGAGAAGCCGCTGGGTGTCTCCCGCGCCGAGATCGACGCTGCCGTGGGCGCGTGCATCGATGGCGAGGTGGCGCTCGTGGTCGGCACGAATCACCTGTTCGACCCGTCGTGGGAGCGGGTCAAGCACCGGCTCGACGCCACCGGTGCCGCGGTGCGTTCGGTCTCGATCACACTCGCCCTCGCACCGAACGGGCGGTACCACGACGCGGCCTCGGACCTTCTGGTCGGGCCGCCGCCGGCTTCGCGCCCGCCGGTGGACCCCGCCGACACGCACGTGGCCGGCGGCATCGTCCGGCAACTCATCGTCGGACTCGCGGTGCACGACCTGCCGCTCGTGCGCGACGTGGCTCCCGAGCTCGAAGGCGTCGACTTCGCGCGCCTGGTCTCGCCCATCGGCTTCGACATCGGATTCCGGGCGAGCGGGATCGCCGTGCGCCACACTGCGGTCATGCTTCCCGACGGCGCCGACACGCTGTGGCGCGTGACCCTGGTCACCGACCAGGACCGGGTCGAGATCGACTTCCCGCCTCCGTTCGTCCCTGCCGGGAGCGGGCGCGTGAGCGTGCAGGATGCGGCCGGCCGACGCACCGCCTTTCCCCCTGCGCCGATGAACGGATACGAGGCCGAGTGGCACGCGCTCGCCGCGATGCTGGCGGGCGAGCGACCGATGGAGTACGACGAGCTGCGGGCCGATGCCGTCTACGCCGTCAGCATCGCCGACCAGGCCGCTCGCCTCATCCGCGACGGGGCCGCAGCATGACCCGGGCGCCGGTCTGGACCCAGGCGACCTCGCACATGGGAGTGCTCGGCCGGCTCGCCGGCACGCTGGAGCAGGTGCCGGGACCGTCCGGTGCGATCTGCGTCCTCGACGGTGACGAGGATTGGACTGAGAGGGCTCTCGAGCTCGCCGGGGAAGGCGCTGTCGCGCTGGTCGTCGCCGATCCTGCGGCGGTGAGCGGGGAGCGGATCCATGCGCTGCAGCGGGCGGGCACACCCGTCGTCCTCGATCGGCCGCGCCTCCCTCCGGACCTCCCCGCCCTGGGGAACGCGGCATCGCGCATGCACATCTTCGTCGCCGATGTCGTCAGCGTCGCAGCGGATGGTCTCGCCGCCACCCGGGATGCCGTCGGATGGGTGCGTCTTCTGGCCGGCGAGGGGCTGGGCGTAGACGGCGCCGCGCACACGGCGGTCGCCACGATCGCGACCGGACGGACCGCGAGCGGCGCTCCGGTGTCGCTGTCGATCACCCAGGCGGCCGACGGCGTGCGCCCGGCCTTCGAGATCCTCGCCATCGGGCCAGAGCGCACCGAGGTGCGCATCGACGATGCCACACTCGAGCGGCGGATCCGGGTCGTCGGTGGTGACGGGACGCGCGAGCCGCGACCCCACTGGGAGACCGGGCTCCGGCTCGCGCTGCGTCGCGCGGTGGCATCGCTCTCCGGTGCTCCGCCAACGGATCTCGCCGACCTCCATCACGATGCTGCTGGGGCCGGCGCGATTCTCGGCATGTCGACCGCCATATAAACGCCAGTGATTCCCGGCATTGACAGAATCCGCTTCCGTGATGACGGCTTCGGCTGGATAGTGGAAGAAGGTCGGGAGGTTCCGGCCTCCCGGAAAGGTTCAACGATGATCAAACTCCTCTCTCACCTCTCGTACGTGGCGATCACGTCGCCCGACGTCGAGGCCTCCGTCCGCTTCTACGAAGAGCAGGTCGGCCTCACGGTCGTCGACCGGATCGACGGCGCGGTCTACCTCCGCTGCTGGGGCGACTACTACGCGTACTCCGTGGTCGTGGTGCCCGGCGACGAGCCGTCGCTCGAGACCATGGCCTGGCGCACGTCCAGCGCCGAAGCGCTCGACGAGGCCGCGAAGCGCATCGAGGCGGCCGGCGTCCAGGGCGAGTGGCTCGACGACGTCCCGCACATCGGTCGCGCGTACCGCTTCACCGGGCCGTTCGGGCACTCGATGACGCTGCACTGGGACGTCACGCGCCACCAGGCGCAGCCGCAGATCGCGTCGATCTACCCTGACCGCCCCGAGAAGCGGTCCAAGGTCGCGGGCGCCCCGCGGCAGCTCGACCACGTGACGATCGCGACGAGCGATGTCGACGGCTTCGTGAAGTGGTACGTCGACGTCCTCGGCTTCCGCTTCATGGCGCGCACCGTCCTCGACGAGGCTCCGATCTCGGTCTTCTCGGTCCTCACCACCAACGAGAAGTCGCACGACCTGGGCGTCGTCCTCGACGGCTCCACCCGCGCCGGTCGCGTCAACCACTACGCCTTCTGGGTCGACACCCGTGAGGAGCTGCTCATCGCCGCCGACGTGCTGATGGAGAACGGCATCCCGATCGAGTACGGCCCGTCGATCCACGGCATCGGCGAGCAGAACTTCCTGTATTACCGCGAGCCGTCGAGCCTGCGCATCGAGCTCAACACCGGCGGCTACCGCAACTACGTCCCGGACTGGGAGGCGAACACCTGGAAGCCGTCGCAGGGATCGAACAACTTCTACCGCAACGGCGCGATGCCGATGTCGATGACCGAGTCGTTCCCGCCGGCCGACGGCCCGAGCGCGACCGAGGAGGGCGTGCCCGACGAGATCAAGGACGCCCTGTTCAACCCGTACGCCAAGCACGGCCAGGGCTGACAAGACCCGGCGGAGGCGACCGGCCGATCGGTCGCCTCCGCCGCACCACCACCCCATCAGGAGATCCCATGACGACGACGTCGCACGGTACGACCGCCCCCTTCGCTCTCGCCCGCTACCGGCAGGGCGATTCCCTGCGTCTGGGACTGGTCGTTCGCGATCGCATCCGCCCGCTCGCTCCCGAGGACCTGGGAGCGCCATCCCTCAACGACTTCCTCGCCCGCCCCGAATGGGACCGCCTCGCGGCGCTCGCGGAGACTGCCGAGGGGTGGATGCCGCTGGCCGACGTCACGCTGACCGCTCCGGTCGAGCCGCGCCAGGTGCTGCAGACCGGTGCGAACTACCGCCAGCACGTGATCGAGCTGGTGGCGGCCGGGCTGACGAACAACTCCGATCGCACCCCCGACGAAGCACGCGAAGCGGCGGCGAAGATGATGGACGACCGCGCCGCGAACGGTGAGCCGTACTTCTTCATCGGCCTGCCCGCGTGCGTCGTCGGCGACGACGTGCCGCTCGCCCTGCCGCCCTACAGCGAGGTGCACGACTGGGAGCTCGAGCTCGCCGTCGTCATCGGCCGAGAGGCGTTCCGCGTCTCGCGCGAGGACGCCCTCGATCACGTCGCCGGCTACACGATGGTCAACGACATCACGACGCGCGACCTCGTGTTCCGCAAGGACATGAAGGAGATCGGCACTGACTGGTACCGCGCCAAGAACGCGCCCGGCTTCCTGCCGACCGGACCCTTCCTGGTGCCGGCGCCCTACGTCGACGGCTCGAACCTGAGCGTGCGTCTGGAACTGAACGGCGACGTGATGCAGGATGCCTCGACCAGCGACCTGCTGTTCGACATCCCGGCGCTCGTCTCGGGCGCATCGCAGACCATGCCGCTGCTGCCCGGCGACATCCTGCTGACCGGCAGCCCGGCCGGCAACGGTCAGCACTGGAAACGGTTCCTGCGGGACGGCGACGTCATGACGGGCACGATCGAGGGCCTGGGCACCCAGGTCGTCCGCTGCATCGCCGAGGGGGTGAGCGGAGTATGACTCTGCGACCGGTCGGTGACGGAATGAAGCTTCGAGCGGTTGGTGAGCCTGTCGAACCACAGGGACCGGAACTGTCGGACGACCCGGGCGACCTCGACCGCCAGGACCCCGAGGCCGAGATCGCGGCGCGCGCTGCGGCGTACCGCAACTGGGGCCGCTGGGGCGACGACGACGTGCTCGGCACGCTCAACTTCATCGATGCCGCCAAGCGCGTGGCGGCCGCGGCGCTCGTGCGCGACGGCGTGGTCGTCTCGCTGGCGCAGGCCTTCGACACGAACGGCCCGCAGAAGGGCTGGCGCCGCCGCACCAACCCGGTGCACACCATGACCGACACCGGCGTCGACGCCGAGCGCGGCAACCAGGGCTTCCCGCACGGCATCGGCGGCGCCGATGACGTCATCGCGATGCCGTTGCAGTGCTCCACCCAGTGGGACGGGCTCGGCCACATCTTCGACCACGGCAACGCATGGAACGGGCGCCGCGCGGGCGACGTCGTCACGAGCGAGGGCGACCTCGTCACGGGCATCGAGCATGCGGCATCCGTCGTCGTCTCCCGCGGCGTGCTGCTCGACGTCGGCCGGCACATCAACCCCGAGTCGGGCGAGCTCGACGACGGCTATGCGGTCACCGTCGCCGACCTCGAGGCCACCATCGCCGCCCAGGGGCCGTCGAGCGTCGTCGGACGCGGCGACATCGTGCTGGTGCGCACCGGCCAGTACGGTCGCACCCGCCGCGACGGCTGGGGCGACTACGCCGGCGGGCCGGCTCCCGGCCTCTCGCTGACGACGGCGGGGTGGCTGCACCGCACCGAGATCGCCGCCATCGCGACCGACACGTGGGGCTTTGAGGTGCGGCCGAACGAGTTCGATGCGCCGGCGTTCCAGCCGCTGCACCAGGTCGTGATCCCGAACATGGGGCTCACGATCGGCGAGATGTGGAACCTCGAAGAGCTCGGCGCCGCGTGTGCGGCGCGGGGCCGCTGGGACTTCCTGCTCTCGGCTGCGCCCCTGCCGATCACCGGAGCGGTCGGCTCGCCGATCAATCCCGTGGCCGTCCTCTGACCCGAACAACATCCTGAAGAACAGAGAGGTTCTGACATGACCGCCGTACGCAAGGTCGCCGTCATCGGCGCCGGAGTCACCGGACTCGCCGCCGCCATCCAGCTCGCGAAGGCGGGCGTCGACGTCGACGTGTTCGAGTCGAAGCCCGAGCTCAGCGCGCTCGGGTCGGGCATCTCGCTGCAGGGGAACGCGCTGCGCGTCTTCGACGCGCTGGGCGCGTGGGACGACATCCGCGCGGCCGGCTACCCCTTCGAGGGCCTGAACCTGCGCGCGCCCGGACCGGACGCCCCGATCGTGGCGGAGCTGCCTGACGTCAAGACGGGCGGACCGGACTACCCGGCGGCGATGGGGATGCCGCGACCCGCGCTCGCCCAGATCCTGCTCGCCCACGCGCAGAAGGCCGGTGCGCAGGTGCGCTTCGGCGTGAAGCTCACGGCGCTGGAGGACGGCGCCGGCCCCGACGACACGGTCAGCGTGATCGTGGACGGCGAGAGCGCGGGGGAGTACGACCTCGTGATCGGCGCCGACGGGCTGCACTCGACGGTGCGGGACCTCATCGGCATCGAGCAGAAGCCCGAGCCGACCGGCATGGGCATCTGGCGCACGTTCGTCTCGCGTCCCGCCGAGGTCGTCCGCAGCGAGCTGTACTACGGCGGGCCTGTCTACATCGCCGGGTACACGCCGACCGGCGAGAACTCGATGTACGCGTTCCTCGTCGAGAAGGCCCAGGACCGCTTCGCGGTCTCGGACGAGGACGCCACGCGCATCATGCTCGAGGAGTCACGCGCATACGGCGGGCCCTGGAACGCGATCCGCGCCGACCTCGAGAAGGGCGCCCGCGCGAACTACACGTGGTTCACGCAGCACATCGTGACCGAGCCGTGGAACCGCGGTCGTGTCGTCATCATCGGAGACGCGGCCCACTCCTGCCCGCCGACCATCGCGCAGGGCGCCGCGCAGGGTCTCGAGGACGCCTTCGTCCTGACCGGGCTGCTCACCTCCCGCGACACGGTCGACGCGGCGCTGTGGGACGAGTTCCACGCGCGTCGGCTTCCGCGCGCGCAGGCGGTGGTCGAGGCATCCGTCCAGCTGGGACAGTGGCAGATCGACGGCAACCGCGACGCGGACGCCGGCGGCCTGATCTTCGGCATCGCGCAGCAGATGGCGCAGCCGGCATGAGCGTCGGCGAAGCCGGAGCGTCCACCGGCGCGACGGTCACCGACGTCCACGCGCACCTTCTGCTGCCGCACGTCCACGCCGAGGTCGAGAAGCGCGCGCCCGAGCTGGTGGCCGAGGCGGCCGACCTCGAGCGCCGCCGCAACGGCCTGGAGAGCCTGAAGGTCTCGGGTCCGATGGTCGGCGCGCGCATCCCGAAGCTCACCGATGTGCGCGAGCGGCTCGCGGCGATGGACGCGCAGGGGGTTGCGACGCAGTGGGTCAGCGTCTCGCCGAACCACTTCTATCCGTGGGCGCCCGAAGGTCTCGCGGTGTGGGTCGCCGGCGAGACGAACCGTCTCGTCGCCGAGCACGTCGCGCAGGCACCCGATCGCCTGGTGGGTCTGGGCGTGGTGCCGCTGCAGCATCCTTCACGGATCGTCGAGTATCTCGACGACGCCGTGCTCGGACGAGGACTCGCCGGCGTCGAGATCTCGTCGTTCGCCGGTGACGTCGAGCTCTCGGACGAACGGCTCGAGCCGTTCTGGGCGCGCGCCGCCGAGCTCGGCTGCGTAGTTTTCCTGCATCCGTTCGGCTGCAGCCTGGACGAGCGACTCGATCGGTTCTACCTCGCGAACACCGTGGGTCAGCCCGTTGAGAACGCCGTGGCGCTGTCGCACCTCATCTTCGCCGGCGTGCTGGACCGCCACCCGGGCCTGAAGATCGTCGCGGCGCACGGCGGCGGCTACCTGCCGACGGCGATCGGGCGATCCGACCATGCCTGGCGGGTACGGCCCGACGCGCACGGGTGCGCGCACGAGCCGTCCAGCTACCTGAAGAAGATCTGGTTCGACACGGTCGTGCACGACCCCGCGGCCCTTCGGCATCTCATCGAGGTCGCCGGGGCGTCGCAGGTGGTGCTGGGCAGCGACTTCCCCTTCGACATGGGGCTCGACGACCCGGTGGCCTTCGTGCGCTCGGCGGGTCTGCCGGATGACGTCGCGGGCCGCGTCCTTGCGGGCAACGCCGAAGAGCTGCTGCGGACGAAGGTGCCCGCATGAGGCTCGCGCGGTGGGAAGAGGCGACCGGTGTCGGCGAAGGTTTCGTCGTCGACGATCGGGTGGTGCCCTTCCCCGACGGGCTGACCGTTGCGGCGGTGCTCGCCGCCGGGTTGGAGGCCGCACACGGCGCCTTCGCCCGCGTCGCGGGCGATACGGGCACCCCGCTGGCCGAGGTGACGCTGCTCGCGCCGCTGGTGCCGGCATCCGTCCGCGACTTCGTGACCTTCGAAGAGCACGTCGAGGGCGTGAGCGCCGGCGTCGAAGGCAAGAGTCACGTCGCCGACGAGTGGTACCAGGCGCCCACGTTCTATTTCACGAACCCGCACACCATCCTCGGTCCGGGCGAGACCGTCCAGCCTCCGGTCACCGAGCGGCTGGACTTCGAGCTCGAGGTCGCGGCGATCGTGGGGGGCCCTTCGACAGGCTCAGGGACCGAGTCAGGGGCCGGTGTGTCGAGCTCCCACAGCGACGGGGTGAACCTGACGGCGGAGGCCGCGGCATCCCGCATCTTCGGCTACACGATCATGAACGACTGGTCCGCGCGCGACCTGCAGGGCCGCGAGATGAAGGTGCGCCTGGGGCCCGCGAAGGGCAAGGATTTCGGCACGAGCCTCGGCCCGTGGATCGTCACGGCCGACGAGCTCGCACCCTACCTCGACGCCGACGGATTCCTTGCGGTGCGCGCCGAGGTGCGCGTCAACGAAGAGCTGATCGGCGAGGACCTCGTCTCGAACATGGGGTGGCCCTTTCCCGAGCTCGTCGCCTACGCCTCGCGCAACGCGCGCGTCGTGCCGGGCGACGTGCTCGGGTCGGGGACGGTCGGCAACGGCGGATGCCTCGGCGAACTGTGGGGCCGCAACGGCGGGCTCACACCACGCCCGCTGCAACCCGGCGACGAGGTCGTGATGACCGTCGAGGGCATCGGCGAGCTTCGGGGGACGGTCGGCGACTACGTCGCGGCGCCGCCGCTGCCGGTCGCGCGCCCGCGCCCGCGAACGCGTCACCGATCCTGACCTCCGAAAGTCTATCTTTGGTTGTTTTTGAGCCTAAGCTCGTCTAGAATCGACATGACGTTGGGGTCCTCGGACCCGTTCTTCGCCGGATGGTTTCGGCGAAGGCACAACCGGTCGCGTCGACGGCCCGATCGTTCGGGCGAAACCACTCGTATGCCGCTCTCACCGGTCAGGCTCCGTCTGCTCGTCGCCTCCCTGCTCACCGTCGCCTTCCTCGGCGCCCTGGATCACACGGTGGTGGCGACATCCCTCGCGACGATCGCCGGCGAACTGGGCGCGCTCGAGCAGATGAGCTGGATCGTGGTCGGGTACACGCTCGCCAGCACGGTCGTGATGCCGGTGCTCGGCAGGCTCGGTGACATCGTCGGCCCCCGTGCAGTGTTCCTCGTCTCACTCGGCGTCTTCCTCGTCGCCTCTCTGGTGTGCGGACTGGCGCCCGACATGGGATGGCTGATCGCCGCGCGTCTCGTGCAGGGCATGAGCTCGTCGGGACTGCAGCTGATGTCTCAGACGATCGTCGCTCAGGTCACCTCTCCCCGGGAGCGGCCGCGCTACATGGCCGTCATCGGCGCGGCCTTCCCGATCGCGATCCTGATCGGACCGGTCCTGGGCGGCCTCATCACCGACTACTGGGGCTGGCCCTGGGTGTTCTGGATCAACCTGCCGGTCGGGATCGCGGCGCTCGTGTTCGCCGTGTTCACGGTGCCCCACATCGACGGCGCCGCCCGCCCGCGCTTCGATGTCGCCGGCTCGCTCGCATTCGCCGTCGCCTTCATCGCTCTCGTGCTCGCCGTGACCTGGATCGGCGACCCGGCGGCGCGGGTCCCGGCGATCGCCGCATTCCTCGTCGCAGCCGCCGGCTTCGCCGCGTTCTTCCTCGTCGAGCGCCGGGCGCAGGAGCCGATCGTGCCGTTGCGGCTTTTCGCGAACCGCACGATCTCCGCCGGGGTCGCACTCTCGGCCATCATCGGCATCGGCCTGTTCTCGATCACGGCCTACCTGCCCACGTACTTCCAGATGGCCTATCGCACCTCCGCGACGGTGTCGGGGCTGGTCCCGATCGCGACGGTCTTCGGGATGCTGCTGACCAACCTCCTCTCGGGCTTCCTGGTGAGCCGAACCGGTCATTACCGCGTCTACCCGATCGCGGGCACGGCCCTGGGGGCAGTCGGCCTGACGATCATGGCGCTGCTTCCCGTGGGGCTTCCGCTCTGGGTGCCGATGGCCGTCATGTTCGTCGTCGGCGCCGGCACGGGAGCGTTCATGAGCCTCGTGATCGCCGTCGTCCAGAGCGCCGCGCCTCGCTCGGACACCGGGGCGATCACGGCGACCGTCAACCTCGTTCGTCAGATCGGCTCGACCGTGACCACCGCCGTCATCGGAGGAGTCGTCGGCTTCGGGGTCGCCGCTCTCCTGCCACGGGGAACCGATGCCGCGACGCTCACGCCGCAGCTGGTGCATGCGGCTTCCGCCGGCGTTCAGACGCAGATCGCCGCCATCTACCGCGATGTGTTCGCACCGGTGTTCGTGGCGCTCGCCATCGTGTACGCCGTCGGCATCGTGGCAGCCGTGCTGCTGCCTCAGGGCCGGCTGTCGGACGAACACGAGCCGGCACCGTCGTCATCCCCGTCCCGCATGCCCGCTGCGGGCACCACCGTCTGAAAGCCTCGCCTTCGCGACCTCAGGAGAACCCATGTCTCACAGCCCCACCATCGCCATCGTCGGCAGCGGCCCCATCGGGTCCGCATACGCGCGACTCATCCTGGAGGGCTCGCCCGACGCGCGGGTCGTCATGTTCGAGGCCGGCCCGCAGCTGACCGCGACTCCGGGTGAGAGCGTGCGCAACATCGCCGACCCGGCGGAGAAGGAGCGCGCACGGGAGATGTCGCAGGGTCCGCAGGCAGGATCCTTCCGGGCCTCGCTCGGGCTTCCGGACGGCGCCGTCGTCGAGGGAATGTTCACCGCTCGCCAGGGCACGCACCTGCTCGACTTCGGCGGCGAGGGGTCCGCGCACGCGCCCACCTTCCCCGCGGTCGCGGCGTCGACGAACGTCGGCGGCCAGGGCGCCCATTGGACCTGCGCAACTCCAGCCCCGGCGTTCAGCGAGAAGATCCCGTTCATCCCCGATGCCGAGTGGGAGGAGCTCATCGCCGACGCCGGCCGTCTTCTGCATGTGCAGAGCGCCGCGTTCGCCGACTCCGCTGTGGGCGGCGCGATCCGCTCGCTGCTGGAGGAGGAGTTCGCGGGGGAGCTGCCGGACGGATACGGCCCCGGCACGCTGCCCGTCGCCGGTGACCCCCAGCCCGACGGCACGATGCGCTGGGCGGGCGCCGACGTCGTTCTGGGGCCGCTCATCGAGGAGGGGCATCCTCTCGCCGCCAGGTTCGAGCTGCGAGACCTCTCCCTGGTGCGCCGCATCGAGCGGGAGGACGGCCGTGTCACCGGCGTCACCGTCGAAGACCTGCGCACGCGCGATCTGTCGTTCGTTCCCGCCGACGTGGTCGTGGTGGCCGCCGACGCCTTCCGCTCTCCGCAGCTGCTGTGGGCCTCCGGCATCCGTCCGACCGCACTCGGCCACTACCTCACGGAGCATCCGGTCGTCATCTCCACGGTCGCGCTCGAGGGCGAGAAGATGGAGCGGTTCGCGACGGTCGACGACCTCGACGCCGAGAAGGCCCGTCGGGCGACGAATCCGGCCGATCCGGTGGCGGCGGTCAACCGCATCCCGTTCTCGGAGCCCGATCACCCGTTCGCCCTGCAGGTGATGTACTCCGAGTCCACGCCCTTCCCGCTCGACCCGGCGTCGCCGTACGCCGGAAACCGCTGGGGCTTCGTCAACATGGGCTACGGCCTCCGCAAGCGCCCGCGATTCGAAGACGCGGTCACCTTCGACGACGGCGAGCCCGACTATCGCGGGTTTCCCAACATGACCATCCGGTACGCGCTGACCGAAGCCGAAGAGACCGAGATCGTCGAGGCCACCGACCGGCTTCGCCGCGTGGGGAGTGCGCTGGGTGCGTTCGTCGCAGAGCCACGGCTCCTTCCCAACGGGTCGAGCCTGCACTACATGGGCACGATGCGGATGGGTGAGGTCGACGACGGGACGTCGGTGGCCGACCCGTGGTCGCGCGTCTGGGGCCTTGACGGTCTCGTCGTCGGCGGCAACGCGCTCATCCCGACGGCGAACGCCATGAATCCGACGCTCATGAGCGTTGCGATCGCCGTGCGCGGTGCCCGCCGGATCGTCGAGGAGCTGCGAGCCGCGGTCGTCGGGGCCGCTGCGCGGTGACCGCACGGCGCCACCCGCGCTGGGCACACCGCTTCCGCAACGAGAGAGGGCCGGACCCCGTCGACGGGGTCCGGCCCTCCTCCGCTGTCAGTGTGCGGCGGTCTCGACGCGTGCAGTGCGGCGCAGACCGACGGCGAGGACGACGGCCACCACCGCAGCGGCGATGCCGACCACGCCCACCGCGACGGGGAGCGGAGCGCCGGAGGCTCCGGTGATCGCGCCCATGATGATCGGGGTCACGAACTGGCCGAAGAAGAACGACGACGTCCACCAGCCGGTGGCGCGACCCCGCTCCTCGAACCGCGTGCGGGAGACGACCCACGTGACGAGGGCGGGCAGCAGGATGCCGGAGCCGAAGCCCGCGACGACCGCGCCGATCAGCACGCCGGCGAATCCGGCGAAGAGCCACACGATGATCATGCCGACGGCCTGGAGTCCGAACGCCAGCGGCAGCAGCACCGCGATGCCGCGGCGTGCGATCCGCGGGAACGTGAAGGCTCCCGCCGCCGTGGCGAGCGACGCGATCGCGGCGACGAGGCCGATGGTGGCGGTGTCGTTCGGGACGACGCCGGTGCCTACGACCAGGTAGCTGACCTCGATGATCATCACGTAGAACGTGAAGCCGCCGAAGACGGTGACGAGGATCGGCAGGCCGAGGATGCGCCACGGCACCCGCGCCTTCTCGCCCGCAGCGATGTGGGCGTCCGTCGAGTCCCCGCGACCGGGCTCCCACAGTGCGAAGACCATCACGATCGCGATGGGCGCCGCGATGGCGTAGATCCAGAAGGGCGCGTGCCACCCCGCCGATCCGACCGCTCCGCCGAGGGCGATGAAGACCGTGGCGCCGAGGGTCGTCGCGACGGTCTGCAGACTCAGGTACTTGTTGCGCCGCCGCTCTTCGTGGAAGTAGTCGACGATCAGCGTCGTGCACACCGTCATGATCGCCGCCTCGAACACGCCCACGAAGGTGCGGCTGATGAGGATGCCGGCGAGGCTCTCGATGTAGGCGGGAACGGTGCCGGCGATGGCATAGGCGAGCATCGCCACGATCAGCAGGTTCTTCCGCCCGACCCGGTCGATGATCTGCCCGGCGAAGGGCGCGAAGATCGCGATCATGAGGGCGGGGATCGCCACGATCATCGGAACGAGCACGTCCGAACCGGGCTGATCGCCGAACTCCTGTGACAGCTGGGGCAGGACGGGCGTGATGAGGACCGACCCCATCACGGGCATGCAGCTGCCGGCGAGCAGGAGGGCGGCCTGCCAGGCTCCGGCGCGTCGGGTGGACGTCTTCTCGACGTCGAGAATGGGCTTCGTCATTGAATCTCCTTCGACTCACCCTCATTGAAGGGGGTCGGAGGGCATCAGCGAAGACCGATTAGGTTATCGAGCCCATCGACGCCGGTTATGGCCGGCCGCGGCATCCGTCACCGACAGTCGCCCGATGCTACGCCTCCCCGCCTCGAGCACTGCGGACCAGCTCGGCGTAGACGCCGGCGCTCGGCTTGGCAGTGCGCTCGAAGGTCTCGCGGTCGACCTCGTGCAGACCCAGCTTGGGGCCATAGCCGAAGATCCACTCGAAGTTGTCCATGAGCGTCCAGTGGCAGTAGCCGAGCACGGGCACGCCGTCGGCGATGGCCCTCGCGAGACCCTCCAGCGAGGGCTCGAGGAACCCGGCGCGGAGCACGTCGTCCTCAGTGCCGATCCCGTGCTCGCTGACCAGCACCGGAACCTGCGCGACGGAGTACACGTACGCGACGGCGCCACGCAGGGAGTCAGGCTCCACGGCGGTGCCCATGCCGTTGATGGCCGCGCCTTCCGGCGCCGCGACCATGCCGTCCGGGCCGTACACGATGCGCTCGTAGTTCTGCACTCCGACGAAGTCGTCCTCCCGCGCGAGGATCAGCCAGTGCTCGTAGACCTCAGCCCGCTTGCGGTCGCGGAGTTCTTCCCCTCCCGGCGCCGCGACGTCGTCGACGATCGCCAGAGACAGTCCGACCGGCAGTTCCGGGCGGCGGGACTTGATCGCGGCTCTCGCCGCACGGTGCCCTGCCGTCATGCCGGCGCGCATGCCGGCGAAGTCCTCACGCAGCATGACGTTCCCGGCCCGATATCGTTCGACCCCGGCCTCCCGGCTCGCGACCTCGAGCGTCTCGCGTTCGAGGTCGGCGATGAACTCGGGCAGGTGCGCCCAGGTGAGCATCTCGGGAAGGTCGGGCTCGTTGAAGGTGACCGCCAGTGCGATCCGATCCCCGAAGCGGTCCATCACCGCGCCGCAGTAGCGGGCGAAGAGCTCCGGCGCCGCGGGGTCGAGCCAGGCTCCGCGCTTGGCGAACCAGTGCGGTGAGGTGAAGTGGTTGAAGGTCACGATCGGCGCGAGACCGCGCGCGAGGCATCCTTCCACCAGCGCTTCATAGTGTGCGAGGGCGTCTTCGGAGAACTCGCCTTCGACGGGCTCCACGCGGGCCCATTCCACCGAGAAGCGGAAGGCGTTGAGGTTCATCCCCGCGACCAGATCGAGGTCCGACTCCCACAGCTCCCACCCGTTCGTCGCCTTCCCGGACGGCTCCCGGAAGATCGTGGGGGTCACGTTCTCGAGGAACCACGTGTCGCTGTGGACGTTGTCTCCCTCGTTCTGGTGGCCGGCGGTGGCCACTCCCCAGAGGAACGTCTCGGGGAAGGATGATGCGCGCATGGGCGGTCCTCTCTGACTCGCAAGCCATCCTGGCATACATGTTCAATGAGTGAAAGTAAGTTTCATTAGGTTCTTGAATCGAGCGCTATCTTAGGCGCAACCTAATGCAGGGCCGTATGTATCCGAATGGCCAAACCACACCGGCGGGGTCACCCTAGGAACCAGGACCGCTCTTCTCGGGCGATCTGCGAACACTGAAGTCCGCACCAACACCCGACGATCACAGGAGATCAGGATGTCTCGCATCACACCAGCACGCGGCGCCGCCGTCCTCGCGGCGGCGGCCGTATCCGCCTTCGCCTTCAGCGCCTGCTCCGGCGGCGGGGGAGGCGGCACGGGCGCGAGCGGCGATCCCGCAGACGCGTCGACCCTTGTCATCGCCCTCGACTCCGACCAGGCCGCACTCGGATACGACCCGCTGCGGTACGGCAGCGGCCAGCGAATGTTCTTCGAGGGGATCTACGACTCGCTCTTCGTCCTCGACGAGGAGGGCAAGGTCGTTCCCGATCTCGTCACCGGCTTCGAGTACAACGCCGACCAGACGCAGCTCACCCTGGATCTCGACACGAGCGCGACCTTCGCCGACGGTTCCACGGTGACGGCCGACCTGGTCAAGCAGAACCTCGACTTCCGCGGCGATCCCGACCTGTCCGCGTACAGCGGCTTCGCCGCCGGCGGCGAGCAGGAGATCGCAGATGTGACGGTGGTCGACGAAGACACGGTGACGCTCACTTTCGCGGCGCCCCAGCCGGGGTTCGAGGCGAACCTCGTCCAGCCGGCCGGCGCCATCGTCGGTCCCACAGGCACCGCGGACCGGTCAGCCCTGGACGCGACGCCCGATGGCTCCGGACCGCTCACCGTCGACGAGGAGGCCACCGTCAAGGGCAACACCTACCTGCTCGTGAAGAAGGACGACAGCGACGCCGCCGCCGACTACCCGTTCGACACCTACGAGTTCCGGCCGATCGTCGACCCCCAGGCACGCGTGAACGCTGCGATCTCCGGTGAAGTCGATCTGGCACTGATCGCCGCGGACACGCAGCCTCAGGTGGAGTCCGCGGGCATCGGCCTGGTGACCAACGGCGGCACCGTCCAGAACATCGTCGCCTTCGACAAGGTCGGAGCACTCGGCCCGCAGTGGGCAGACCCGCGCGTCTATCAGGCCCTCTCGATGGCGATCGACCGTGAGACGTATGTCGAGGCGGTCCATCCCGGCGAGATCCCGACGGCCAACGCTCTGCCCGCCGACAGCCCCGGCTTCCTCCCCGAACTCGATGAGCAGTACGCGTACGATCCGGAAGGCGCCGAGGAGCTCCTGGCCGAGGCCGGATATCCCGACGGCTTCGGGTTCGAGTTCACCATCTCGCAGGGCAGCCAGCGCGATCTCGAGGCACTGCAGCCGTACTGGGAGGCCATCGGAGTGGACGTCACCCTGAAGAACGCGGCATCGACGGAAGAGCTGTTCGCCGTCGTCCAGACCGAGCCCCTCGGCGGCCCGCTCCCGTTGACGTGGACGAACCCGGCGGGCAACGTCTTCGGCGTCCTCTTCGGATTCGCCAACTTCCACGGAGCCCAGAACCCCGAGATCCAGGCCGCGGCCGGCGCGTACGGTGCAGCACTGGGCTCGGGCGACGAAGAGGCACAGGCCACCGCGCTCGAGGACATGAATCGCTCCATCGTCGACTCGGGCTGGCTGATCCCGCTCTTCGAGCAGGTCGCGCCGTGGGCGTACGACACCGCGAAGGTCGCCGAGCCGACCTTCCCCGGTGCGGAGGTCTTCCCGATCCTGGCAACCCTTCAGCCGGCATCCTGACCAGGTGACGGTGCCGGCGGTCTCGCCGCCGGCACCGTCCCCGTCACCGCAGGGAGTGATGATGCTCTTCTTCGTACTCAAGCGGGTCGCGTGGGCGATCCTGACGCTGCTGATCGCGTCGTTCATCGCCTTCGTCCTCGTGCACCTCTCCGGCTCGACCCCGGGCGGTGTGGCCCTCGGACAGTCGGCGACACCCGAGGAGGTCGTCGCCTACAACGAGTCGATCGGCTGGTACGACCCCTGGATACAGCAGTACTTCGCGTGGGTCGGGCAGGTCCTGCAGGGAAACCTCGGCGTCTCGCTCATCGACGGGCGCCCGATCGGCCCCGACATCGCGAAGAGGCTGCCGGTCACCGCGGCGCTCGCGTTCTTCGGGACGCTCCTGAGTGCCGTCGTGGGCATCGTCCTCGGCGTCACCGCCGCGGTTCGCGGGGGTGCCGTCGACCGATTCATCACCGCTCTGTCGGGGGTCCTCCTCTCCGTTCCCGCGTTCTGGGTCGGCGTGCTGCTGGTCTATGTCTTCGCCGTTCAGGCACGGCTGCTCCCGGCGACGGGATTCGTCCCGTTCGCCACCAACCCCGAGGCATGGGCGCGATCGCTGATCCTGCCCGTGCTGACGATCGCGATCACGTCGGCTGCGGGCATCGCGCGGCAGACGCGCGCGTCGATGTCGGAGACGCTGACTCAAGAGCACATGCGCACCCTCCGGGCCATCGGCACGCCGACGACCCGGATCATCTACGTGCATGCTCTGCGCGGCGCGAGCCTTCCGATCATCGCGAGCATCGCCATCCAATTCATCGTGCTGTTCAGCGGCTCGGTCATCATCGAGGTGCTGTTCGCCCTTCCCGGCATAGGTCAGGCAATGCAGGCGGCGGTCGGCTCGGCGGACCTCCCCTTCGTGCAGGCGCTCGTCCTGGTCGCGACGCTCGTCGTGGTCGTCGTCAACGTCGCCCTCGAACTGCTCAACCGGACCCTCGACCCGAAGCTGCGTGCATCATGACCGTCTCCACCACATCGATCGTCCGACCTCGCCGCACGGAGCGCCGACTGGGAGGGCGGATCCTCCGCTCGCCCGCGGCGGTGATCTCCCTGGTCTGGCTCGTCGGACTGGTCCTCGCATCGCTGACGTCGCCGCTGTGGCTGAGATACGGTCCCCTCGAGCAGGATCTGACAGCCGTCCTCCAGGGGCCGTCGCTCGCCCACCTGCTCGGTACCGACGAGCTGGGCCGCGACCTGCTCTCGCGTCTGGTGACAGCGGCGGCGCCGACGATCTTCGTCGCAGTCCTGGTGCCCGTCGTGGCCATCGGGGTCACCGTTCCCATCACGCTCTGGGCATCACGCAGCCTTCGCGCCGAGGGCGTCATGAACAGGATCAGCGAGATCGTCCTCTCGCTGCCGGGCACCGTCATCCTCCTCGCCTTCATCGCCGCGGTCGGCGCCAACATGCCTCTGGTGATGATCGCGTTCGGACTGCTCCTGTTCGGGGCGATGTACAAGGTTCTCTTCGGGCAGGCGAAGTCCCTGCACAGGCAGCTGTTCGTCGAGGCGGCATCCGTCGACGGCGTGCGCCCCATGCTCGCCAGCATCCGGCACGTCCTTCCGAACATGTCGACGACGGTCATCGTGCAGTTCGTGCTGCTGTTCGGTGTCGGCATCGGGATCCAGGCGGCGCTGGCGTTCATCGGTCTCGGGCCGCAGCCGCCGGAGCCGACGTGGGGTGGCATGATCCAGACCGCGTCGCGGTTCATCTTCCAGCAGCCCTGGATGATGATCCCGACGGGGGCGATCCTGGCGCTGACGATCATCGCGGCCAACTCTCTGGCCGATGTCCTCGCCGGCGGGACGGCGATGCCGCCGCCTCTCGTGGCCCTGCGCCGCAAGAAGAGCAAGACACCGGTGTCCCAGATCTCGGCGAGTGCGCTGTCGGATGACCTTCCCGCCGAGGAGCGGACCCCGCAGGAGGCGCCCGAGGGCCTCGCCATGATGGGCGATGCATCCATCCCCTCGAGCAACATCGATCCGACGCGCGACGCAGGTGCCACGCCGGCCGTGATCTCGATCGCCGAGCTGGTCGACGACGGTGCGCCCATCGTCGTGGAATCGGCCCGGATGGAGGAAGGATCCCGAGAAGGG